>CAIQBC010000249.1 GCA_903869955.1 uncultured Opitutia bacterium
GCTCAATCGCATCCAGCACCGCGAGGCGCTTATCCTGCGGAAGGGTGTCCAGCGCGAGCACCTCGGCTGGCGTTACCGCCGGCGGTGTCACCGCCGCGTCCTTGGCCTCGGGTTGAAACCGGCCCTGCTCTAGGTCGGCAAGAAAATGACGCGCCAGCGCGGCATAGGTGCGCAACGATCGCAACGGGAGCTCGGGCCGGACCCCAAATTGGCAGCGCGCTTCCATTTTGGCCGCCGCTTGTCGGGTAAACTGTTCGCACCACGGCCCCCAGCCGCCGTGGGCGATGGTCTGCTGCTTGGCGAGGAGCAGCGTGCCTACCCGCACTGCCGCCACTTGGAAGGAGGCGCGGACCGTCTCCACGTGTCCCAGCGCGTCGAGCATCTGGTCCTCGGTGAGGCCTGCGCCGGCCTGCCTCAGTTCGGCCAGCAGCCCGGCGCTGGGTTGACCGGCCATGGGGATGGTTGGCTCCGCTAAGGGGGACTTAAGGGTGGCCTTAGGCATGGTTAAAGCGGGTCTAGGGCGGGTGCCGGACTGCGCCGGCTGCTGGCCCGTGCGGCGAAATTGGCTTGAGTGTTGGGGCGCATGGCGCGTTGCTTATCCCCACGAATATGGCCTGCGGACATATCAAGCAATGAAAAAGATTGGCAAAGAACATGGCAAGGCCGGAGCCCTTTTCCGGGCGACCCGCGACCTGCTGCGCTGCACCCAGCGGGAGCTGGGGCAACACCTCCTGCTCTCGCAAAACTACATCGCCCAAATCGAGTGCGGCGCGAAGCAGCCATCCCCGCGCATCCTCCGTGACCTGGAGGCCCTGCGGGCACGGTTATTGCCTAAAGGAGTATCCGAGGCCGCCGTGGCGGGCGGCACCTCCGCCTTGCTCACGCGGGACGACTGCCATGCTGTGCTCGACCGCGTGCTTGATGAGTATGAGCCCCAGCCCGGCGGCCTTGGCTACGTCGCGGTCATGCTGCAAAAGACTTTTCCGCCCCAGGGCGGCTGACCCGAACATCGGCTATTTCACCGCGTGGATGCGCGCACCATCCGCCTCACCAGCCTCAACCCGGATATCTACCCGCCCACCGACCTGAAGGCCGGCGACTACCGGTGGTGCTGGCCCGTCGAGGAGCAGATCAGGCGGCATTGTTGAGCGAGCGGTGCAGGTTTCGCCTAGCGTCATGGATGGGCTTAATCTGCAACTTATGTAGCAAGGATTTTCAGAATCGCTCGCTCACGCCGTGCCGTTGAACTCGCGCTCGAACTCGCCCACGACGCGCAGAATTTCGATGAAAGATGGCGGTTCGCCCATAAAATGCGTCTCACGCATGGTCTCATAGTCTTCCTCCCACGCCGCACGATGGTCGGCGGCAGGCAGCAGCACGAGCGAGCCTTGCCGCAGCGATTTCTGGGCCTCCTTTTTCCTGCGAAAGAACACGCTCCGGTGGGCCGCCACGCGCTCAAACAACCCTGGGGTCGCCATGGCGGTGGCGGCAACTCCGGCTTCGATCAGACACCAGAGATCGTAATAATGCCGCGCCAGCCGAAGTTTGGGCCCGGCGGATGCCTTGCGATGGGCTTCCTCGTGGAGCAACATCGCCTTCTCCCAAAATGTCCGCTCGGGCGCGACTGTCCTGACGGGAAACGATGGATTCCTCAGCTCGCCCGGAAAGGCTTCCGCGAGGTAGGAACGAATCGTCGGGGTTTGCGAAGGGTCGGTGTCCGACCGGGCCCCCAGCTCAATCTTCACCCTCGGCTGCACATAAGCCCTTTGGGCGCTGATCGCCGGATAGGCGAAGAGCAGGGTTTGCCGGTCGCTATCATCCGGGTCGAATGACAATGACCAAGTGACCTGCGCCGGCAGACGTTCGCGCAGCCGGCGCTCAAACGACGGCGCCAGCACGTCGCGAATGTGCGCCTGGCAGGCGGCCTGAAGCTTTTCCAGCCGGCGGTCGCGTTCTTTGCCCGAGATCTCCGCCGCGTCCGGGGGCTCAACCTTGAGCGCGGTGCGATCAATCACGATGTCAATGTCCTCGGAGAACCGCTTGATGAGCTGCCAGCCTTTCGAGAGCGAGGTGCCGCCCTTGAAGGTGAGATGCTGGCCGAGGTCGGGCAGCGCAAACAGCTCGCGCAAAACCCAGCAGACCCAAAAATCCTTTTCGATGCTCCCCTCGTCGAGGCCCAAGGTGCTGGCCGTCTGCTCAAAGTAGCCTTGCTGGAGCGCCCGATCGAGGGCGAAGAAATCATCCATGACGCGCCTCCTGCCCAGGCTGGGCGACTTGGCGCATCACGTCTGCCACCCAAGCGGGCGCGTGGCGCAGTCCCTTGAGCAGTTGCGCCTTGTCGGTGCGGCGCAAATTCCGTTTCAGGCGGGCGACGGTATCGGCACCGACGTTGCGTCGGCCCATCCAGCGCAAGGCCTGGATCACATCCCCGCTCACCGTGCCGGCCGCCGCCATCGTGCGCGGCCCGGCGGGTTTGAGCAGGATGATGGACTTGCCCGCCTTGATGGTGCGCTGGCGGCCGTTGGTGAAATACACGGTGCGCATCGGAACCTGGTCGCTCAGGCCGAGGGCATTGGCTGTGCGCGCGCCGCTGGCTTGGAGCCGAAGCCCGGAACGACGGGCCACGGCCTGGATCAGCGCGTCGGTGGTGGCGGCGAGCGTGCCGATCTCCGGGTGCACCTTGGGGCGGTCGTAAAGGCCTCGCCCCACCTTGCGAATGCGGCCGGCGCGGGCGTTGCGGGAGAGGGCTTGGTCCACCGCCGTCCGGGGACCCAAATCAAGAAAATCGGCCGGCGTGAACGCGCGTCCGCTTCTGGTGGCCCGGATGCGCCCCAGTATCCGGCTGTCAATTGACTGGGTGTGTTTCCCCATGAATATTGTCAGATATATGCAGCGTGTATCTGACATAAACAAGCATTTTTAGAGCAAAATCGGGTGATGGCAAAAACGCTCCGGAGCCAGCCCCCGAACCACAAAAGAACGTAATTCCACCAGACCTCTCGGCCTCGTGCCCTTATTCGACGCCAAGCGCACCTAGGGGCTGACGGGGGCACCAGCGACACGCCGCACGACCTCGAACCTGTCGAAGCCGCGTGATCGAGTCAGTCTCGACTGGCCGGACGAACGCACGTCATGCAAGCTCGACCGATGAGCTCACCGCGCCGCGCTGCCCACTGGCTGAACGCCACCGTGCTGGGCATTGGCCTCGGATCGCTATTTAGCGACCTGAGCCATGAGGCGATCACGGCGTTGTTGCCGGCGATGCTCGCCTCATATGGCCTGGCGGCCGGACTGCTCGGCACGGTTGAGGGGGTGGCAGATGGATTGTCCAGTGTCGCCAAACTTTTCGGTGGCTGGTGGACCGACCGGTTGACACGGCGCAAGCCGCTGGGGGTGGGCGGCTACGCGGTGATGACCGCCGGGGCCGCGCTGATCGCCAGCGCCACGATCTGGCCGATGGTGCTCGCCGGCCGGGTGCTCTCGTGGATCGCGCGCGGTCTGCGCACACCGGCGCGCAAAGCGCTGCTTGCGGAAGCCGTCACACCTGCGACCTATGGCCGAGCTTTCGGATTTGAGCGCACCATGGACACGCTCGGTGCCATTATGGCCCCTCTCGTCGCGGTGGCCTTGCTGGCCAGCGGCTGGTCGCAACGGTCGGTGCTTTGGCTGGCCGTGGTGCCGGCGGGGGTGGCCACGCTCGCCTTCGCGCTCGGGGTGAGAGAAACACCGGGTCACGTCCCCAATCCGCAGCCGTTCTGGCCGATGTTGCGGACATTGCCGATGGATTTCAAAAGGCTCCTGCGCGCGGTCGGGCTGTTCGGGATGGGTGATTTCGCACCTTCCTTGCTGACGCTCTATGCGGTGCAAGCCCTGACGCCGGCGCAGGGCGTCGCGCGGGCGGCGACCGTTGCTGTCGGCCTTTATGCCTGGCGGAACATCGTGGCGGCGGGCATTTCGTTTCCAACCGGGTGGCTGGCCGACCGGGTGAACAAGCGGGGTTTGCTCGCCAGCGGGTATGGGGCAGGCGTGGCGATGACGGGTTTGCTAGCCTCGGGTGTCACCTCGCTGCCGCTGCTCGCGGCCGTGTTCACGCTCGCCGGCCTTAACGCCGGAATGCAGGAGGTCTTGGAAGACGCGCTCACCGCCGAATTGCTGCCAAAAGCAGCGCGCGGAACCGGGTTCGGGATGCTGGCGGCCGTCAACGGGCTGGGCGACTTCGTGAGCAGCATCTTAGTCGGCTGGCTATGGGCTGCGGCTGGCAGCGGGGTCGCCTTTGCCGCCGCCGGAATTTTTATGCTTCTGGGCATGGGGTGGGCCGTTCGGTTGCGGACTCACCGGCGCTAGGCACGGGCTCGCCAGAGAAATTGTGGCCGGGAAATGCGAAATTCACTTGCATATTCTTTCTTGGGAATATTCCTTTCCGAGTATGAATATCCGCGACCTAAAATCCTCCCTCCACCGGCACCCTGATCAGGGGGTTCGTTTCGTCCTGCCCGACGGAAGTTCCATTCCCGCCGAGTTTCACGTCACCGAGGTCGGCCATGTCGTGAAAAAATTCATCGACTGCGGCGGCACCGTGCGCGCCACCGAGTCCTGTCTGCTCCAAGCGTGGGTCTCGGCGGGCGACCAAGACCATGCGCTGACGACGGACAAACTCGCCAAGATTCTGGCCTTGTCGGCCAAAGTGCTCCCTTCCGACGACCTCGACGTTGAGGTCGAGTATGACGCCGGGAGCGTGGCCCAATACACGGTCGAGACCTTTGAGTCCCAAGCCGGAGCGCTCGTCTTCACGCTGGGCAACAAGCATACGGACTGCTTGGCCAAGGAGGCGTGTGGCGTCGAGCCTGCCGCCGGATGCGGCTGCGGCACCGGCACGGGCAAGTGCTGCTGATTATCCATGAGCCTGATTCAAATCTATCAGTGCCTGTGCGATGAGACGCGCCTGCGCATCCTGCACTTGTTGCAGGACGGGGAACTCTGTGTCTGCCATTTTCAGCAAATTCTTGAGGAGCCGCAGGTGAAGATTTCCAAGCACCTCGCCTAATTGAGCGACTGAAAGATACCCCCCCGGTCGTTCTTCATCGCTGAAAACCAAAGGCAAAGCACCACGGTCTTCTTCGCTGCATTCCAAAATGCCCATTCGTAGCAATACTTTGGATTGGCAGCGGGGGACTCAGGTCGCCGGTAGTTCGCCCAGTCGCTGACATCCAGTCCGGCCTCTCGGACGAGGTCATAGACCAAATGCTTGTTTGAAGGTCTGAGCACGTCCATGGGGTGGGTTGAGATTGGAGCAATGTCACTCGGAAACAGCGCTCGACACAATCCTCGAAAACTCCGCCTCCGTGAGCGGCATCACGGCGAGGCGGGGCTGCCGGATGAGGGGCAGGCTGGCGAGCTGGGTGTCCTGCCGGAGTTCAGCGAGCGCGACGGGGTGGGCCAGAGTTTGCACTGGCCGAAAATCGCAGGTCAGCCAGCGAGGGTCGGCGCTGGTGGGGTCGGGATAGGCGGTGCGGGCCACCTCCAGCATGCCCACCACCGCGCGTTCCTGCTGGCTGTGGTAGAACAGCACCTTGTCGCCCACCTGCATTGCGGCGAGGTGTCGGCACGCCTCGGCGCTCCGCACTCCGCGCAACGTGAACGTGCCGCGCCGGACGATGTCGGTCCACGAGGTGCGGAAGGGGGCAAACTTTACCAGCCAGTGACGGCGGGGTTCAGGGCTTGCGGGCGGCGTATTCATGCGGCAAGGTTTGCCCAACTCATGCGGACGGCGATGGTGAGGTCGGGCCGCAGACCTTCCTCAAAGCGCAGCATCCACCGCGCCGACCCGGTGTCGGTGCGCAGGCAGCGTGACAGCACGAGCGAGACGGTCAGCTCCTGGTCGAGCACGAGCAGTTGGGTCTCCGGGTCGCGCTCGACCTGCGCGCCCAGGTCCGTCAGCCGGGTGATAACCTGCTGCACAATCTCCGGGTGGCGGCCCCGCAGGTAGCGGTTGATGGCCACGAACGAATAATCCGTGCGCGGGGTGTAGCCGATGAGCTGGTAAGCGCGGACGAGGCTGCCAAACCGGTTGCGAAAAACCGCGCTGGACGGCATCTCCTCCTGCTCGTCAATCAGCAGTCCCGAGACCCGGCCGTGCTGCGTCCAGAGCTCCTTGAGACGCTGGAGCATCTCCTCGTCGGAGTAGCGGCGGGCGCGGGCGAGGATGATCTCCTGCACACGGGCAAAGAGCGCGGGGTCCACGATGGAAGGGAACGCCCCGTTTTGGCGGATCCACATTTCCGGCGGATTTTCCACGTGCTTGCGCTTCAGTTTGAACGAGGTGCGGTGATAGACGTTGTTGCCGATGTATTTTTCGTTCGTGAGGATTTGGTGGACGGTGCAGCGCGTCCACGCGCGGCCGAGGTCGGTGAGAATTTTGCGGGCGTTGAGGATGTCGGCGATTTCGCGCTCGGGTTTGCCGTCATCGAGGAAGAGACGGTAAATTTCCCGGATGACCGCCTGCTCCTCATCGGGGCCGGGCACATACACCACCCGGTCGGTCTGGAGGCTCTTTTGCTCGCCGAGCTTGAGGGTGCCCTTGGGATTTCCGGCCTGGTCAATCAGCATGCGGCGCAACCCGTAGCCGGCGGATCCGCCCTGTTTGTATCCCATCTGGATGAGACGGCACGCCCCTTGGAAAACCTTGGTCGAGAGCTCCCGGCTGTATTCGCCGGCCATGGAGCGTTTCACGCTCTTGATGATGTTCGAGGTGGGGCTGCCGTCGTTTTCAAACTGCTCCGCGCAGTAGTGGACGGTGATGCCGGCGCGCTTGCAGATGTATTCGTAGAATCCGCTCTCGACGGCGTCCTGAAACCGGCCCCAGCGGCTGACATCGTAGGCGAGGATGCATTTGAACTTGGCCTGCCCTGCCTCGACGGTGGCGATCATCCGCTGGAGGCTCTCGCGGCCCTTGACGCTCAGGCCGCTTTTGCCGGAGTCGGTGAAGACCTCGATGATCTCCATGCCGCGCCGGGCGGCGTATTCCTTGATGCGGTCGAGCTGGTTCTCCGTGGAATCGAGATGGGGTGGACATTGCGGATGCATGGGGTCAGTCTCCGCAATCATGTCCCTGCTGGCCAAAGTCAAAGATCACTTCGCTGGTTCTTATGATGAAATCGCCAAAGCCGCGTTCATGACCGACGAGCACGGAAGAAGGCTCTTTTGTCCGCTGGGATTTTGGTCGCGCCCCCATGTGATCCCGGATGCAGCCACGGAGGCCACGTTGTTCCAACGTCACTTGTCACTTACGCAATGGACGATGGGCCCCATGTTCCTCGTCGAAATGTTCGCACTCAATTTTTGGCCAGCTTTCAATTCCCGCGCAGAGGTTTTCTTCGGCTCCTTGGTCGTCCTGACTTTGCTTTTGTTCGTGGCGGGGTGGCTGACCCATCGTGCCATGTTGGCGAGGTTGCAGCGGGTGGAGCGCCGTATGTCCCTTCGTCAGTTCTCCGCCAGCAAAGCGGCCCGGTACACAACGAAGCAGCTTGTCCTGCGGCTGTTGCTCTCGCTTGGCATCATGGCGATTGGGGGCTGGTTTTCGATTCATCCTGATTCTGCCGGGCAGGTCGTCCCGCCGAGCATCGCGTGGCTGTGCACGGTGATGATGGGCATCTGCGCTCTGAGCTGGGGCTACACGCTGGCACTCAAGCTCACCAACCAAGCGTCAGGGCCAACGGCCCCGAGCGGCTGTGGCTGATCGCAAACGCTGCCCGCCGATATGAAAACGCCTCGTAACTTAGGGCTGGTCGCAGTTGTGGTCTTCGTCATTTCACACTTTCTGCCTGCTTATGGGAACAGTTCAGGCTTCACTTGTTTTAGAGTTTGCTGGAATATATTTTTAGGATCTGACGCTGATGTCCCTCGCGTAGGCTGGTTTTATTACTCTGGGTTTGTCATCTGCAACATTCTCTTCATTGGACTGGTGGTGGCTCTGTTTGTAACGAAGAAATGGCGCAAACTTAGGTTGGTTGTTTCGGTGATTTTATTCTCGCACGTATTGTCGTGGTGGGCCCTGAATACTTTTCAACAACCGCCTCAGATCGCTGAGATCGAGATCGGTTATTATGTGTGGCTCATCGCGTATGGACTGTTGGTGGCCGCGCATCTAGGGAAAGAACGGAGACCGTGAGCCTCCGGCCTCCGGCTTCTGCCAGCACACCGTCTCCTGACTCCTCTATCCGGACTCCTGCTCGTTTGCCATTCTGACCACCCTGGCAAACGAGCGCGCATCGGCGGCTGGTTCAGGCCAGTGCGAAGCCCAGCCGGCCGGCCAGCCACTGGGTGCGCACGCCATAGAACGCGGCCAGATCGCGCACGCGCGCAGCGCGCGCCGCATCGCCGGGCGGGTGCGCGCGGATGGCCGCGAGCATCAGGTTTTTCGCGGTGTGTTCGGTGGAGATGAACTCAAAGACCTTTACCCGGTAGCCGGCCCATTCGAGGAGCTGCGCGCGCAGGGCGTCGGTCACAAACTCGGCCTGGCGCTCTTGGAAAATCCCGTGCCGGAGCGCATCGGCGAGCACGGGCGGGGCCGTGAGCTGCGCGCGCAGCTCCCGGTGGCAACAGGGGGCGACGACGAGCAGGCGCGCACCGGCGGCGACGCCGTGCGCGAGCGCGTCGTCCGTCGCGGTGTCGCAGGCGTGGAGGGCGAGGAGGACGTCCAACTGATTTTGGACTTCGGAGCTGCCGGTCTGGCGGGGGGTGGCCGAGGCTGGAGCGGGGATTTCCGGGGAGGCGATCTGGCCGGCTTGGAAGCTGAGGTTGGGCTGCCCGTGGTCGCGGGCGACGCGGTTGCACAGCTCGACCAGCTCGGGGCGCTGCTCGACGCCGCGCACGGTGGCGCGCGGGCCGAGCAGCGCGGCGGTGGCAAACGTGAGGTAGCCTTTGCCGCTGCCCATATCGGCGACGGTGAGCGGCTGGCCGGGGGCAAAGCCGGCCTCGGCGATGAGGTGGGTGAGCAGCTCGGCGAATTTTTGGATCTGGCGGAACTTGTCCGCCATGCCGGCGCGGGGCTGGCCATGGGTGTTGGTCACGCCGAGGGCCTGCAGCCACGCGGCGTCGGCGGAGACGGGGTACGCCTTGGGCTGGTCGTGGGCGGTCGCCGGCGGGCGAGGCGGCGGCGCGGCGGCGAGGGTGGGGGGCGCGGCGGCCTTGATGCGCAGGCGGGCGGTGCCGTCGGGCTGGCAGATGAGCTGGGCGGTCTGGGCCGCAGTGAATAGATGCGCGTCAAGAAAGTCGCCGCCGACCAGCGGCTCCAGCAGCGCGAGCGCCTCGGCGGGTGGAAAATTCTTGGTGAGGTCGCGGGTGGCGTGCCGCCAGACGAGCGAGAGGCGCGGGCCGGCCTGCAGCACGACAGGGCGGGCGGAGAGGTTGCGCAGCGTGGCATCGGCCCCGCGATGCCGGCCGAGGGTGAGCTTGACCAGCGCGCCCCCGTCCACGGCGGCGTGCAGCAGTTCGAGGAAGCGTTCGCGGGCGGGGATGGGCACGGGCAGGCGGTGTCACCCCTCGGCGCGCGTCTTCGCGTCGGCCTCGATGTGCGACTTGAGGCGGTCCAGCTCGGTCTTCACCTGCGCTTTCACGGCGGGGAGCGCGGCGGCGGCCGGCACAGGGGCGTTGGCAAAGACGTAGAATTTCATCTTCGGCTCCGTGCCGGAACCGCGTGCGGCGAAGCTCCAGCCGTTGGCCAGCGTGACGACGTAGAAATCCTGTTTGGGAATGAGTTCGCCGTCGGCGTCGCGGATGTCCTGGCGGCCGAAATCTTGGAACTGCGTCACCGCCACGCCGCCAAAACCCGACGGCGGGGCGGAGCGGTAGGTGTCGAGGATGCGTTTGATCTTCGCCGCGCCGGTCGCGCCCTCGTAGTAGAGGTTGACCACGCCTTCGAGAAAGTAGCCGTGGCGCACATAGAGCTCGTCGAGGTAATCCGGCACGGTGAGGCCGCGCCCCTTCACGGCGGCGCACAGCTCGGCAAACATGAGGCAGGCGGCGTTGCCGTCCTTGTCGCGCACGGCGTCGCTGGGCAGGTAGCCGTAGCTTTCCTCGCAGCCGAAGGCGAAAAACGTGCTGTGCTGCTGGAGCAGCGCGGCGCGCTCGGCCGGGGGGATGGCATCGTAGTCGAGGCTGGCGCCGAGCGCGGCGCGCAGCTGCCCCTCGTAGCCGCGGATCTTGGCGGCGATCCACTTGAAGCCGGTGAGGGTGTTGATGACCTTCACGCCGTGCGCGCGGGCGATGGCGTCCTGCAGCGGCGTGGTCACAAAGGTCTTGATCACCGCGACGCGCGCCGAGCCGGCGGCGGGGATGAGGCCGAGCTCCTTGAACTTGCCGAGCCGGTAGTCAATCAGCAGCGCGCCGGTCTGGTTGCCCGTGAGCAGCGCCATCTTGCCCGTGCGGAGGCGGACGGCCACGCCCATGCGGTCGGCATCGGGGTCGGTGGCGAGCACGACATCGCAGCCCTCCTGCTCTGCGAGCGCGACGGCGCGCGAGAGCGCCTCGGCGTTCTCGGGATTCGGCGATTTCACCGTGGGGAAGCGCCCGTCAAACGCGACCTGCTCCTGCACCGTCTGCACCTCGCAGCCGGCGTGGAGCAGCAGCGGCAGCGAGGCGACCCCGCCCGTGCCGTGGATGCTGGTGTAGGCGACCTTGAGCTTCGTCTTCCGAAACACCTCGGGCGCGAGCGCGGCCTGCGCGGCGACGGCGAGGTAGGCGTCGTCGGCCGGGCGGCCGAGCGTGACGACGGCCGTGAGGTCCTTGTCCAGGAACGCGGCGGTGGCGCCCAGCGGCACGGCGTTGACGGCGGCGACGATGCCGGTGTCGTGCGGTGGCACGACCTGCGCGCCGTCGTCGAAGTAGGCCTTGAAGCCGTTGTCGTGGGGGGGATTGTGACTGGCGGTGATGACGATGCCGCCGTGGGCCTTGAGCCACCGCACGCTGAAGCTGAGCTGCGGGGTCGAGCGCGGCCCGTCGAAGATGAACGCCACGCCGCCCAGGCGCGTCCACGCGGAGGCGGCGAGCTCGCAGAAGTGGCGCGAGAAATGGCGCACGTCGTGCGCGATCACGAGCCGGGGTGCGACGGGATGGCCGGCGGCGGCGAGATATTTTTGCGTGTAATGAAACAGCCCCATGACGGCGCGCAGCAGCGTGAAGTCATTGAGCACGTTGCAGCCGGCGGCGGCGTGGGTGGGCGCGCCGGCGGTGATCGCGTCCAGCCCGCTGAGCTCGTCCGGCGTCTCCGCGGGGCCGCGCTCCGCCGCCGTGACGATGGTGCCGATGGTGCGGCCGCGCATCCCGCCCGTGCCAAACTCCAGGTAGCGGTAAAAACGGTCGTTCAGCTCGGCCCACGCGCCTTGCGCCACCAGCTCGTCCACGCTGGCGCCCGCCCACGCGGGCAGGCCGGCGGCGAGCCAGGCGGTGAGGTTTTCGGCGGCGGCGGGCAGGAGTTTGCCGGCTAGCGCGGCAGTCTGGATTTGGGCGGCGGTGCTCATGGGGGCTTTGGCTTCACCCAGATGATGCGAAAGATACGAAGTAATCCAGCCTCCTTTTGCGGCTTATCGCGGGCGTGGGGCGGGTACACATTTTAAATCTGAATCCCAAAGGTAGGGACGGCTCTCCGAGCCGTCTGCGGACGCCACGGAGTGACGTCCCGACCAAAATGTGTCACGACGGGGGTGAGGCTTGCGTTATTCCAGACAAAGCCCCTCGGCCAGCACCGGTTTGGGCGAGAGCCCCGCCCACGAGGCGGCAAACGTCGCCTCGTCGTCGCCAAAGGACGGCGCGACTTCGAGGGCGAAGCCCGGGAGACCGGTCGCATCGGTCGGGAGGGTCGCGCCCGCGGCGCGCAGCCAGCGCGCGAACTGCCGGAGCTGGTCGGCGCGGCAGGTGGCGGGCGAGTCCGCGCCGTCGGCATTTTTAACGGGGGAAAAATCGTCGGCGCGGCGCGTCTCGATCACGACAGGATTTTTGGCGGACGGCAGCGCGTCGAAGACGAACAGCTCGAATTTTACGCCGTTGGGCTGGGCCGGCTTCACCGGGTGGCCGGCGGCGTCCACGGTCGCGATTTTTTTGTCGGCGCGATGAAAGGGCAGCGCCGCCCCGCCGGCCGGGCGGGCCAGGCGGCGGACGAACTCGCGGTCGAGGATGTGGAGCGCGATGCTGCCGGCGAGGTAGCGCAGCCGGCCGGTCGCGGGGTCGGTCTCGTGCTGCATCGCGGCGGGCAGGTCGGAATATTCGACGACGACGAGTTTGCCGTCTTGGGTGCAGAAGTGGCCGAGCTTCTCCCCCGGGCCGGCCTTCGGGACCATCTTGGCCGACATCTCTGCGCCGCGCTGGAGATGCCAGCCGAGGAAAGTCGCGTCGAGGCAGCGCACGAGGGGGTTGTCCACCTGGAAATAGCTGATGGTGTCCACGCCCTCGCGGGCCATGAGGTCGAGCGCGCCGCTGCGGTCGAGCGCGCGCAGCGAGCCGCCGTGGCCGTCGGGCGAGAGCGCGACGGCGTCGGGCGCCTCGAGGAGGATTTTGCCGTCGAGGCCCACGGCGGGCATCCGGCCCTGCCGGAAGAAATGCACGCGGGCCGGGTCGAGACCGAAAAAGCGATGCGTCGCGAAAAATGTTTCTGTCGCCGCGTGGTTCGCGTGGCTCGTCATGATGAACCAGCGCGGGGTGCGGCCGTAGCGGCGGCCAGCGGCGAGAATTTTTTCGGCGAAGACCTGGAAGAGCGGCTTTCGGCGCACCGGGGTGACGGGAAACGTGCCCTTGGGCCCGTCGTAGCCGAGCCGCGTGCCTTGCCCGCCCGCCACGGTGAACGCCGCGACGCGCCCGGCGCGCAGCGCGGCCTCGCCGGTTGCGCGGGCGGCGGCCCATGCGGCGGGGTCGCCGCCGTTTTCTGGCAACGGCTCATAAGGTGCGGGCGCGAGGCCGGCGAGATTTACACCGGCTGGTCCGCCGGCCGCACCGGA
>CAIQBC010000250.1 GCA_903869955.1 uncultured Opitutia bacterium
ATTGTTTCAGATCGCGCATCTGCGTGGCAGGGTCACACGAGACATAGACCACGGCGCGCGGGCCATAGGCGAAGAGCTGCGCAAGGAAGCTCTCGTCGCAGCCTTTGCGAGGGGGGTCAATAACCACGACCGCGTCGTTGGCGGGGAAGGCCAGCCCGGCAAATATGGCGGCGGCATCGCCAGCAGAGAAGGTGACGTTGGCGAGGTTGTTGGAGGTGGCGTTCTCGCGGGCGAAACGAACGCTGCTCTCGCTGACTTCCACGCCGGCCACCCGTTCGAACGCAGGCGCGCAGGCAAGCGCGAACAGCCCGCTGCCGCAGTAGGCGTCCACGAGGAACCTCGCCCCGCTCGCCGCCGCCTGATCGCGGACGTAGCCGGTGAACGCAGGGAGAATGAACGGGTTGTTCTGAAAAAAATCCCGGGCGAGGAAACGCAGCTTCAACGCGCCGATCGTCTCAGTGATGACCGCGTCGTAGTCGGTGGTGACGGCACCGCCTGCGTCGCGGAGGAGGAGCGTCGCCCCGCGCGCAAACTCGCCGGCCGCCGCGCGGGCGTGGATCCCGGCACGGACGGCGGGCAGGCGGGCGTTGATGGCGTCGGTGGCAATCTCACAGCGGGGTACGTCCACGACATCGAAACGTGTACCCTGGCGGAGGAAGCCGATGAAAAGGTTGGGCGCGGCGGGCATTTCCGTGGTCTGCCTGTCGGCTGGGACGACGCAACGCGGCGGGTTGAAGTGGGGCGTGATTTTCGAGCGGTAGCCGAATTCCTGGGGCGAGCCGATGACCGGCGCGACCTCGAATGTGACCCCCGCCATGTGCTCCAGCAGCTCGGCGACCTGGCGGCGTTTCCACACCAGCTGCTCGGCGTAGGTGAGGTGCTGGTATTGGCAGCCGCCGCAGCGGCCGTAGAGCGCGCAGCGTGGGGCGATCCGGTGCGGCGACGGTGTGAGCACGCTAACAAGGTCGGCCTCGGAGAAGTTCTTGTGGTTGCGAAAGACCCGCGCCCGCACGCGCTCGCCGGGGAGAGTGAAGGGCACCATCACAACCCAATTTTCGATTTTTGATTTTGGATTTTCGATTGCGGGCAGCGACACGCGGCCGAGGCCGCTGCCGAGGTTGGTGAGGGTGGAGATCACCAGCTCGATCTCGGCGTGGTAGGCGAAGGGATGGGCGTTAAAATTTTTGTGCTTGGCCACGGGAAGGGGTGAGGATTTACGAAAAGGCGGCTTTCCAAAATCTTTTTTGCGCGTTTTCGTGCTTTTTGTGGCCATCGAGAAAATCACCAGCCTTCAGAATCCGCGCGTGAAGCAGCTCGTGCGACTGCGCGACCGGCGGCCGCGCGACGAGGCAGGGGTGTTTCTTATCGAGGGCTACCGCGAGCTGCGCCGCGCGCTCGAAAAGGGCCTCCGCCCGACGGAGCTGTATGTCGCGCCGGAATGGTTTCTGGGTGAAAACGAGCCAGCGCTCATCGCACAGGCCGAGGCGGCGGGGGCGCAGGTGTTTGCGCTGACGAAGGAGGCGTTTGCCAAGGTCGCCTACCGCGAGCGACCCGACGGGTTGCTCGCCGTCGCGCCACAGTGGAAAAAGACGTTGGCGGACTTGGACGAAATTGTAGGGCG
>CAIQBC010000251.1 GCA_903869955.1 uncultured Opitutia bacterium
CCATCGGAAACGGACTTCAGCTCCACGCGGCCCGGCTCTTGCAGCCCGCTTCGGGAGAAGCGGGTTAGGACATCCTCCAGCACCACGCGAATTTCCTCGCTCGGATAAAGCACCACCGCCCGCGTGGCCACCCGCCCCCGCGCAAACTCCGCAAACCCCGCGAGCAGCGACGGAAAAATCCGCCGCACCGCCGCCGCGCGGCTCCCCGGCAGCAGCAGCACCGGCCCGGCCGGATCAAAACTCACCGGCGGCGCGTAGTCCGCCGCCGCGAACGGATGTCCGACAAATTCCACCGGCAGCATGGTGTCGGCATACACCGCCGGCTCGAACGGAAAAATGGCCGCCAGCCCGTCGAGGTGTTTCGCCATCGCAAACCGCCGCCCCGCGCGCGACGCCCAGACCTGCGGGCTGATGTAATAGAGCGTTTTCGTCGGCCCGCCGGCCTTCGCCGAAAACCCGTGCGCGAACATCGCCTTCGCGATCCGCAGGTTGAGCCCGGAGGAATCCACGAAGCACACCGCGCGCGGCCTGTGTTCGCCGATCCAACGCACGGTCTCGGCGATGAGCGCGCGGAAAAACGCCAGTTTCCGCAGCACCTCCCCCGGCCCGATGGCCGAGGTCGCCGTCAGGTCGCGCAGCAACTGCGCCCCCGCCGCCGCCAGCCTCGGCCCGCCGAGCGCGGCGACGGCGAGGCTAGGCTGCCGTGCGAGCAGCACGCCCACCAAGCGCGCCACATGCTCGTCGCCCGAGTGCTCGCCCGCGACGACGAGCAGGTCTACTCTTCCGCCCGAGGGCGGTGGCAGGGGGAAAGGCATTATTGGGGAATCCATCCTTATTCATCCAAACAGACACGGAGTTTTCACGGAGTAAAATTCCCGCGGGTCCATCTCGCCGCCTTTGAATCTGCCTCCAGTGGTCATGTTTTCTGTCCTGCCCGGATTTGCTCCGTGATCGCAATAGCAACCTCCAGCGCGCTCTTGCCCAGCGCCGCGCCAACCTTGGGCTGCTTCGCCTTGGTCACGCTCTCGACGAAATGTGCCAGTTCCAGCGCGAGCGGCTCGCCCTTTTCGATGGGGATTTCCTTCACCGGAATCGCGCTCAGGTCGCCGGCCTTCACGAGACCGATTTTCATTTTCAATCCGTAGGCAATGATGTCGTTCTTCCGCACAAGATGGCCTTTCTGGTTCATGAAATCGAGCGAAAGATAGGCGTCGCCTTGGAAAATCCGGATCTCACGCTGCTTCTTGGTGCTCATCCGGCTCGCGCTCAGGTTGGCCACGCAGCCGTTGGCAAACTGGATGCGGGCGTTGGCGATATCCTCGCTCTTTGAGAGCACCGTCACGCCGACGCTGTCAATTTTCGCGATGGGCGACTTCACCAGCGCGAGCACGATGCCGATGTCGTGGATCATCAGATCGAGCACCACGCCGACCTCCGTGCCACGCGTCTGGTAGGGGGCAAGCCGCTCGGCTGTGATGTAGCGCGGCTCGTCGGCATGTTTTTCGAGAAAAGCCATCACGGGGTTGAAATGTTCGATATGGCCGACCTGCACCAGGCACCGGTTTACCTGCGCCGCCGCGAGCACCTGCTCGGCCTCGGCCAGCGAGGCGCACAGCGGTTTCTCGATGAGCAGGTGGCAGCCCTGCGCAAGCAACGGCAGCGCGACCTCGGCGTGCTGGTCCGTCGGCACCACGACGCTGACCGCATCGCACGCCGTGCCCAGCTCGTCGAGCGTGGCAAAGCGGCGGCAGTTGAATTTGGTGCAAATCTCCGCCGCGCGCGCGTCGCTCGTCTCGTAGATGCCGGCGAGGGTCGCGCCCGGCAGCGCCGCATAGATGCGCGCATGGTGCTGCCCGAGCGAGCCAACGCCGGCGACGCCGCAGCGAATTTTAGGAGTGGCCATGCACGAACGATAGGCGGAGCCGTCCTAACGGCTACACCAAAAAGCCGGAGCAGACACGACCCAAACCGCAGACGCGCTACCGGCCAAATATCACGGCCTACCTTTGACGGACACTACCGCTTGCAACCTGTTGCTGATCCGCATAATGGATCGCGCGGAAGGGGTGATCGCGTCGGCGACCACGCAGTTGACCAAGGAGCTGTTGACGGCGACCGGGGGTGCGACCTCCTCGGCGGTGGCGTTCAGGACGTATTTGGTGCCCTCCGGCGAGACGAGAGTAACGGCCGAGTTTTGCTTATCCCTCCATGGGCAACAATGGATCCCAAATCAGGCCGCTTCGCCAGTTACGGGCTCGCCGGGCTTGACCGTGGCTTTTTCGAGGATCGTCTGCGCGATTTTTTCGGCGAGCGCCGGGTTTTCCTTGAGCGCGGCCTTGGCGGCATCGCGGCCCTGGCCGACAAGCGTGCCCTCGTAGGCGATCCACGCCCCTTTTTTTTCCAAAATCTTGTGTTCGATGCCGAGATCAATGAGCGAACCCGTCTTGGAAATGCCCTCGTCATACATGATGTCGAACTCCACCTCGGTGAACGGCGGGGCGATCTTGTTCTTCACAATCTTGATCTTGGTGCGGTTGCCGATGACCTTGCCATCGGGCGTCTTGATCTGGTCCTTGCGGCGGATATCAATGCGGACCGACGAGAAAAACTTCAGCGCCCGCCCACCGGAGGTCGTCTCGGGGCTGCCGAACATCACCCCGATTTTTTCGCGGATCTGGTTGGTGAAAATGCACACGCAGTTCGTCTTGCTGACGACGGCGGTGAGACGGCGCATCGCCTGCGACATCAGGCGGGCCTGGCTGCCCATGGTCATGTCGCCCATCTGGCCGTCGAGCTCGGCCTTGGTGATGAGCGCGGCGACAGAGTCGAGCACGATCACGTCAATCGAGTTGGAGCGGATGAGCGTCTCCATGATGTTGAGCGCGTCCTCGCCGCTGTCGGGCTGGGAAACGAGCAGGTCGTCGAGCTTCACCCCGACGACCTTGGCGTATTTCGGATCGAGCGCGTGCTCGACATCAATGAACGCCGCCAGCCCGCCTTTTTTCTGCGCCTCGGCGATGACGCTGAGACAAAACGTGGTCTTGCCGGAGGATTCCGGGCCGTAGATCTCGATGATCCGGCCTTTCGGCAGGCCGCCGACGCCGAGCGCGAGGTCAATGGCCAGCGAGCCGGTCGAGAGGGTCTCGACCTTCATCTTTTGGTTGCTGCCGAGGCGCAGGATCGAGCCTTCGCCGAACTGCTTCGTGATGGCGGAGAGCGCGAGATCAATGTTCTTGTCGCGTGCGGGATGGGCGGTGGCGACGGCGGCGGACTTGGCGGGAGCGGGGGCGGCTTTGGACATAGGGCGTGCAGGTGAAGGTTGGAGAAAAATGAAAATGCGAGCAGAGGCTGAAACGGCCGCAAAGCCGACGCAAGCCCGGCCTGCGGCAAGGGAGAGCAGGACCCTGCCGGTTCCGAGCTCAGAATCTCCGGCCGGAGCGGCCAAGCGGGGCGAGCGAGCCGAAGACCAGAGGGTCGTTGGGCCAGAGCGCCATCGCCAGATGGACTCCGAGGCGCTGGCCCAAGACACTGGCGCGGGCCATTTGCAGAAGATGGTAAGGCCGGGTCTTCAATTGGGACTGGTGCGCCTCCATCGCCTCAATCCAGATTTTTTGCACGTCCAGCACATCAATGAACACCGGCGTGACATCGCGCGGCTCGGCGTCGGGCGTGACTGCATAAAAAAACAACTGGTCGATGGCGTGCGGTGGCACCCGGCGCAGCTCCTTCAGGCCGCCGTAGCGGGCGAGGCGCGCGGCGTCGCGCACGAGCGTGCCGAGCCGCCAGTGGTCGGGGTGCTGGTTTTGCTCGACTGTCGGCGCGAGCACGATGCCGGGCCGGACGCGGCGGATGATGGCGGCGAGCCGGAGCGCGTGGGCGGCGCGGATTTCGAGGTGCGCGTCGCCATCCAGCCGGATAAATTCCAGGGTGGCCCCGAGAATCTTCGCCGCCTGCCTGGCTTCGGCGGTGCGCTGCGCGGGCGTGCCGTGGGTGCCGGACTCGCCGCGCGAGCAGACGACAAAATGGACGGGCCGGCCAGCGCGGGTTTCGCGGGCAATGACCCCGCCGCAGCCGAACTCGATGTCGTCAGGGTGCGCGCCGAAGGCGAGGAGCGGGGCGGGGTCAGGCAGGGAGATCGGTGTAGGCTTCATCGGAGCGGTCAATGGGATCGCGGTTGACGAAGGTTATTTCAGGGGCATCGGCTTTGTTCAAGTAAGCCTGCTCGCCGGCCCCGGCGATGTAATGAGTGCAGCGAATCACCGACTGCATCCAACGCAGGCGGCTGTCGCGTGTGGGGCTGAGCTGCTCCTTGGCAAGCGGGGCGGGGAGGGGCGGCAGCGTGAGATGCGAGTCGCCGCCTTCGTGGAGCCGGAGTGTCCCGTTGAGCAGCCGGGCGCGGACGATTTCGCCACAGTGCGGCACGTCGGCGAAATATTCGGTGACGTCGCATGCGGCGCGGCGGACGGCGGGGTCGCCGGAGCGGACGACGCGCATGCCCTCCAACAGGCCCATCGCACGATACATCTCGAGACAGAAGTTGGCGACGTTCGTGGCGGCGACGTGCTTGAACGCGTCCACCCAACGCGCCTCGATGTAGGCCGGGAGCTGGCGGGCGGTGTTGGCCTGCCAGTCCGGCGGAATGTGCTTGAGGAACAGGGGCGACCATTTGCGCTGAACCTTGCTGGCAAAGGCGAAGTTCAGGGTCAGCGGCTCGCCGGTCTTGCGGTGGCGGAGGGTGGTCTGCGTTTCTCGCGGGTCGTGGTCGCTGTCGTGATAGAAAAACACCATCTCCCCGCCGAGCTCCGCCTGGAGCCGTCGGGCGGTGAAAAATTTGGCCGCAAGAAACCGGCGCGGGAAAAACCCGCACGGCTGCTGGCCGAAGCAGATGATGGGGGCGCTCATACGGCGGTTTGATTAACCAGAGGTGGAGTCTGAGCGCACGCTCCGAAGGCGCGAGGCAAAAGCAGCGGGGTGATGGATCAGGAGCCGGCCATGGGAGTTGACGTCCTGATCCGGTGGAGGCAGGGTGCCCCAACCGCTCTACCGGCTGCGCCTCACGCGGCCCGGCTCAAAGCCCCTGTTTATCCCAACCACCCCCTCTTCCATGAATCTAACTCCCGGTCGTTTCTCGCCAAACATCGTCGCGGTGCTGCTCGGCGTCGCTTGCACGCTGAGCGCGGTGGCACAAAACGCCTCGCCGGCCGCGACTCCGGTCGCACGCGGCCTGGGCGCGCCCGCCGGTCGCGGAGGCCGCGGCGGAGGCGGCGCGATCAACTCGCCCGAGGTCAACGCCGCCGACCACACTTTCACCGTGCGCTTTCGCGCGCCAAACGCCCAGGTCGTGACTGTTATCGGCGAGCTCGACGGCAAGGAGCACCCGATGACCAAGGCCGATAACGGCGTCTGGACCGCCACGATCGGGCCGCTGGTGCCCGACACCTACAACTACCAGCTCCGGGTTGACGGCATTATCGCGATGGATCCGGCGAATCCCAGTGTGAAGCTCGGCTTCGGCGCATTTCCTCCGGCCAATCTGGTGGAAATTCCCGGGCCCGAGACCGCGTTTCAGGACACACGCGATGTACCGCACGGCTCGATCCGGCTGGAGACCTATCACGCCAAGGCTTTGGGCGGCGCGGCACGCACGCTCTGGATTTACACGCCGCCTGGCTACGATGGCAACGCTGAGCGCTATCCGGTGTTCTATCTGCTGCACGGTTCAGGCAACACCGACTCGAGCTGGTTTCTAACAGGTCGCGAAAACACCATCCTCGACAACCTGATCGCCGACGGAAAGGCCAAGCCCATGATTCTCGTGAATCCGCTCGGCTACGCCCGCACCGGCATCGGCACGGGCGCGGATCAGACGGTCAACGCGGCCGGCGGTGGCTTCTGGTTCGAAAAGGAATTTTTGCAGGACATTATTCCCTACGTGGACGGAAAATTCCGCACCGTCGCCGACGCTGACCATCGCGCGCTCGGCGGGCTTTCCATGGGCGGCGGCCACACGATCCAAATCGGGTTTCCCAATACCGACACCTTTCACTCGCTGGTCATCATGAGCTACGGCGTCAACAACGCGGACCGGACGTATCCAGCTTTCTTTGCCGATCCGGCCGAAACCAACAAAAAACTGAAGTTCCTTTGGGTCGGCGTGGGTTCCGACGACACTTTGGTGGGCGCCAGCGCGCGGGCGCTGGACGCGACGCTCACGGCCAAGGGCATCAACCACGCGCCGTTCTGGGTTTTGCCCGGCGCGCGCCACGAATGGGTCGTCTGGCGCTATGCCTTGCGGGATGTCGCCCCGCAGTTGTTCCGCTGAGACTCCGTCGCCGCCTGCGGCGCAACTTGGGCCGGGAGCTGCGGGGAAAAATTTCGCGACGAGAAACCAGCGTGAAACAAAGCCGCACGGCTGCTGGCCGGAGCCGATGACGGGGGCGCTTAGTCTGGCGCGGGAGGCGGGGGGGAGGGCAGCAACCCTTGCAAAGCCAGACTGAACAAGACGCACGCGGTGCAACCGATGGGGTTGAGCCAGAGATAGCCGATTTCATGGGCGGGATAGATTTTTCCCAAGCCAAAGATGGCCAGCACGACAGCCTGTGCCGCGATCGCCCCCCAGAACACGGCCGAGCCCCCCACCTTTTTCAAGAAGAAGGCCACGACAAAGACACCCAACAGGGCGGGGTAGAAAATCGAGGCCACGATGTTGAGCCCCTCAATCAAGTTTTCCGTGAAACTGACGAAAAGCGCGAAACCGATGGCAAACAAGCCCCAGGCCGCGGTGCACCATTTTGCGTTGCGCACATTTCTCGCCTCGTCGTGGGCCGCCAGCGGACGGAAGTGCCGCCAGAGGTCAATCGTGGTCGTGGTGCCGAGGGCGTTGAGCTCACCCGCCTTGGAACAAAGGGCCGACGCGAACATCACCGCCAGCAACAGGCCGATGGCGCCATGCGGGAGCTGGGTCAGGATGAAAGTGATAAAAACGTAGTCCGAGTCCTTTGTCTGCCTAGCCGAAGGGTCGGCGGCCTGCAGGGCTTCAATCGCTTCCTTTCGCACGTCGTCGGACGCCTTTTGCGCCGTGAGCATGGCTGTGCGCGCCGGGGCTTCCGCTTCGGCATCGCCACCGTCGCGCGCGGCCACCCAGGTGCGGATCTTGGCCTGCTGGTCGGTGTGAATCGTGGCGTGGCGGGCCGCGATGGCCTGAAAGGCCGGGCCCCCCGGCCCGGCGACCTGCCGCTGCCAGGCGGTTTGGTTGAAGACGGCGGGAGTGTCGGGCTGGAGCTGGTAGAAGACAAAGAGCAGTGCCCCAAGCATAACGATGCAAAATTGCATGGGGATTTTGAACAGCGCGTTGAACATCAGCCCGAGCCGGCCTTCGCGCAACGCCGCGCCGCCGATGTAACGCTGCACCTGCGTCTGGTCGGTGCCAAAATAGGACAACGAAAGAAAAAATCCCCCCAGGATGCCGCTCCAGAGGGTGTAGCGCACCTTAAGGTCGGGCGTGTAGTCCACCCCGTGCAGCTTGCCCATCGCGCCGGCGATGTGGGCCGCGTCGGGCGGCAGCTTGGCCAGCAACACAAAAAACGCGAGGAGCATCCCGCCAAAAATCACCGCCATCTGCCATTTCTGGGTGAGGCTCACGGCGGCGCTGCCCCCCGTCACCGTGTAGATGATGGCGATCAGGCCGGTGAGAATGATGGTGAGATCGAGCCGCCAGCCCAGCACCGTGGCGAGGATGATGGCCGGGGCATAGATGGTGATCCCGGCTTGCAGGCCGCGCTGCACGAGAAAAATTCCCGCGCCGAGCAGCCGGGTCTTTTGATCGAAGCGCCGGCCCAGATATTCATAAGCCGTGTAGACGCCCAGCTTGCGGTAGATCGGCAGAAACACCGCGCAGACGACGATCAGCGCGAGGGGCAGGCCGAAATAATTTTGGATGAAGGCGATGCCGTTTTCGTAGGCCTGGCCGGGCAGGGAAAGATACGTGATCGTGCTGGCCTGCGTCGCCATGACGGAAAGGCCGATGGTGCCCCATTTGGTCGTGGTGCTGCCCTTGAGGTAGGTGTCGAGGTGGTCGGTGTGGCGCGTGCGCCAGGTGCCGTAGGCGGCGATGCCGAGAATCGTCCCGAGGAGCACGAGCCAGTCGAGGCCGTTCATGAGAGGACGCGGGTGAAGACGGTAAGCGCCACGACCACCGCCACGAAGCAGGCGAAGACAAAAACATACACGCCGCACCACGTGCGAAACCACGGTACACCGGGATCATCGTCGTCCGATGGCGGCGGGGACGGCGGAGTGGCAGACGAACTCATTTCCCAAGTGACACAAGGTTGGCGAAGAGCCGATACGCGCCGGGCACGCCGGCCGGGAGCTGGCGGAAAAACGCGAGGCTTGTGTAGACGTAATAGCCTTTCCCGTATTTCGCGATGAGCAGGCTGCTGTTGGGCTGGGTCTCGCCGGGGTCGCTCATGGCGAGCGGCGCGGCGTAGTTCTGTTCGTCCCACGAGCTCGCAAAATACGCGCCGCGTTCCTGCACCCAGCCGGCGAAGTCGGCGGCGGTGATTTTGTTCGGCGTATTCAGCGCGGGGTGGTTGGGTAGAAGGAAGGTGACGGGCGCGTTCTCGTCGGTCACGCGCAGCGGCGGGGCCTGGCCTTGGATGGAGAGCGGGTAAGGCCCGAGCTGCGAGGTGCGGAGACCATTGGGGCGGTTGTATTGCGCGATGACGGTGCCGCCGGCCTCGGCGTAGGCGAGGAGGCCGGGAAAATTGGCGGCGAAGTCGGGGCGCTCGTTGAACGCGCGCACCCCGATCACGACGGCGTCGAGGCCGCGCAATTTTTCCGGGGTGAGGTCCGCGCCAGTGAGCGTGGTGACGGCGTAGCCGAGCTGCGTGAGCGCCTCGGCGGTGGCGTCGCCCGCGCCGGGCAGGTAGCCGACGAATTTGCCGCGGATGGCGAAGTTCGCCGCCACGACCTTCAGCCGCGCGGGAAATTGCAGCACCTGAGTTGGGATGTGATCGTAATGAATCTCCTCGTGCTGGTTGCTGTAGCGCGTGCCGTCGGCCATCTCGGCGACGGCGAGGAAACTGCCGGACGCCGCCGTCGCGGGCGCGGTCACGGTGAACGTGGCCTTCGTCTTCTCGCCCGCCTGCGCGAGCTTGAACGGCAGGCCGGCGGGAGAGATCGTCCAGCCGGAGGGCGACTCGAGGCGTAGCGTGCCGGTCGCGCCAGCGCGACCGGCCGTGACCTCGACCTCGATGGGTTTACTCGCCCCCGGCGTGAAGAGCGCAACGCTGGAGCCGAACTTGAGCGTGATTGGCGAGACGATGGCGATGCCTCGCGGCAATTGGCTGCTGTCGCCAGCGACACGAATTTCGTCATGCACCCTCAGGCTTTGGCCTCCAACCATAAATTCATAATTAACATAGAATCGGACAGGATTTTCTGGAAGACTGATGTACTTAACATCTGACGTCGCCACTCGATACATCCCAGCTGCGGGTTCTTCTCGCAACCAATAAGGTTGCGTAATCCTTATGCGGGGGAAGACAGGGCTTTGCAGGCTACCCGATGAAATTTGCCCTGATTTTAGTTGTTCGGACTCTACTATAAACGTGCCGCCAGATGAATAAAAATGATTCTGATCAGAGAATGCTGTGCCTACGTCAAAACTAACAACGTATTTTAGGAAACCTACCGGTATATTCGAGGATACGACGACATTATAATCCACTGTCATCTGCTCACCGGCCAGAATTTCCGAGGTTTGGGTCGTTGATGAAATGGTCAGGCCAATGCAGTGCTGAAGAATTCGATCCAGCAGCCCGCGTTTTTCCACCACGACCGGATCGCCGCTCTTAAGTGCCGTGAGCTTCGCGCGCAGCGCGAGGATGGCCGGGACGCTGGCGTCGGAAGCATCTGGCTTGAAATTGGCGGTGAGCTCGTCGGCGAGCTGGGCGATCTCCGCGCCGCCATTTGGGACGCGCGCCCACGTCGCATCCACGCCGTCCATCAGGTCGGCGCCGGGCGTGCCATCGAGCAGGGTGAAGCCGGCGGAGAAATTTCCACCGCCCGCGCCGCCGCGTCCGCCGCCGACACCTTGGGTTTTGTGCTGCGCGCTGGTGCGGGCGGCGATGGCCTGGACGGTCTCGCCCGTCGCCGGGTCGGTATTACCGCCGGAGATGCTGAGGCTGTTGCCGCCGTTTTGGACGATGCGCTTGGGCTGCCATGGCTGGAGGCCTTCGGCGATCTGTTCGGGGTAAGCCGAGGGGTCGCCAGCGAGCTTGAACGCCTCGGTGGCGAGAAAGGCGGAGGCGTTGTGGTGGCCGTGGTTGCCGGGCTGCGGCACCGGGGCGAACACGGTGGTGATCACGTCAGGCCGGAAGGTGCGGATGACACGCACGACATCGCCGAGCACCTGCGCGTGATCCCAGATGCGGAGCGTTTCCTCCATGCTCTTTGAGTAGCCGAAATCAACCGCGCGGGTAAAAAATTGCCGCGCACCATCAATGCGGCGGCCCGCGAGCAGCTCCTGCGTGCGGATGACGCCGAGCCTGTCGCCGAACTCGGGGCCGATCTCGTTCTGGCCACCGTCGCCACGGTTGATGGAGAGGTAGCCGGTGCGAAGGTCGAGGCCCTTGGAAAGAAAGGCGAGCAGCGGGCGGTTCTCATCGTCGGGGTGCGCCGCGACCATAAGCACGGTGCCGAAGGTGCGAAACTCGCGCAGCTCCTGCAAAATCGCCGCGCCCGAGGGAACGGTGGCGTTGTGTCCGGCCGGCGGGACAACCGGCGCAGCCTCAGCGGCGTGGGCGGCGGTCGCGGCCAAGGCCGCCAAGGCAAATGCGCCGACGGCCGCAAGGGGTAACGTGCGGGCGCACATGGTCGGCGACAGGCGGGCGGTTATTTCTTAAGGGTGAAGGGCAGCGAGAACTGCGTGGTCGCCCAAGTGATCTTGAGCGTGCCGCCGCCGGTGGCGGCGTCGTTCTCGACGGCGATGGTGAGCTGTTCGGCGGCAGTCGGGACGGTGCCGGTTTTTAAGTCCACGCGGGCGACATCCTTGGTCTCATCTACGGGGATACCCCATTTGCCGAGGTTGGAGCTGAAGGCCAGCTTGGAGACGCCTTTTTCGGAGGGAACCATGTAAAGGGTGTACACGCCAGCCGGAATGGTGGTCTCGCCAATGACCATCGGCAGTTGGGTAATGAGCGTCGTGGCCTCGTCGGAGCCAAGGCGCCAGGCAGCGTTCCATGGCACCAGCGTACCCCAGACGACGCGGCCCTTCGCAAAGGGGCGACCGTAGGTGATGGTGACCATGGGTCCGTTGCGCGGATTGCCAATTTTGGTGCTGGTGGTCTCGTGGGGGCTGTTACCGCCGGAGGAATTGACCTTGGCGGGGGTGGGGGCCGCCGGTTGGGCGGTGAGGGTAAGCGCGCTGCTGAGCAGGGCACCGACAAGGAGCAGACGGGGAGCGAGGGTGGACATGGTGGGTTTAGGTGGGGAGGGATGGTTTGGGCGGCAGGAAGGCCTGTGGTACAGGGGAGGGGAAGGGGCATCCGATGCTTCCAACGAAGATCGAGAGAGAAACCGCATCGCCGACGCTGTCAAGACAGCCCGTCCAGTCCCACATGGTGGGTACCGGCGCATCGGTAGTGGGGTCTTTTGAATTTCAGATTGCCGGGTGAGGTGGCGCGGCCACGCTCGGCCCATGACACATGGAAAGCTGTAGCAGCGTAGGCGTCTCGATAGGCGTCTATTTAGGGTTAAAATTCAAAAGACCCCACTACCGGCGCATCTCGGGGCTTGCGCTTTGGAAACGCGCGCGGAGACTGCACAGCCAAACCTGTATGAAACAACGCACGCTTGCGCGCGCCGTTACGATCAAAGGCAACGGCCTCCACACCGGCAACGCTGTCACGCTCACCCTCCGGCCCGCGCCGGCCGACCACGGTATCGTGTTCAAGCGGCTCGACTTGCACGGCCATCCCGAGGTGAAGCCCCGCATTGACCTCGTCGGCGACCTTGTCCGCAACACCACCGTCCAGTCCGGCCACGCGAAGGTTCACCTCGTCGAGCACGTCCTGAGTGCGCTGCACGGCTGCGGCGTGGACAACGTGCTGGTGGAGCTCGACGCCTCGGAGCCGCCCATCATGGACGGCTCGGCGCGGCCGTTCGTCACGCTCATCCTCGAAGGCGAACCGGTTGAGCAGGACAAGGTGCGGGTTTATGCCGAGCTCGACGCGCCGGTATCCGTCGCGCGCGGCAACTCCTCCATCATCGCGTTGCCGTGCGACACGCTCAAGATCACCTGCACCTCGGTGGACGACCGCGCCATCCATACGCAGCACCTCTCCCTGACCATTGACCCGGAAACCTATCAGGCACAGATCGCCCCCGCGCGGACGTTCACGATTTACGAGGACATCGAGGAACTGCTCAAGCTGGGCAAGATCAAGGGCGGCTCGCTCGACTGCGCCATTGTCATCAAAGGCGACAAGATCATCTCGAAGGAGCCGCTGCGCTTTGCGGACGAGTTTGTGCGGCACAAGATTCTCGACCTCGTTGGCGACATCATGTTGCTCGGCCAGCCGCTCAAGGCGCACATCATCGCCATCCGCCCCGGCCACGCGATCAACGCCGAGCTGACGAAGGCGATCTTCGACCGCATCCAGCATCCGAGGAAAAAAGAAAAGGCCGCGCGCCCGTCCATGGTGCTGGCGACCGAGACCTCCCTCGATATCCGGCGCGTGCTCGACACGCTGCCGCACCGCTACCCGTTCGTCATGGTGGACCGCGTGCTGGAGTTCAAGGGCGCCGACGAGCTCATCGCGATCAAGAACATCGCGTTCAACGAGCCGTGGTTCCTCGGCCATTTCCCCGGCAATCCGCTCTTCCCCGGCGTGCTCCAGCTCGAGGCGATGGCGCAGGCCGCCGGCCTCCTGATGCTGCGCCGCGGCTCCAGCGAGGGCCGCACGGCCATCTTCATGAGCGCGGACAAGGTGAAATTTCGCAAGCCGGTCCGCCCCGGCGACCAGTTGGTCATCACGGCCAAACTAACCAAGACGCGCGGTGCCAAGCTCGCCACGGCCGAGTGCGCCTGCACCGTGGACGGGGAGGCCGTATCGTCGGCCGAGCTGATGTTCGCCATCCTCGACGCGAGCGAGTTCGAGTGAGTGTCATGCCGACAAAAATCCACCCCACCGCCATCGTCGAGTCCGGCGCCGAGCTGGGCGTGGGCGTCGAGCTGGGCGCATTTGCCTTCATCGGGGCGGGGGTGCGGCTGGGGGACGGGGTCCGCGTCCACCACCACGCCTCCGTCGAGGGCGACACCGTGCTCGGGCCGGCCTGCGAGGTTTTCCCCTATGCCTGCCTCGGGGCGAAGACACAGGATTTGAAATTCGCCGGCGGCCGGCCCGGCGTCCGCATCGGGGCGCGCAACGTCTTCCGCGAATACGTCACGGTCCACGCTGCGACCGCCGACGGCGCGCATACGCTCATCGGCGACGACAACACCATCCTGGCCTACAGCCATGTCGCGCACGATTGCGTGCTCGGCAGCGGCATCGTGGCGAGCAACTCGGTCGGCCTCGCCGGCCATGTGGTGGTCGAGGACCATGTGACGCTCGGCGCCATGGGTGGCGTCCACCAATTCTGCCGCATCGGCGCGCATGCGATGGTGAGTGCCTACGCCAAGGTCGTGCAGGATGTCGCGCCCTGGTGTATCGCCGACGGCCAGCCCGCGCTCATCCGCTCCATCAACAAAGTTGGCCTCGAACGCCGGGGCTTCACCCCCGGGCAGCTCGACCGGGTGAAACAAATTTACCGCGTTCTCTTCCGCGACGGCCTGAACCGCGCGCAGGCACTGGACAAACTGCGCGAGCACCCCGAGGCGGGGAGCGCGGAGTTCCAGCGGATGCTGGCCTTTGCGGGAAAAAGCGAGCGCGGCCTTGCGCCCGGCGGCGGGCCGTGAGAGCGCGCCACGGCGGATTTTGGCGGCATCGTGAAACCGTCGTTGACCGAGTGCGTCTTGGATGCAGGCTGATTGCCCGGGCAATCCCCTCCCCCCGATGAAAACTCAGACCCGCCTCGTGGCCCTTGTCGTTTTTCTGTCAGGATGTTTTTACCCGCTGCTTCGCCCCGCCGCCGAGACGGGCTCGGCCTCAAGCGCTGCCACGCAAGTTTATGAAAACAAGGACAACGGCGTCAAGCTGGAGCTGCCCAAAGGATGGCTAGTGGCCGAACGGCCTTTCTCCCAAGGAGGATTGGGAGAGGGCCAAGCAAGGGCGATGAGGATAAAGACATGTTTCTGACCATTAACAACAAGCGCCAAGGATTGGTGATTGAGACCCGTGATCGCCGATTTCGCGGCGCTGGCCTCGTCATCTACCCGCCACTAACTGACGCTCAAATTTTGGAGCAGCTTCAGCCCGGAGAAATTTCTCTCATTTTTTTAGGGGCGAGTGGATGGTTCACGGATGTTGAAACGGTCGGTGCGGACGTGCATTCGTTGTCGACCGCCAGCTTGGTCAAGCCTTCTGCGAATTCCGACCTTTCCCAAGTTGGTTTCAGTTTCAACAAGCATGGGAAGCGTTGGAGCGTTTCAGGCTTTTTGCGCGAGCCAATCAGTGCCGAAGATCGGCTACGAATCTTTTCCATAATCGAAAGTCTGCGCTTCGCGGATGTTCCCGTAGCCAATGCGCAGTGGGCTGAGAACCTAGCCGGACTTCACCTTCCTTCCGCAATTCACGACATAAAAGACAAACCGACACTTACCGTAGGTGATGCACATAGTGGACCGAGCGTGACGCCATTTGCGAGAAAAATGGGCAACGGCTATACTGTCGTGTTCACACTGAACGTGGTTCCACCCAATCTCGTTTCGTCCTACAAAACGGACGACACTTGGGTCTTTTTCTTTCGGAGGACGGCAAAGCCACCTTGCAGAGCGGGCCGGTCGTTTCCGCCCCGGTAGCATCTCCGGCGGGAGCTGCGCCCAGCGCGGCCAAGCCGCGCAACTGATTTTCGCGCAGAAAAAACGGCGTCACCCCGCGAGGGATGACGCCGTTGAATTTGGTGGAACGATTTTTCGGCTGCGCGGCTTACTTCGTCGAGACGCTCTGGCAGGTCTTCACGATCCGGCCAGCGACCAGATACGGATCGGCGGCGGAGTTCGGGCGGCGATCCTCAAGGTAGCCCTTGTAGCCGTTGCTGATGAAGTTGACCGGCATACGGATCGAGGCGCCGCGGTCAGACAGGCCATACGAGAACTTGTCGATGGACTGGGTCTCGTGCAGGCCGGTGAGGCGGAGGTGGTTCTCCGGGCCATAGACGGCGATGTGCTCGGCGATGTTTTTCTGGAACGCCGCCATGAGCTTTTCGAAGTAGGCCTTGCCGCCTTTCTCGCGCATGAACTTCGTGGAAAAGTTCGAGTGCATGCCGGAGCCGTTCCAGTCGAGCGGCTGCTGGAAGGGCGCGAGGATGGGCTTGCAGCGCCACTCGATGTCAATGCCGTAGCCCTCGCACAGGCGGGCGAGGAGGTAGCGGGCGACCCACATCTGGTCGGCGGCATTCTTGGAGCCTTTGCCGAAGATCTGGAACTCCCACTGGCCTTTGGCGACCTCGGCGTTGATGCCCTCGAGGTTGATGCCGGCATCGAGGCAGATATCAATGTGCTTCTCGACGATCTCGCGCGCGACACAGCCGACGTTCTTGTAGCCGACGCCGGTGTAGTAGGGGCCTTGCGGGCCGGGGAACCCGCCGCCGCAGGGGAAGCCGAGCGGGGCGCCGTTTTTGTAGAAGAAGTATTCCTGCTCGAAGCCGAACCAGGTGTCGGGATCATCGGGGATGGTGGCGCGGGAATTGGAAACGTGGGGGGTCTTGTCGTCGGGCATCATGACCTCGCACATGACGAGCACGCCGTTCTTGCGCGTGCTGTCGTGATAGACGGCGACCGGGTGCAGTTTGCAGTCGGAGCTTTTGCCCTCGGCCTGCTGCGTCGAGCTGCCGTCGAAGCCCCAGATGGGGAGCTCGGCAAGCTTCG
>CAIQBC010000252.1 GCA_903869955.1 uncultured Opitutia bacterium
AACGATGCGGCCGCGCGACCTCCGCTCGCCTGCGCGTCGGGGCGGGAAAGTGATCTCGTTTCAGCCAGGGGCGGTTTGGGTGTAATGGCGAGAAAGTTGACGTGGGGCATAAGGAAGCAGGCATCGCAACCTCGCGCCAAATTTGGGCGGGTGGCAAGGGAGAATTGGCTGCTGGCCGCCCCTTCCGCCTGATCCCGCCGCTCACGCGTCCGGGCCTCGGGGAAAATGAGACCAGACGCGTGAGCGCGAGGCGTATGGTCTGAGTCAATTTGGCGGGCGAGTTCAATTGGGCGGAAGCTCGCTCAGCACATAGCCGTTGGCAGCGATGTCGGGATCAAGCATGATGAAACGCCGCTCACCATCAATCTCCGCGATAGTGCAGCTTCCGGGCGGGAAATAGCTCATCAATTGTTCCTCTGTGATATAGGGTGGGTGGGCGCTTGGGGTTGGTGCGGCGGGGGAAGAGAGGTTTGCGCGGATGGGCGCGACTGGCTCCGTGGAACGCGATGCCCACGACAGCGCGGCGAGCGCCAGCCCGCACGCGGCCACGGCGGAGCCGCCCCACGCGAGCAGCCGGCGCTCCCGGCGGCGGGCGCGCAGTGCGCCGAGCGCGCGCGTTTTCACGGCGGCGTTGAGCATGCGCCAGTCCTCGTCGGCGAGCACGCCGTCGAGCAGCGGGTTGCGGTCGGGATCCTCACGGGATGTTTTCATGGCGCAAAAATTTCAGCAGGGCGGTTTTGGTTTTCAGCCGGAGGCGGGCGAGGCGGCTTTCGACGGCCTTGTAAGTCTCGCCTCGTTCGGCGGCCAGCGCGCCGAGCGGGCGGGCATCCACATAGGCGGCCTGGAGCAATTCGCAGTCGGCGGGCGCAAGCCCGGCAAGGGCGTGCGCCATGGCTTCGGCCCAGCGGGACGGCGCGGCTTCGGCGGCGGGTTCGTCCGTCAGCGGCGACTGCCGCGTGGCGAGACGGCGGCGGGCGCGGACATGGTCAATGTGCGCGTGGCGGGCGAGCGCGGTCAGCCACATCCAAAGCCGCGCCTCCTCGTCGAAAATTTCCATCTTCCGCGCGAGCTTGAGCGCCACGGTTTGGAAAATTTCGCGGGCCGTCGGCTCGTCGCCGTGGGAGAGCGCTAGCAGTTGCTTGTAGAGGCGAAGGCTGTAGCGGTCGTAAAAATCGGCAAACGCCGCCTCATCGCCGCGTCGGACGGCCGCTGTGAGCGCGCGGAGGCCGGGGGTGGCGGGGAGGGTGAAACCGGGAGCGGCGGCAACGGTGGCCGGCCATGCGGCGGGGGCGTTCCAAGTGTCGGCTTTCACTTTGGCACTGTCACCCGGCGAGGGTGGGGTGTCCACCGGTTTCATCACGGGTTGGGCCGGCATGGTCAGATGATTCGTGGGTCCGCTGCCAGGTTGGCGCGGCGTGCCGCGAGGATGGATTCAATCAGCTCAATGTATTCCTCCGTGCCGACGACGAGGAGCACGGCGGTTTTCGGATCCACCTGCACGCTGCCGCGGAATCGCAGGATTTGTTCCCTGCTTTCGGCGGTGCCGTTGTCGAGCTTTTTGAACAGCAGCATGAGATCGTTGGAAATTTCCTCTCCCAAGCTCCCCCATTGCTCGGGGGGGAGCGGCTTGAGCGCCAGCGCCTTTGCTCGAATTTGTTGCCCAGTGGTGACGGTTTTGGTCCCGATTCGCGAGTCCAAGGCTGATTGGACAACGACGAGGTCAGGATGCTGCGGTTTCGGCTGGCTGCCGACGCCACTACCGCGTCCACCTCGACCGCCGCCGGCGGGTTGTGGATCCATTTTCCACTGGCCCAGGGCGGGCTGGTCGGCGGCGAGGGCGTTGTAGAGTTCGAGCAGCGCGGAGGCGGACTTGCGTTGGATATGTTCCACGCCAAGACCGGGACCGGAGACGACGGTTTGCTGGAGGGTGGTTTTGATTTTGGGTACGTTCACCTTGGCGGCTTGGGGTGGGATCGTCGCCAGATCCTGCCAGTCGGTGAGGTAGTGGGCGTCAATCGTCTTGAGAAAATCCTTCGGCGTCCCGCCGTCGAAACGGAATTCGGTCGCGTCAATTCGGATCGAGTCACCGGCATTGATCACGAAATCGTAATTGTAGTCATATTGTCGGCCACGCCCAAGGGCCGGGTCGTATGTTCTCGCCGAAGGAGCGGTCACATCTGGTGGCAGGCCGGCCGGCATCGGAATAATGTCAGCAAGGTCTAGGTTTGCTCCGCTGAGCTGAAGTTGGTGTCCCGCGCTAATCCGATTGGCCTTAAAGCTGAGCCGAACGTTCGCGACCTCGGCATCCGGCGTGGTGCCGCCGGCGAGCTTGATGGCTTCGGTCACGGTCAGGCCCGGCTTCGGCAGGTAAAGGCCGGGCTTTTTGACGCCCGCGCCATAAATGGCGAAGGAGTCGGCGATCTGCGCGCGCAGCTGCTGGGCGCGGCCCTCGACGGCATTGCGCTCGGGGGACTGCGGATCGAAGGTGACCGCCTTGGTCTCCGCCTTTTGCAGTTCGCTCCTCGCCACATCGATCGGGTTGTTCGGCGACCAAGTATTGGTTAAAAGAAGCGCTTGGGCAAAAGCGGCCCCGGCCGTGGAGCCAAGGGCGAGCAAGACAAAAGCGATTCGCACGGAGACGGCATTTGGGCGGGGAGTTTTCATGCTCATGGTCGGGAAAATGGCAGGGTTCACCCCAAAGACGCCCGCCGTCCGCCGATTCCCTCGGAATATATTCTGGCCTAGGCCAAAGGGATGACGAAAAACGGTTGGCGGGCCGCTTGCGGCTTGCGCACCGGCGGGCGGGGCGCGCAAATGGATGCGTGAAAATTATCCGTTACCTCGACCGCGCCGGGCAGGCGCATTTCGCCAGCGAACAGCCGGACGGCTCCGCGCTCGTCATCGAGGGTGATATTTTTTGCGAGCACCGTGTCACCGCGCGCCGCGCTGACGTGGTGAAGCTGCTCGCGCCCGTTGTCCCCACGCAGATGGTCTGCATCGGCCTCAACTACCGCCGCCACGCCGAGGAGACGAAGGCGAAAATCCCCGGGCATCCCGTCGTATTTTTCAAAAACCTTGCGGCGCTTTCGCACCCCGGCGACGCCATCCAGATCCCCACGCACCTCGCCAGCCACGAGGTGGACTACGAGTGCGAGCTGGCGGTCGTCATCGGAAAAACGTGCAAAAACGTCCCGCGCGCCCGCGCGCTCGACTTCGTGCTCGGCTACACCTGTGGCAACGACGTGTCGGCCCGCGACTGGCAGCGGCAGTTTGGCGGCAGCCAGTGGTGCCGGGGAAAATCATTCGACACGTTCGCGCCGCTCGGCCCGCGCCTCGTCACGCGTGACGAGATTCCGAACCCCAACGCGCTTGCCATCGCCACCGTGCTCAATGGCGAGCGCGTGCAGGACTGGAACACCAATGACATGATTTTCGACGTACCCGCGCTGATCGAGTTCCTCAGCGGCAGCACGACGTTGCTTGCCGGCACCGTGATTTTCACCGGCACGCCGCACGGCGTTGGCATGGCGCGCACGCCACCGCGCTGGCTGCGCCCTGGCGACACGGTGACAGTGGCGATTGAAAAAATCGGCGAATTGACGAACCCTGTCGTACTGGAAGGCGCGTGAAGGTGGCCGAGCTTGGGCAGGCAGTTAGGGGCCGGGGCCGCAAACGCTGACCTCAGCGAGGCCAATCTATACAGGAAGCGCCACCGACGGCCCAGAGACCGGTCCCGACCACCACGAGGGAGCCGATTACTGGGCGGGCTGCGCCGGGGCAGACTGGATTTGTACGGATTGCACCGCTTGCACAGCTTGTACGGCCGCGTTAACGGCTGGCTGAACAATAATCTGCTGTTGGCCGTTGGCGCCGTTGACGATGACGGTGCGTGTGGCCGCACCAGCCGGGGCAATGCCTGTGGTCAAGCCCTGCTGCAAGGACTGCCGCTGGATCGTCGTCTGGAGCGCCTGAATCAACTGCGGGTTGGGATTGGGCTGGGACATCGCCTACTGCAACTGGGTGTTGAGGGCGTCCATGGCGTTGGTTTGCGTGTTGCTGAAGGAAGCCACATTGCTCACGGGCGTGGCGAGGAGCTGGGCGTCGTTGAGGAGGATCGTTTGAGGGGGGCGGTCGCCGATGCGCAGGACGATGCGGTCACGGACCGCGGTGTCGCCGGGCTTGGCCGGGTTGGCGGGTCTGCCGGCCGTGTATTGGGTGACCGTGTAACCGCCAAACTTGCCGTTGATGGCGACCCAGTGGTAGTCGCCGGTGTCGGTGTTGATGAGCGAGACCTTGACCTTGCCGGCGGAGTCCACGACGACGCCATTGAACTGGATATCGGCGCGGGCGGCTACCGCGAGCAGGAGGGCGAGCAGGAGGGCGGGAAATTTCATGGCGAGGGCGGGTTGGGGGGAACGGGCAGGCGCGGGAAAATCTTACGGGGTGGGCGGCGCGATGGGCTTCGGTGGGGGCGGGGGAGGATTGGCCGACGGCGTGATCGTGCCGCTGCTTAGGGTGACTGTGCCGTTGTTCAGGACGAGGGTCCCACCGCTGCTCACGGTCGCGCCGACGCTGGCTGGTGCCGAGGCGCTGATCCCGACGGACACATCCTTGAGCCGGATGGTCTGCTTCTGGCGGTTGGCGACGGACACCAAGACGATCTCCGGCTTGGTGCCAGTGGCGTTGTTGCAGGCCTCAACAATGTAACCGCCAAATTTGCCGCCGACGGGGACCAGTTTGACATCGAGGGTGGACGTGTTGAGGAGGAAGACTTGGATTTTCCCGCTGTCGGAGATGAGCACGCCGTCAAACTCAAGGGGCGCGGCGGCGAAAAGCGCGGCGGGCAGCAGCAGCAACAAGGGGAGGAGGCGGCGGAGCGTCATGGGGGAGAAGGTAGGCGGTAGCCGGCCGGGAGGCAAGCCAAGTTATGGAGGAGAGACGCTCGTGAGACCGGGGAGGTTTCGCCTAGAAATCAGCTGTCACCTCGTGCTGGTGGCCGGGTGCGAGGACGACGGGGCCAAGGGCGGCGCATTCCTGCTGGTCGTTTTTGTAGAGTTTCACCGTGACAGGAGCGGTGGCGTCGGCGGTTTCCCAGCGCCATTTGCCGATGGAGACAAAGCTCAGAGGGACCCCCTTGTCCGGACTAAGGCCGGGGCCATCGCCACGGACGAAAAGCTTGTTGCCGATGCCGATGTAGGCGGTGACGAGGAGGCGCGTGGCACCGTCGGAGGAGAGGGCGCTTTCGGTGGCAGGGGGGGGGCTGGTGGGGGCTTTTGAGATGGGCGGCCCGCCTTCGCTTCGCTTCGGCGCGGCGGGGCTTTTCTTCGCGAACGCGAAAGGCGGCGAGGTGGCCTCGTTGCTGACAGAGCCGGTCGGTGAGAGTGCGGTATCGTCGCTGATGCCGAGTTCGAGGATCGGGGAGTTGGTGTCGTGGGTATCTTTGGGCGGGGTTTCCCCTTCGTCTCTGCCCGGCGTGAGCGTGACCTCGGCTGGCGGCAACGCGGGCGGGGTCGTGGCCGGCACGGGTTCCTCGGCGGCGGGTTTGGCGCGTTTGTTGCGTTTGGGCGGGGGCGCAGCGGCCCCGCCATCACTCGGCTTCGGAGTGGCGGCGGATTTGGCGATATAGGCGAAGGGGGCGACGGTGGTGTGGAGTTCCTCGTGGGGAACTTCCATCACGAGCGCGTCGGCGGCGGCGAGGGCGGCGGCGACCGCGGCCGTGGTTTCCGCCGTGAGGGCGGCCGGGGCGATTGCAGCGGCGGCGGGTTCCGCCACGGCGGCTGGGATCGGTGAGTCGGGTGGCGCGGACAGCGTCGGGGGATCTATTTTCGGCGCTGGCTCAGCGTCCGCCGTTGCCGGGCTTCGGCGTGACAAGACCTTGCCTGTGGCGGGCGCGATGGATGAAGAAACAGGTTCTGCCTTGGGCGCGGTTTCCGCTGGGGGGGAAGATTGGGCGGCTCTATCTTCGCCAAGCTTTGGCGTGGTCGGGCCCGGCTGGCTGGGAGCGGCTTGCAGCTTGGCGAGGTCGGCGGCGGCAAGGAAGATTTTGGCAGCGGCAGCTTCGAGTTTCTCCGCTTCGGCGGCGTGGGTCTTGGCGAGGCGCTGGCTGAGCTCGTGGATTTTTTCCTGGAGTTTCTGCGGTAATTGTTCGGCGGACTTCAGGTTTTTCTCTGCAAGTTCGGTGACGGTATGCAGGCCGGCGGCGGCGATGCCGATTTGCTCGGCGGTCTCGGCGGTCGTGCGTGCGAGGGTTTCCAGCGCGCGCTGGCGCTCGGCGAGTTCCTCCTCGCGTTGGTGAAAATAATCGGCGGCGAAAGGGTAGGCCATGAGCCCGGCGGCAAACACGATGCAGGTGGCGATGGCCACGAGCGGTCCGGGGTGCAGCGGCGCTTCGCCGGCCCAAGCCTTGATAAGCCCGGCGGCGGCAATCAGTCCGATGTAGCCGACGACGAAGGGCAGTTTGGGGAGCTTGTGAGTCTCGAAGGGGCGTTGCATGGTGCGAGCGGGCGGGCGAGGGTCACTTTGCCCGCCAGGCGTCGCGGCTCAAGCGCAAACCGCGCCAACGATGCCTGCTGCGGGCGGGTACGATTATGGTGGCCGGGCGTGGTGGACGGGGTGCCTTGGCCGGAACGAGCCTTTCGAAGCCAGGTCAGCGAAATGACCTGAAATGTTCAGCCCCGGCCAAATTTTTCTGAGATTGCCATCAGCAGCCGCGCCCACTCGGCGGGGGCGAGATCGTCCTTGCGGCCGGGCGCGATCGTGCGGTGGTCGGTCATGCACGCGGGCGTCCAGCCATGCCGCGTCCAGCGCGGCGCGAGCCATTCGATGGCGCTCCCGAGCTGCGCCGTCGTCAGCGGCGCGAGGTGCGTGTTGCCGGCAAAGGCGACGCCGAGGAGGAAGTCATTGCAGCGCGTCCGGCCCAGAAACGCCGACGCTCCTGCGTGCCATGCGACATGTTCGTCGGTCACAAATGTGCAGCGCGTGCCGTCGGTGGCGATGAGGCAATGGTAGCTCACCGGGTGGTCTGAGTGCAGGATGTGTTCAATGGTCGCGTCAAACTCCAGCGTGCTGTGGTGGAAGCACACGCCCAGCCGCTCGTGCGCCGGCGCGGCGGTGAAATTTATCGAGGGGCGGTAAATTTCAGCAAACATCGCGAGGAAGATGGCAAGGAGGGCTGAAATGTGGCGTGATGGCACCCCGCCCACAACTTGGGCGCTACAACATCGGTGCTCTCAGCGGCGGCGGTTTTTCATTTCCTGGTCCAGCTCGCGGGCGACCACGCGTTTTTTCAGGTCGTCGCGCTTGTCGTAGTTCTTTTTGCCGGCGCAGAGCCCCAGCTCCACTTTCACGAGCGCCTCCTTGAAATACATCCGCAGCGGCACGAGCGCCCGCCCGCCGAGGGCGAGCGCCTCCCCGATCTTGCGGATCTGGTGCGCGTGCAGCAGGAGCTTACGGGTGCGGCGCGGGGCGTGGTTGGCGGTGTTGCCGAAGGCGTAGGCCTCGATGTGGGCGTTGTGCAACCACAGCTCGCCTTTTTCAAAACGCCCGAACGCATCGCCAATCTGGGCGCGACCGGCCCGGATGGACTTCACCTCGGTGCCCTTGAGCGCGATGCCGGCCTCGAACTTTTCCTCGACGAAGTAGTCGTGCCGCGCCTTGGCGTTGCGGATCTCCGTGTGGCGGGCAGAGGCTTTGGGCTTGGCGGGCATGGCTCGGCACGCGGCCAGGCCGCGCGATGAAAGTGAAACCGCCGCCAGCCCGGGAAGCGCCGCGCTTAGCTCGGCCCGAGCTCGTAAGAAATCTTGCCCTCGATGATCTCGCGCAGGGCGATGTCCTCGGGCGAGAGCTTCTCGAGCGACTCGACGAGGGCGCGGGCGCCCCGGCGGAGCTGCTTCACGCGGCGTGAGACCACGTTGACGAGCACGTTGGCATCGGGAATGATCTTGTGCGCTTCTCTCAGGTAGTCGTCTCTCATGGCGGGCGTGGCTGGTTTGGATTGGGCGAGAGGTCAGTCTTGTCGGCCACGCCGGGGCGTCAAGGGCTATTTCACCCCACCCGGCCGAAAACCGGGCGCTCAGGGTACCGCGAGCAGGTCGGCCTGCGTGAACTCGCCCTTGTGGGCGGCGATTTCCTCGCGGACGGCCGTGACTTTCTCGGCCGTGATGGGCGGCGCATTGTTGCCAAAGGCCTGCCGGACGTAGGTCAGCACGAATGAAATTTTTGCGTCGCTGTAGCCGTAAGGTGGGGCGAGGAGGCTCGGCATCTTGTTGCTTGAGGCAAAATCAAGGGTGCTGTCAACCGTCTTGACCTTGATCGGATCCTTGAGGCCGTGGAGCAGGATGCGGATGACACGATCTTCGGAGCCGTTGGCCCAGTCGGAACCGGCAAGCGGGGGGAAGAGACTGGGCTGGCCTTTGCCTTCGGGACCGTGGCACTGGATGCAGCTCAGCCCGTAAATGGCTTTGCCGTTGGCAATAATTTTCTCCGGCGTGAGAGCGGCGGACGTGTTGGCGGCGGACTTCGGGTCAATCCGGCCGTTGTAGACGAGCGGATCGAAGCCACCGCGGTTGCGGACAAAGAAAATGCAGCAGCCGAGGATCAACGCCGACATGAGACCGAGCAATGCAAGTGGTGCGAGCGCGTAGCCGCCCGGCTCGGGCTCAGGCTTCTGGCCGAGCAGGCCGGCATGGACACGCTGGATGCTGTCGTCGGAGGCCGCGGCCGATTCGAGGCGCGGACCAAGTGAGGAAGGGATGGAGCTCATTTTTTCGTGGCTTCCGGTTTCGGCGCGGCGGCGGGCGCGGCGATTTCTTTTTTCCCGCCAGCTTTTTCCTTGGGCGGCGGAGGCGGCGTGTTCTTCCGGCTCTCCTCGGGGAAATCGTAGCCGTCCTTCAGGCTGAGGAGGTAGGCGACGAGGGCCTCGGCACGTTCAGTGGGAACGAGCTCGGTGCCGGGGGCCACACCGCCGACCTTGAGCGCGAGAGGCGAAGGCTGGCCGGAGATTGCATGTTGCTCAAAGAGAAACGGATGCGGCGGCATCGTCGAGCCGGGCACGACGGCCGCGGGATCATAGAGGTGAAGATAAAGCGTGGCAGCCGCGGGCGCGCGAGCCCCAAAGTTGCGAAGATCCTGGCCCACGCGCAGGTCACCGAGGAGGACGCGTGGGTTGCGGATGTAGTCGCGGCCGTAGCTCACCCGGTCACCCCAGTGACGGGCAAGGTCGGCCGACAGCTCGCCGCCGCGCACCTGTTGCGTATGGCAGTAGGCGCAGCCGAGGTCGGCGTAGACCAGCGCGCCTCGTGCGGCCAGGCCGGGCACCAGTGCGGGGTAGGCCTTGCTCTCGTTGTCGTCGAAATACGGGGTGAGCGCGCCGTAACCCTGCTCGTTGCTGAGCAGCAGGCCGCCCCAGGAAAGGGTGAGCACGAGGAAGGCCCCGAGAAAGATAAGGGTGGCGCGGTTCATGAGGCGTGGACCTCCAGTTCCAGCTCGGGCGCGGCCAGCAGGGAAGCCGGCACCGGCGCGGCGGCCGAGGCGGCGCGGTGCCGCGGGCAGAGGACGAGCTTGACGAAATTAACGGCGAAGGCGAGATGGCCAAGCAGGAGCAGTGCGCCAGCGAGCGTCGCCGCCTGAAGATAGGGGAGCGTGTGCTGGGTGACGTCGGCGAACGGAATTTTCGCATTGGTCAGCTCGCGACCCTGCTGGAGGCCGCCGAGGGACAACGAAACGCCGGCGAGGACGAGGCCGGCGAGCGCCAGCCAGAAGTGCGCGCGGATGAGCGATGCGAACGGCCACTCACGGCCGACGAGCCGCGGCGCGAGATAATAGACCGCCCCGAACACCGCAAAGCTGAACACGCCGTAGATCACGGCATAATCGCTGGCGGCAGCAAACCACGTCAGCCGCGTGATGGCCGCGACCCCGGGCAGTGCCATCGCCACATACAGCAGCGTGGAGAGTACAAAAAACAGCGCCGCGACCGCCGCGAAGCGCAGCACCACCCCGCGCCCGAGCGCGGCCAGCCCGCCGCCGAGGAAGGAGCCAAAAAGGTTGACCGCAATGACGGCCACCGGGAGCAGCAGCATGAAGCTGGCGATGGCACCGGCCGCCTGGGTCCAGGCGGGGACGGGGCCGTCGGCGAGCCGCGCCGCGCCGGCCCAAGCCGAAAAAAGCGCGTAGAACCAGAAGCCAAAAGGAGCGAGGTAGTAGGCGCGGATGGGTTTGCCGAGCAACTTGGGCAGCAGATAATAGACGAGGCCGAGACCGAGCGGCGCGAACCACAGCGCGAGCAGGCCATGCGCATACCACGCGGCGACGACCGACTGCACTGTGCCACGCACGGGCGCGAAGAACAGCATCGCCCCGGCGGCCGTCAGCAGCCACGGCAGCCAGAACAGCGCGGCGAGCACCCACCACTGCGAGACGTAAAGACGCGGCGACGAACCCGCCCGCAGCGCACCCACGACCCAGGCGGCCATGCACACATAGGCGACGAGCAGGAACGGCATGACCTGACGCGGCATCTCCAGCCACGGCACCGAGTTGGACCAACCTGCGAGGATGCCAAGGATGCCAAGCTTCACGCCGACGTTCCAGCACACCGCGGCCACGACCAGCAGCCCACCGCCCGGGAGCACCGCCCGGGAGAGGCGGGCCATGAGCCAGAGCGCAACCGCGAGGCCGGCGCTGACGCCCCAGCCGTAGGCGAGCGCGTTGAGCGCGGCGGGATAGACGCGGCCGAAGGTGAGCCACTCACAGCTCGCGAGGAAATCAGGACGCGTGAGCTTGATCGCCGCAACGAGACCGAGCGCGGAGGCCGTCAGCAGCCAGAGGATGGCGAATGCGAGCAGCACGAGCACCGGCAGGCGCACGGCGGCGTCAATGTCGGCGGCCTCGGCGACGGGCAGAACGGGGGAACTGGGCTTGGATGCGCTCATTTTTTGGCGGCGTTGAGCTCGTCAACGGTGAGCTGCATCGCCCGGGCGATGGGGAGGCGGACGACACCCTTGTCCTTGTCGATCCAAACGGCCGGGCCGTTCGCGACAGCTTCGTGTTCGCGCAACTTCCTGAGATTCGTTTCACGTTGCTCGTTCGTGCGCACGCCGTCGCCGAGCGGCTCGGGCCGATGTTTCACGTAGGCGAACCAGACCACGCCGAGCAGCAACGCGCAGCCCAAGGCAGCACGACAAACCGGCACCCCGCCGCAGCAGGAGGAGGACTGTGTGTGGGCGTCACTCATGGTAGGTGAGAGATTCGGCGATGCGGGGGTCGCGGATCGGGATCAGCTTCGCGCCGGAGGTGGCTAGGCTGCGGAGATAGGCCCACACGCACACGCCGCCCACGCCGACTACGGAGGCCGCGACCCAAACGAGGTTGATCGAAATGAAAGGCAGCGGATCGCCATGGCTGTCCTTGAGCACCGGGAGAATGTTGTAACAAAGATCCACGAGGATGATGCCCACGATCCAGACCGATATGGGCAGCAGGCCCGACGCCGTGCTCTTGAGCCGGAACGAGAGCAGGTAGAGGAACGGCACAAAGAAGTGGCCAAAGAGGATCAGCATGCCGACCCATTTCCACTGGCTGGGCGTGCCGGCGTGGGTGATCTCGCGGAGGTTGTACCAAAAGGTTTCCTCGGGGATGTTGGCGTTCCAGATCAGGAAATACTGCGAGAACGTCACATAGGCCCAGAAGATGACGAAGGCGTGCCCGAGCGTGCCGATGCAGTGCCAGTGGTTTTTATTGAGCACGCCCCGGTAGTCGCCGCGCGCCGTAAGCCAGACCATGATGAACACGCCAAAGGCCAGCCCGGCGCGGATGCAGTTGGAGAAAAACCACACGCCATACATCGTCGAGAACCAGTGCGGCTCGAGGCTCTTCATCCAGAAAATCGCGGCAAACGTGAGCGAAAGCGCGCCGAGCGGGATGCCGAAGGCGGAGGTCCGGCGGTTCATGCCGGTCCAGCCGGCGGCGCCGTCGGTGTCCTGCGTGAATGAGGCGCGGCGCAGGCGCGCCGACAGCCAGACCCAGACCGCGAAGAAGCCGAGCGTCGCGACGGTGAACACTTCCCGGTTCAGCACCGCTGATTTTTTCGACAGCAGAATGTCATCCCGATAAGTGACGGTGCCATGGACCACGTTGGCGAGGTCCATCCACGGCCAGACGAGGCCGGGCTTCACCCACACGGATACCAGCAGCGGGAGGAACAAGACAAACAGCCAGCCAAACGCCGCGAGGCCGTGCTCAAACTGGCGGCGGATCACGACCGACCACGAGGCGTCCACGATGTGGTGGATCATCACCAGCATGAGCATCCCGATGGCAATGGCCGTCCAAAAACTGAGGCCGACGAGGTAGGACAGGGCGACGGGCTGCGCGCCGGAGACGAAAAGCCCCAGCGCCGTCACGACGAGGCCGGCGACGCCGACGGCCAGCGCCTTGTTGGCCGTGGAGGCGGACGAGGACACGGCGACAGCCGGGGCGGATAGGGTGGCGGCGGTCGCGCTCATTTTGATTTCAACAGCGCCTCCTTCTGGGCGGCATCGGTTACATCATTGAGGGTGCCGACCTGGGTGCGCTGCAGGGCACGGACGTAGGCCACGACCGCCCAGCGGTCCTCGACGGAAAGCTTGTCGGCGTAAGGCAGCATGTTTTGTTTCCCCTCGGGCGTCTTGGGCGAGCCATTGGTGATGGTGCCGAACAGCTCGCCCACCGTGAGCTTCACACGCCGCGGGTCGAAATAGGAGGGCGTGGTCGTCATGCCGTATTGCTTGGTAATGCCCTGCCCGTCGCCGAGCGCGCCGTGGCACGGGGCACAGTAAATGGTGAAACGGTTCTGCCCCCGGGCGAGCAGCTTCGCATCCACCGTCACAGTGGCGGGGAAAGCTTTCAGCGGGGTGCCATCGGCGTCCATGCCGTGATAGAGCCCGTCGTCGTCGTCGAGCGGCGCACTGGCCGCCACCGTGCCCGGGGGGATCGGACGGTCGGCGCGGCCATCGTCAAAGAAAGTGCTGCCCGCCTGCGGCTTCAGGTGGGCCTGGTGGTCCATGTCGGGAAACAGCTCGATGGGGGGGCGCGTCGAGCGCGTGCCACGGAAGCCGAGCACCGAGACGGTGAGCACCGCGAGGAAGAAGGTGGCGAAATAGACGTGGCGCATGGCTCAGGTTTCCAGCTCCGCGATGTTTTTTCCGCCGGCCTGCTCGAGCAGGTCGCGGGTGAGCTTGCTGTCAAATTTTGGGTCGGCCGTCTCGATGACGACAAAGAACTGGTCGTCAAGGCCGCGGGCGATGTGGTCGTATTTCAGCACCGGATGATGATGCATCGGGAGGTTGTTCAGCAGGAACATGCCACCGATGGTCGCAAACGCCGTGAAGAGGATCGTGAGCTCGTAGGAAATCGGGAAGGCGAACATCGGGCTGAACAACGGCTTGCCGCCGACCGTAAGCTTGTAGTTGATTGCGCCGGTCCAGTAAATGAGCGACATGCCGGTGCAGAAGCCCGTGATCCCGCCGGCCAATGAAATGCGGGGGACGAGGGAACGCTTCACCCCCATCGCGCCGTCGAGCCCGTGAACTGGGCAGGGCGTGATGCAGTCCCAGCGCCGGTAGCCGGCGTCGCGCACCTGCTCCGCCGCGTGGTAGATCGCGGCGGCGGAGTCGAAGGTGGCGATGAGGCCGTAGGGTTGGGCGGGCATGGCGGGAAAATCAGTGGTGGCCGTCGGCCCCGGAGTGCGGGTCGCCCTGGGGGGTGACCGCCTTCAGCTCGGCCATCGGCATGATGGGGAGGAAGCGGATGAAAAGCAGGAACAGCACGCTGAACACGCCGAACGTCCCGAAGAACGTGAAAATCTCCACGATGCTCGGCGAATAGTAGCCCCAGCTCGACGGCAGATAGTCGCGCGCGAGCGAGGTGACGATGATGACGAAACGCTCGAACCACATGCCCACGTTGACGAAAATCGAGAGCACCCAGACCAGCGCGGTGTTGGCCCGGACTTTTTTAAACCAGAACAACTGCGGCGTGATGACGTTGCACGAGATCATGATCCAATAGGCCCAGGCGTAATGGCCGAACGCGCGGTTGATGAAGGCGAAGCTTTCATTGGGATTCGCGCCATACCACGCGATGAAAAACTCCATCGCGTAGGCGTAGCCGACGATGGTGCCGGTCGCCAGCGTGATCTTGCACATGCAGTCAATGTGATACTGCGTGATGAGGTCCTCCAGCTTGTAGACGGCGCGCAGCGGGAGCATGAGCGTGAGCACCATCCCGAAGCCGGAGAAGATCGCGCCCGCCACGAAATAGGGCGGAAAGATCGTCGTGTGCCAGCCGGGGATGAGCGAGACCGCAAAGTCAAACGACACGATGGTATGCACCGAGAGCACGAGCGGCGTCGAGATGCCGGCGAGGATCATGTAGGCCATCTCGTAGTTGCTCCAGTGGCGGTTGGAGCCGCGCCAGCCCATCGCGAACAGCCCGTAAAGGAACGAGCGGGTCTTGTTGCCCGCCGCGTAGAACCGGTCGCGCAAAATCGCGAGGTCGGGGATGAGACCGACATACCAGAACAAGACTGACACCGTGCCGTAGGTCGAGACGGCAAACACGTCCCACTCCAGCGGCGAGCGGAAATTCTGCCAGATGTCGTTGGCGTTGGGAAAGGGAAACAGCCAGCCGGGCAGCACGGCGAACCAGATGCGGCCGACGTGAAACACCGGGAAGATCGCCGCACACACGACGGCGAAGATCGTCATGGCCTCGGCGGCGCGGTTGATGGACGTGCGCCATTTCTGGCGCAGCAGGCACAGGATGGCCGAGATGAGCGTGCCGGCATGGCCGATGCCGATCCAGAACACGAAGTTGACGATGTCCCACGCCCAGTTGATCGGAGTGTGGTGGCCCCAGACGCCGACCCCCGTTGAGACGAGGTAGGTCAGGCCCATGACGGTCCACGACGCGACGAAGGCTGCAACCGCGAAGCAAATCCACCACCAGCGCGGGGTCTTGTCCTCGATGATGCCGCAGATTTTTTCCGTGATCCACGAGAAGCTGCGGCCATGGCCCACCAGCACGGCGCGCGGGAGCACGGCAGGCTTGACCTCGCTGAGAATGGCGGGGGCGTCGGCCGTATGTTCGGCGGTGCTCATTTATGACCCTCCGTGGTGGCGGCCGCGCCGTGGCCGGCGGGGTGATTTTTGGCGATGAATTCCTGCCGGCTGAGCGGCTTGGGGTGCTGCTCGAAGCCCGGCATCGTGTAGTTCGGATTGCGGAGTTTGCCGAGGTAGGAGGTGCGCGGGCGAATGTTCAGATAGCCGAGCAGCGAGTAATCCTGCTGGCGGGCCTTTGCGAGCGAGACCCTGCTCTTCGGGTCGGTGATGTCGCCAAACTCGATGGCCTCGACCGGGCACACCTGCTGGCAGGCGACCTTGATCGTGCCGTCCTTGATTTTCACCTTGTCGGTCGAGCCGGCCTCGCGTTTCTGCGCGATCTTGGCCAGCTGCACGCGCTGGATGCAGTAGGTGCATTTCTCCATTACGCCGCGCATCCGGACGGTGACCTCGGGATTCTTGGCGAGCTTCGCCAGCTCCGGCATCCCGGACTTGCCGAGCGGGCCGAGATAAAGCTCGTCAATCGAGCGCTTGTTGAAATCGAAATAATTGAACCGGCGCACCTTGTAAGGGCAGTTGTTGGCGCAATAACGCGTGCCAATGCAGCGGTTGTAGGCCATCGTATTGATCCCCTCGGGGTCGTGGACGGTAGCGTTGACGGGGCAGACGGTCTCGCAGGGCGCGAGTTCGCAATGCTGGCAGGCGATGGGCTGCACGACGACCTGCGGATCTTCGGGAATCTCGCGGTTGTTGTCGCCGCCAAATGCGCCGGCCTCAATCTGACCGTCGGCGTAGTAGCGGTCGAGGCGGATCCAGTGCATGATGCGACCGCGCATGACCTGGTCCTTGCCGACGATGGGGATGTTGTTCTCGGCCTGGCAGGCGACGACACAGGCGTTGCACCCGATGCAGGTGTTGAGGTCAATGCTCATGCCCCATTGGTGCGGGCCGGCGAACTTCGGCGTCTCGTAAAGTGAATTGCCGCGCTGCTCCGGGCCGACCGTGGCGCGCTGGGCGGTGATGATCGCGCGCTGCTCCGCGGAAAGCTGGGCAAACTCCTCCGCGCTCAGCTCGCCGTAGATGGCGGGCGAATGGGCCTCCAGGCTCTCCTCGGCGACGAAACCGGGGTTCTCCTTGTATTCGTCAAGGTTGGCCTCGCGCACGAGATCGCGGCCTTCCATGGACCAATGCTCCTGCGTGGTCCCGAGGTCGTAGCGCTCGCCGGGCACCACCACGAGCTTGACTCCGGTGACGAAGTGCGGGGCGTCGCTGGTGCGCGCGGGATAGAAATTGTGGCCGGTATCCTTGCCGACGCGGCCCGACACCGTGCGCCCGTAGCCGAGCGGGAGGATGACTGTCCAGTCGGCGAGACCCGGCTGGATGTGGAGGGGGCCTTTGACCTTGCGGCCGTCGGGCAGCGTGAGCTCGCCCACGAATGCGTTCTCGCGGCCCCGGTCCATCTCGGACAGCTCCTTGCGCGACACTTGCAGCAACGCGCCCTTCGGATCAATGCCAAGCGCCTTGCCGAGCTTGGGGCTGACGCTGATGGCGTTGTCCCAGGTGATTTTTGTGATCGGGTCCGGGCACTCCTGCAGCCAGCCGTTGTTGGCGAAGCGGCCATCGTCTACCTTGAGGTCGGTCTTGAAGCGGACTTCCAAGCTGGTGGCGGAGAGGTCGGCGGGAGCCTTGGCGGCACCGAAGGTGGGCGGCACCGTGCTCAAGCCCGATGCTGCCTTCCACCCCGAGCCGGCGAGCAGGCCGTCGTGCAGAAACTTTCTGAAATTCTTGTCCAGGACGCCCGTCGTGCGGAGCCGGAAGGTCTCGCGGACAATCGTGTAGGGATCCGTCGTCGTCTCACCCGCGAGCCGGGCCAGCACTTCAATCTCCGTGAGGCCGTTGAAGAGCGGCAGGATCATCGGCTGCACTGGCACGAGGGTGCCGTCGGCGGTGAGGGCGTCGCCCCATGACTCGAGATAGTGCGCGGCGACGAGCTGGGTGCCGGCGAGCTGCGAGGTTTCGTCGGCATAATAGCCGAGGCGGACGACCTGCGGAATTTTTTTGGCGAGCGCGGCGAAATCAAAGTTGGCCGGCGCGTTGTAGGCCGGGTTGCCTCCGAGGATGACGAGCGTCTTGGTGCCGTTGGTCTCGGTTGCCGCTAGATTCTTGACGAGCTGTCCGATCTCCGATGCCTCGCCGGACGTGGTCGCGACCAGTTCGAGCGTCGAGCCGACGGCGCCCAGCGCCACGTTGATTTCATGCGCGATGGCGTGGACATCCCTTGGCTGGTGCGCGCCGGCGATGACGACCGACTTGCCCTTGGTGGCCAGCAAATCCTTGGCACAGGCGTCGAGCCAGTGGTCCTTGTCCTTAAAATCCAAGCCCTGCGCGTGGGCGGCATACTCGTAGCGAGCATCAATTCTCTGCGCCAGCGCGGCCGCGAACGCGAGCACATGGCTGCTGGCCAGCCGCAGGCGGTGGTCGGCCATCGAGCCAGTGATGGTGAACCCGCTCTCCACCACGTAAAGCCGGTTCATTTTCTCCGCATCTTCCTTGCCGGTCACCCGGCGGGCCTTGGCAAAATCGCGCGCGTAGGCGAGCGCGTGCGGGCCCTCTTGGAGAAAATCGGCGTCGAGGCTGACGACGCGAGCGGCCTGGTCGAAATGATAAAGCGGCTTCGAGTTCTCACTGGGCGCGGGCGCGCCCGGAGTCGCGTCGTATTCCGCCCAGACGGCCTGCGGAAATTTTTTCTTCAGTGCGGCGAGCATCCGCGCCCGCGATGGCGAGCTGGACGATTCGGCGAGGAACGCCAGGCCCGCGCCGCCGTTGGCCGTGTGGTCGGAGGAAATTTTGGCGAGTAGCGCGTTGACTCCGGCGGCGTCGAGCGTCTTGCCGCCCGCGGTGTGCGCGGTCGCGCGGTCAGGGTCGTAGAGCTCCAGCAGCGACGCCTGCGCCTGCAACGTCGTCGCGCCGCCGTAGGGCGCGTAGCTCGGGTTGCCCTCGAGCTTGGTCGGGCGGCCTTGGTGCGTTTCGGCGAGGAGCGGGATCGCGCCCCCACGCACGGGCATCGCCGTGGCATAATACTGCGGCAGGCCGGGAATGACGCCCTCGACAGACTTGCCGTACGGGAGAATATGCTCCTCGGGGCGGCGGCAGCCGGCCGCGAGGCCCATGCCGCCGAGCGCAAACGACGCCGCCATGAGCTTGAAAAACTGCCGGCGGTCCACGCCGTTGAGATTGTCGGCACCCTCGGGGAATTCGCGCGCCATCTGCTCACGGAAGCCGGGCGTATCTGCCAGCTCGTCAAGGCTGCGCCAGTAGCGCGGGCCGGTGGCCGGCTCGCCGGCGGGAGGCGTGCCGTTTGGCCCGCTGACGGCTTTCAGAGAGTGATCAAATTTGCGTTTCATCAGCGGTGGCAGCCGGAGCAGCTTTGCGGCGGCATGATTTTCAGATCCTGAACCAGCTTCACCCCTTGGTCGTGCTGGCCGGCCTCGCCGCCGGGATGCACCCAGCCAAGCTTGGTGACGGCCTGCTCAGGCTTCGTGAGGTCGCGGAGGTGTTCCTCCGGCGCGCGATGGCAGTCGAGGCAAAAACTCATCGTGAGCGGCTTGGCCTGCGCGACTACGTCCATCGTGTCAATCGCCCCATGGCACTCGACGCACGAGACGCCGCGTGTAACGTGGACGGAGTGGTTGAAATAAACGTAGTCCGGCGTCATGTGGATCTGCACCCACGGCACGGGCGCACCGGTTGCATAGCTCTCACGGACGACGGCGAGCAGGGGACTGTCGGCCTTCACCAGGCTGTGGCAGTTCATGCAGGTCTGCGCCGTCGGCAGGTTCGCGAAACCGGATTTTTCGACGTTGCTGTGACAGTAGCGGCAGTCAATGCCGAGCTGGCCGGCGTGGAGCTGGTGGCTGTAGGGCACGGGCTGCACGGGGGCGTAGCCGACGTTGGCCCACTTGTTCGTCGCGTAATAATTAATGCCCGCCGACGCGATGCCCCCGAGCACGAAGAGATACAGCACGAGCTGCAAGGGCAGGCGGTTGGCCGACTTGGGGAAAAGTTTCGACATGGGTCGGAGTTCTCCGAGGGCAGGGCCGGGCAGGCGCGGGGCGCGGTATCAACCCTGACGGGCGACGGCGCGGGCCTCCGGGCGAACCGCGAAGGGCGCTTGCGGCGCAACGGGCGCGGCGACGGGCGACGCGGGTTGCGCTGGCAGTTTCGGGGCAAGACCGACGACGGCAGCGGCGCCCAGAAGCTGGGCGAGGAAAGATTTGCGCGTGGAAGGTTGGCTCACAGGTTGGTCGGCGATGTCAGTTGAAGGCGTGGTTACGAACGAGGGAAGGCGGCGGGGTTTGGGAAGTAAAACAAAAATTTTGCCGAGATTTGCGTTTCCGCCGGGCATTAGCTGGCCGAAAGCCCTTGCCCAACGTCGCTAATCTCGCGCCCGGGCCGGGGCCAGGGCCGGGCGTGGCTCGAAAAAGCGCCCAACACCGGCCAACGCCAACCAAGGCAAGTTGACGAAAAAAATAAGCAGAAGCCATTCGTGTGCCAAAAAGCCCAGCTCCATCACTTGGCGGGCAAGCAGGTGCATCGCCAGCAGGCCGAGACCGACGGCGCAAGCTGCGCGCCGGCCCGTGAGCGCCAGCACTGCGCCCAATTCCAGCAGCAGCCCCGGCGTGAACGCCAGGCGTGTGAGATGGGGGTGCTCCGCGATGAGCCGGGGCAGTTGCTCTGACCATGTAGGCAGGGGCTCGAGCGTGTCGTAGAATTTATTGGCATGGGTTTTCACCAGTTGCAGCGAAAGATCGGGCAGCTGTGCGATCCACCCACCGCCCGAGGCGATGAGCTTGGTCCAGCCGGAGGCGACGTAAGCCGCCGCGATCATCAGCTTGGCCGCCTGCGTCGCCCGGCGGTGGGCCTCAGTCTGGGTGAACAGAAGCTGGCCAAGCTGCCCGGCACGAAGCGTCCCGGTGGCAGCGGGAGAAAACGGCCTCGGCCCGGCCCACGCAGAACGGACCGCGGCGGCCGCGTAGGCAAGCCACTGCGCCAGCACCACCAGGCAGAGCAACTGGAGGTGGTGGCCGATGGCGCCCTGCGAGTTTTCCAGCGCACCCACCGCCGTGAGCAACGCGGCCATGTAACCCAACGTCAGCAGCGGCGCGAGGCC
>CAIQBC010000253.1 GCA_903869955.1 uncultured Opitutia bacterium
CGACCCAATCCCGCACTCATCGCTTGCCACGCGCGAGCGCGCGGCCCAACTTCGGCAACCATGGACAAACTTGAGGAAATTTTCCGCATGCAGGACGCGCTCAACCAGCGCATCGGCGTCAAACTGCCGCCGCCCACCGAAGAGGAAAAGACCAAGTGGGTGCTCAACTACACCCGCGCCATGCAGCAGGAGACGGCCGAGCTGATTGACAGTGTGCCGTGGAAGTGGTGGGCAAAATACCAAAAATTCGACGGGCAGAACGCCAAGGTCGAGGTGGTGGACCTGTTTCACTTCCTCGTCTCGCTCGCGCAGACGCTGGGCATGACGGCCGACGATGTCTACCAAGCTTATCTCAAGAAAAACGCGGTCAACCACCAGCGGCAGGATGCCGGCTACGTCAAAAAAGACGAGGCCGACTCGAAGCACATTTGAGTGCCGGGGCCACATCCATCACCATGGGACCAGCTTGAGAGTGCATGATTTCAGTTGGCCGCGACGTCATCGACGACGAGTTCGGCTAGGGTGGGGGCGTTGACGCGGACGGGGACGGTCAGGCGGATGTCGTCGGAGGCGGCGCCGACGCGCAGCTCATAGACGGCGGCGTCTACGACGTAAGCCTTCTTCGCGGTGTCCCAGTGGCGGAGGGCCGAGGCGGGGATGGTAATGCTCACCGTGGCCTTCTGGCCTTTGGCGAGGGTGATGCGTTGGAAGCCGACGAGATTTTGGCGGGGACGCGTCGGGTCGGTCAGGCCGGTCTCGCGGGCGTAGACTTGCACGACCTCGTCGCCATCGCGGGGGCCGCTGTTGGTCACCTCGACAATGAGCTTGATTTCGCCGCGGTTGGCGACGGTGGGGCTGGCGGCCTTGGCCGCCGCGTAGGTGAACTGGGTGTAGCTCAGTCCGTGGCCGAAGGCGTAGAGCGGTGTGCCGGTGAAAAACCGATAGGTGCGATTGGCCATGCTGTAGTCCTCGAACGGCGGCAGGTCGGCAGTCGTGCGGTAGAAAGTGACGGGCAGGCGGCCGGATGGATTGTAATTTCCGAACAGCACATCGGCAACGGCGGTGCCGCCGGCTTGGCCGGGATACCACGCCTGCAGGACGGCCGGCAGGTTACTGTCCTCCCACGGCATCGCCATTGCGCTGCCGCTGCAGTTCACGAGGATGACCGGCTTGCCTGTCGCCTGCAGGGCCTTCAGCAGCTCGGTCTGCACCGCCGGCAGCTCGATCTTGGTCCGGTCGCCGCCGCTGAAGCCGTCGAGCACGAGGCCGCGGATTTCCTCGCCCTCAATGCTCGAGTCAATGCCGCCGACAAAAATCACCGCGTCAGCGTCGCGGGCGAGCGCGAGCGCTGCCTTGAAGTCCGGTGCGTCCGGGCCGGTCAGTTCCGGCGTGGGCGGCACGCCAATGGGGCCGCCGGCGAAGCCGGCCAGTTCCGGCCGCTGGGCCGGCGTGAGGAGCGCGTCAATCTTTTCGAGGCCGAGCACCCGCGCGTCGGCAGTTTTTATCCGCTGGCGCAGGGCGTTGGCCGCGCCGGCCTCGTCCATCGCGAGGATGGGCTTGATGGCGGCGATCTGAGCCAGGGTGAGATTGAGTGCGACGGTGAGCGCGGCGATGCCCGGGAGGGTCGGGCCGCCGCCCGCGCCGGCCTCGTCGCCGCCCGCTGCCTGGGCCCGGCTCTGCGCTGCGCCGGGCACGATGGGGCAGCCGGGCGCGGTGGTGACCTCGATGCCCGCGCCCACGGCGGTGCGGATGCCTTCGAGCAGGGTGACGGACCTCGACGGCATGCCGTTGTAATTGCCGAGCAGCATCGGGCGCGCGGCAGCGTTCGGGCCGATAACGGCGAGGCGTTTGATTTTCGTGCGGTCGAGCGGGAGCACGCCGGAATTTTTCAGCAGCACGATGGACTCGCGCGCGGCCCGGAGGGCGAGCGCCTGGTTCTCGGGCGTGTCCACATCGGCGAGCGTGTATTTCGAGTACGGGTTGTTTTCCGGCGGGTCAAACATCCCCAGCCGGAACCGCCCGGCCAGCACGCGGTGCAACGCGCGGTCCACGTCCGCCTCGGTGACGAGGCCCTGCTGGACCGCAGCGACGAGGTTGTTGTAGGTGCCGCCGCAGTCGAGGTCGTCGCCCGCCTTGAGTGCAAGCGCGGCGGCCTCGGGCAGCGTCGCGGTCAGCTTGTGCGTGTTGTAAATGTCCGCGATGGCGTCGCAGTCGGAGACCACGTAGCCTTGGAAGCCCCAGCTTTGGCGGAGCACCTCGGTCAGCAGCAGCTTGCTGCCGCTCGCGGACTCGCCATAGACGCGGTTGTAGGCGCCCATCACGCAGCCGACCTTCGCCTCGCGCACGGCGGCCTCGAAGTGCGGCAGGTAGGTGTCAAAAAAATCCACCTCGGTGGGGTCAACATTCACCATGTGGCGGGTGGACTCCGGGCCGCTGTGGACGGCGTAGTGCTTCGCGCACGCGAGCGTCTTGAGATAGTTCGGGTCGTCGCCTTGCAGTCCCTCGATGAAAGCCACGCCCATGCGCGCCGTGAGAAACGTGTCCTCGCCATAGGTCTCCTGCCCGCGGCCCCAGCGGGGGTCGCGGAAGATGTTGATATTGGGCGTCCAGAACGTGAGGCCGAAATATTTCCACTGCGCCGCGTCCCACGGGCCGGCGCGGCGGGCGTCGTTGTATTTGCCTCGCGCCTCCGTGGCGATGGTGTCGGCGACGGTCTTGAGCACGGGCACATCCCACATCGCGGCGAGGCCGATGGCTTGCGGGAACACCGTCGCGGTGCCGGCACGCGCGACGCCGTGCAGCGCCTCGTTCCAATAGTTGTAGGCCGGCACACCGAGGCGCGGGATGGCGGGCGCGGTGTTGCCGAGCTGGCGGGCCTTTTCGTCGAGCGTCATGCGCCGAATAAGATCGTCCGCCCGTTGGTCAATTGGTCGCGAGGGGTCGGGATAGATCGCCGGGGCCGTGACGACAGGCCGCGGGTCGGGCAAGGCTGGTGGTTGCGCACGAATAGCGGGGGGAAACGGGGGGAGGACGGCGAGAACGGCGAACAATTGGAGGTGGCGCATGACAGGGAGGGATAGGCAGTAGTTCACACGACAACGCAGCTGGCGGCGCAATGCCAAAACTACCGTCGCCAAAAGCGTCGGATCACGCCGGGTACGCCAGCGCCACCCGTCCCGCCACCGTTATTTCTTCAGGCGTGCCTGCAGTTTTTTCACCTCAGGGCTGACGGCACCGCATGTGCCGCCGCAGCCGGGTTGTTTGCGCTTCCCGATCCATGAACGCACGAGCAGCCCGGCCGCGAGGGCGACGATGACAAAGGCGACGAAAGTTTGGGCGGAGGAGGACATCTGGCCGGTGGGAACGAAGAGAACGGGAAGTTGAGGAGAAAGCGAAAAAAGGCAAAATCAGTAGCCGAGCGCGCGCCCGGCCTGGTAGAGGATGAAGCAGACCAGCCACGCAGTGCCGGTCATGTAGAAAATTTGGAACAGCGGCCAGCGCCACGAGTTGGTCTCCCGCTTCACGACGGCGACGGTGCTCATGCATTGCATGGCAAAAACGTAATACACCATCAGGGTGAGGCAGACCAAGGGGGTGAACAGCGGCGCGCCACCGGGCCAGTGCGCGCTGCGCAGGGCGTCGCGCAGGGGCGTGGTGTTGTCCTCCGGCGTCTCGACGCCGAAGATCACCCCCATCGAGCTGACAAAGACCTCGCGCGCCGCGAACGAGGTGATGAGGCCAATGCCGATGCGCCAGTCGAAGCCGAGCGGCCGGATGACCGGCTCCAGCGCGTGGCCGGCCTGGCCGGCGAAGCTGTGGGCGATCTGCTCCGTCGGGGTGGCAGTGGGGTCGGGCAGTTTCGGGTAGGTGGTGAGGAACCAGAGCACGATGGAGATCGCGAGGATGATGGTGCCGGCGTTTTTCAGGAAGAGCCAGGCGCGCTCCGCCATGTGGCGGAGGATTTCCCAAGGGCGCGGCGGCTGATAGGGCGGCAGTTCCATGATCATGTGCGGCGGCGCGCCCTTGAACAGCGTGCGCTTGAACAGCCACGCGAAACCGAACGCGCCGGCCGTCCCGAGCACATACATCAGGAGCATGATGCCGGCCTTCCGGGCCGCCGGGACCGTATCCCCCGGCAGCAGCGTGGCGATCATCAGCAGATAGACCGGCAGGCGGGCCGAGCAGCTCATCAATGGGGCGACGAGGATGGTGACGAGCCGGTCGCGGGCGTTTTCAATCGTGCGCGTCGCCATGATGCCGGGGATCGCGCAGGCGTAGGAGCCGAGCAGCGGGATGAACGAGCGGCCGTTCAGCCCGACTTTGCTCATCGGCCGGTCCATGATGAACGCGGCGCGCGCCATGTAGCCGGTGCTTTCCAGCAAGCCGACAAAGAAAAACAAAATCAAGATCTGCGGCAGGAAGACCACCACCGTGCCCACGCCACCGATGACGCCTTTGGTCAGCAAAAGGCGGAGATCGCCGGGAGCCATGGCCCCTTGCACCCAGTCGGCGAGGGCGGCGACCTGCCGGCCAATAAAATCCATCGGCCCTTCAGCCAGTGAGAAGATGGAGAAAAACAGCGCCGCCATGATGACCCCGAACACCGCCCAGCCCCAGACCGAGTGGCAGAGCACGGCGTCAATGCGGTCCGAGCGCGACGGCCCCTGCTCCCGGGTGCGCGTCACGACCCCGCGGCAGAGCGCACCGATGGCGTCGTGGCGGCTGCGGATGAGGGTCGCGGACCAGTCGGCCCCCGTAGTGACCCAGCGCTGACGCCAGTGGGCGAGGATTTCGTGCGTGCGGTGGCTGAGCGGCCGGGAGCCGGCCACGCGCACGCTGTCGAGGTCGGTGAGCAGCAGCAGTGCCTCGGCGCGCGCGACGAGCGGCGGGCGCCCGTCATGGTCGGTGAGCGCGGCCTGTAGCTCGGCCACGGCCGGAGCGACCGGGGCGGGCACGTCCCAGCTGTGCCGGGCCAGCGGCAGATCCACGCGGCTCATGGCGAGGCGCAGCCCAACGAGCCCCTTGCCGTGGACGGCCTCGCAGGGGATGACCGGGACACCCAGCTCGCCCTCCAGCTCGGCGGCGTCCACCTTCATCCCGGCGGCCGCGGCCATATCCATCATGTTGAGCGCGATGATCACGGGCCGGCCGAGGTCGAGGATCTGGTGGACGAGGTAGAGGTTGCGCTCAAGGTTGGCGGCGTCCACGACGCAGATGATGCGGTCGGGCTGCGGCGTGTCCTCGCGCCGGCCAAAGAGCACATCGCGCAACACCGCCTCGTCCGGCGAGCGCGCGGCGAGTGAATACGCTCCGGGAAGATCAATCACCTGGATGGGCTTGCCGTGCTGCGACCAGGTCGTGCCGATCTTTTTCTCCACGGTCACGCCGGGATAATTGCCCACCTTCTGCCGCAGCCCCGTGAGCGCGTTGAACAACGTGGTCTTGCCGGAGTTCGGGTTGCCGACCATTGCGTAGATCGGCGGGCGATCGCTGGCCGGCCCGGCCCGCCGCCGCGCGGGTGGCGTGATGTGCGAGGGAAGTTTCACGGGAAAGGACTGAAGGGCTGAAAGACTGAAGGGCTGGCCAACGGCTGACAGTCCGGCCAAAAATAACAGACGCAGGCTTTGTTTTCTGGCATGAGGCAGCCTTTCCGTCTTTCGTTCATTCAGTCCTTCCCGCCCGAACGGCGGGTATCGGCTCGACCAAGATGTTCATCGCTGCACGGTGGTTGAGCGCGATACGCGTGCCTTTGACGAGGCAGAGGCTGGTTGTCGTCCCGGAGATTTTTGTCACCAACGCCGCCTCGCCGAAACCCATTTCCCGCACCCGCTGGCAAAAGCTCTCGTCCCCCGTCAACTGGCAGACACGCCCCGTCGCCCCGGCTGGAAGCTGGCAGAGTTGGACACGGGCATTGAGTGAGGAGGAGGGCATGAAGGAAGCAGCAAAACCAATTGAGACTGAGTTTCAGCCACAATAGAGCCGTGTTCTCGACAAGAATCCAGATAAAAATTGCGTGATTCCGCCCGCGGGAAACGTGTTGGTGGTGAAACATCACCGCCCATGACCATGAAAATCCCATCCCGCCTCCGCTTCGCCGCCACCGGCCTCGCCGCGTTGCTCGTGCTCGTCGCTGCTTCTGGCCTCCGCGCCGAAGGTGGAACCATCTCGGCCTATGGACTTCTGCCACCAACGCCGCCCGCCGCACCCGTCAGCCGGCTCGTCATCCAAAACGGCAAGATCATGCCCTCCGGCGCGGACGCCACGCTCGGCAATGTCATTGACTTGCTCGCCCCGCGCTACGGCTTCGCCAGAATCATCCTCGCCGGAACCGCCGATGTGCGGGTCCATAATCTCACGTTGCGTTTGCCAGAATCGGACGGGGACGAGCATTCGAAGGGGAACGATTCAGAACTCCACGACGTGCTGTTCGCGTTGAGTACCGCCAGCGGGCAGGCGTTCGAGGTGGCGCGCAACCCAAACATGGCCATCTACACGCTCGCGCTTCCCACACCTGCCGCCGAAAGCGCGCGCCACGTCGCCGTCTTCAATCTCTCCGCGCTATTCCGGCAAACGCAGGCCGTTGAGCAGGAGGAAAGGGCCGCTTCAGAGCAAACTAACGATTGGTTCAGCCGGTTCAGGGAGCAGCACCCCAAGTCAAATTACACCGACCCGAAAGACACGGCGGCCGCAGCCGAATTGCGCCAGTTTGCGGACGCCCACCCCGAGCTGCCTGCGGCGCGGAAAAGGGAGGAACAACTGCGCGACAAGCTCAACCGGCAACTTGGCGAGGACGAGCAGCGGATCAATCAGATCAATATGATCATCGACGCCACATTGCACGATCTCGCGATCAAGGACCAGCCGAAGCTCCAAGTTCACCACGATCCCTACCTGCTCGTCGCCACCGGCACCGACGCCGCCCTCGAAGTCGTCGGCAAAATCGTGACCGCGGTGGGCGGCACGGCGGGCAACATGCCTGGCACCGTGACCGCCAGCCCGCCCGATAACGGCGCAGGGATGCTGGATCTCTGGGCGAACAACAACGCCCAACAAGCTCGTCTGGCCCAGGCTGAATACCGGGCCGCGCGCGACGACGCCGCGAAACGCGTTGCTGCCGAAAAAGCAGCGATGGCCTCGCCCTCACCCATCGCCGGTGATTTGGAGTTCAAGCAGGGCAAGACGACGATCAAGCAGGCCGTCGTGCTTCGGAACGGCGAGACCTTGATGCTGCCATTGGGCGACATCAGTTGCAAAATCACGGCCACGTGGCAGCCCGACGGGAACATCAGTTACAAAGCGGCCTTTGAGCGCGGCAGCGGCAAATCGCTCGAAGTGCTGGCCTCGCCCACCGTGCTCTCTCCGCCGGACAAGCCTTTCAGCGTGCAAATCAACGATCTTTCCGTTTCCTTCACGCCCGCGCCGCCGTCACCCGCCGCAGCAGCCAAACCCTGAACCGCTTGCCCGCCGCTGCGTCCATCACCGCCCCGTTTCCGCTGACCGGAATCCGCCCCGTGCCGCCGGCCTCCACGACGCGCGACGCGACCCCGCCCGGTGTGGCGGAGATCACACGGCGGCTCGCGGCAGGCGATGAGGCCGCGTTCCGCGAGTTTCACGCGCGCTATTTCGACCGGCTCCACCATTTCCTCCTCGCCGTCACCCGCGGGCAGGAGCATGCCGCCCGCGACGCGTTGCAGGAGACGCTGCTCCGCGTCGCGCGGCATGCACGGGTATTTGACGACGAGGAAGTTTTCTGGGGCTGGCTCAAGGCTGTCGCCCGCAACGCCGCGCGCGACGGTGGCCGCCGGCACCGCCGTTATCTCGCGCTGCTGGAGAAATTTTCCCTCTTCCGTCCCGGCCCCGCTCCCGCCCTGCGCGCCGCCGAGGACAACCGCCTGCCCGCGCTCCTCGACGAAACCCTCGCCGCGCTCGACGACGCCGACCGCCGGCTCATTACGGGCAAATACCTGCGCGGCGACACCGTGGCCGAGCTCGCTGCCCAGACCGGCCTCACGCCCAAGGCCGTTGAGTCACGCCTCCTGCGCCTCCGCCGCTCGCTCAGCGGGATGCTGCTGCAAAAACTCCGCGAACCATGAAACCTTCCGACCACGACCGCCTCCTCCGCGAGCTGCTCGACGACGAGGGCCTAGAAAATTTTCGCCGCGACTCGCTGGCCGGCGCACTTGCCGCGCTCCGCGCCCGCCGCCTCCGCCGCGTGGCGCTGACCGCCGCGACGGCGGGCGTGACGCTGCTGCTCGCGCTGGCGTGGCTGACGCCGACGTGGTACGGGCACCCGGCCCGTAATCCGGGAAACACGGGAAGGATGCCCGAACCACAACTGGCTTCCTTGCCCGTGACGGAGGCGTCGCGGCTCCAGCCGGAAAGCGATGCTGCGCCCGTCCTCACCAGCGCGCCGGCTGAAACCAAAGACGACACGCGCGTGCAGCTCATCAACGACGAGGAGCTGTTCGCCCTTTTCCCCGGCCGCTCGATGGCGCTGATCGGCCCGCCCGGCGCGCAGCAGTTCGTGTTTCTCGACACCGAGTGAGGGGGTGTTGTGCATCCGAATTTGGCGGAGCCGGCGACTCCTGGGCCGAAAAATTTCCGTTAATCGGTGCCGGTCCATGATACTGGTCACGGATCGTAATTGGGCCGTAGGGCCGGCGCTGGTCGCCGGGCCGGCGCAGTTGGCGAAGCGCCCGGCAAACAAACCTTGGCGGGGAGGAGACCCGGCAAAAATCAGAAGCCCACGACCCCATAGCCCGTCTCACGTTTTCTCATTTGTGCCGAACCGCCGGCGCAGGTAGCCGGCGTAGGCGGACTGGCCGAGGCGCGCGATATTGGCGTCGAGCTGCGCGCGGCTGATCCAGCCCTGGCGAAACGCGATTTCCTCCAGACAGGCGATTTTCAGGCCCTGCCGGTTTTCGATCACGGAGACAAATTGCGCGGCCTCGAGCAGTGAGTCGGGCGTGCCGGTGTCGAGCCAGGCCGTGCCGCGGCCGAGCATTTCCACGTGGAGTTTGCCGGCGACGAGGTAGAGGCGGTTGAGGTCGGTGATTTCGAGCTCGCCGCGTGCACTGGGCCGGAGGGTGCGGGCCAGGCGCACGGCCTCGGCGTCGTAAAAATAAAGGCCGGGGATGGCGAAGTTTGATTTCGGCCGCACCGGCTTTTCCTCCAGCGAAAGCACGCGGCCATCAGAGGCGAGCTCGACGACGCCGTAGCGCTTGGGGTCGGCGACGTGGCAGGCAAAAATGGTTGCGCCCGTCAGGCGGGCGTCGGCGGCGGCGAGCGGGCGGACGAAATCGTGGCCGTAGAAAAGGTTGTCGCCGAGCACCAGCGCCGACGGTTCCCGGCCGGTCAGAAAGCCGGTGTCACCCGCGATGTGAAACGCCTGCGCGAGTCCGTCGGGGCTGGGCTGGGCGGCGTAGGAAAGCCTGAGGCCGAGGCTGGCGCCGTCGCCGAGGAGCTTTTGAAAGAGCGGCAGGTCGGCGGGGGTGGAGACGACGAGGATTTCCCGCAGGCCGGCAAGCATCAGCACCGACAGGGGGTAATAGATCATCGGCTTGTCATAGACGGGCATGAGCTGCTTGCTCACCGCGACTGTGAGCGGGTAGAGGCGAGAGCCGGAACCGCCAGCGAGAATGATACCTTTGCGTTGCACGGTGGTTTAAGCGGGAAATTTAGGTTGTCCGAGCCTTTCACGCGCATAGCGCGTGGCCGTGATGTCAGCGGCCCAGGCGCGGTGGGCGAGATACCAGTCCACGGTCTGGGTGAGGGAGGCCGCGAAGTTGGCGCGCGGCGTCCAGCCGAGCTCGCGCTGGATTTTTGTACAGTCCATGGCATAGCGGCGGTCGTGGCCGGGGCGGTCGGCCACAGGGGTGATTTGCGCGGCGTATTTTTTCCCATCGGCACGCGGGGATTTTTTGTCGAGCAGGGCGCAGATTTGTTGGACGACGGCCAGATTCGGCTGCTCGTTCCGGCCGCCGATGTGGTAGGTCTCGCCGACGCGGCCGCGTTGCAGCACGAGCCAGAGCGCGGCGGCGTGGTCCTCGACGTAAAGCCAGTCGCGCACCTGCTGGCCGTCGCCATAGACGGGGAGCGGCCGGCCCTCAAGGGCGTTCAGAATGATGAGCGGGATGAGCTTTTCGGGAAACTGATACGGGCCGTGGTTGTTCGAGCAGTTGGTCGTGAGCGCCGGGAAACCGTAGGTGTGCCGGTAGGCGCGCACCAGATGGTCGCCGGCGGCCTTCGAGGCGGCATAGGGCGAATTCGGCGCGTAAGGGGTTTCTTCGGTGAACGCGGGCGCGTCGGGCGCGAGCGCGCCATGGACCTCGTCGGTTGAGACGTGCAGGAAACGGAAGGCGGCCTGGCGCGGCGCGGGGAGCTTTGCCCAATGGAGGCGGGCGGCCTCAAGTAAGCGAAGCGTGCCGACGACATTGGTCTGGATAAACGGCTCGGGCGAGTCGATCGAACGGTCCACGTGCGACTCAGCGGCCAGGTGGACGACAGCGTCAATGGCGTGCCCGGCGAGCAAGCGCGCCACGAGCGGGGTGTCGCCGATGTCGCCGTGCACAAACACGAGGCGCGGGTCGGCGGCGAGGTCGGCGAGGTTGGC
>CAIQBC010000254.1 GCA_903869955.1 uncultured Opitutia bacterium
CGCAACGGCCTCCCGTTCGGCACCTGGCAGTATCGTTTCATTGATTGGGCCCGCGACCTTGGTTTTTTGAACAAGCCGGGCGTACCGACAAAAGTGGATGCGCTCTCGCAAACGGCTCCCGTCGCCGGTCGCGGTGCGCGCGGCGCGGCCGGCCAAGGCACCCCCGGTGCGGGTGGACCGCGAGGCGGCGGCCGGAGAGCTGCGGGTGCCGGTGCGCCCGGCGTGCCGCCAACCATCAATGGCGGCGCACCGACCGCGCTGCTCCTGCCCGTCGTGCCATAATCTTTCAGCACTCACCGGGAACATTCATTGAGGGGGGGCCAAGTTACCGCCTCAGTTTCTCGGTTTATCTTCTCTTGCCCACCCTCCAAACACCGGGTCAGTGAGCACGCGCACCCCGAAAAAATTGAGTAACACCGTCGAATGGCCGAGACAACTGCCGGTGATCGCACGGTCGCTCCATGTCGCCGGGTCAGGCCGGGCGGCGGGCGGCGGCGGTCTCCCGCGTCCGTCAAAGATCATCTGCCAGAGAAGTCGGAAGCGAACCATGCGAGGAACAATGGCGGGCATGGATGAGGGGAGCAGGCGAGGGAGACAGGATGGAAGTGGTAAGGAGGGCGAAGCGGGAGCGCCCCCATGCTCTCTGGACTTCTCCCATTCAACGGTTGGTCATTTCGGCTCCGGTTCGGCGAGGAGCGCGGCGAGGTCGAGGGGGTGGCTGAACATGGCCACGCCACCGTCGGGGGTGGTCGGCCACTCGGCGCGGGGGCGGTCGCGGTAGAGCTCGACCCCATTTTCGTCGGGGTCGCGGAGATAGAGCGCCTCGCTCACGCCGTGGTCGGCGGCACCGTCGAGCGGGTGGCGGGCGCGGTGGAGACGGCGGAGGGCGTCGGCCAGCGCGGCGCGGGTGGGGTAGAGGATGGCGGTGTGGTAGAGGCCGGTCGAGCCGGGCGGGGGCGGCGAGCCGCCAAGGCTTTCCCAAGTGTTGAGGCCGAGGTGGTGGTGGTAGCCGCCGGCAGAGATGAACGCGGCCGACGGGCCCATGCGTTGCATGAGGCGGAAGCCAAGCACGCCGCAGTAAAATGCGAGCGAGCGCTCCAAGTCGGCGACGCGCAGGTGGACATGGCCGATGCGGACGGCGGGATCAATCGGAGCGGAAGGCATAGGTTGGCAGGGAAGGCATGACGGAAGCATGCCCAGCATGGGCAGAAGGACAAACGCAGAAGCCATGAAACCAATCAGGGAATTACCGCTTCGTGGCTTCCTGGCTTCTGAATTAACTCACACCAGCCCGGCGGTCTCGGGGAAGCCGAGCCAGAGATTCATGATCTGCACGGCCTGGCCGCTCGCGCCTTTCATGAGGTTGTCCTCGGCGGAAGTCAGGATGAAGTTGCCCGTGCGTGGGTCGTGGACGGCGCTGATATCAATGCGGTTCGTGCCGACGGTGTGCGCGGTGTCGGGCGTCTCACCGCTGGGCAGCAGGTGGACGAAGGGCGACGCGCCGTAGGCCGCGCGCCACGCGGCGTAAACGGCCTCAATGGTCGCGCCCGGCGCGGCGGGCACGGTGATGGTCGTGGCGATACCCCGCCGCATCGGCGCAAGGTGCGGGTTGAACTGGATGACCGTGGGGGCACCGGTGTGCAGCGCGAGCTGCTCCTCGATCTCGGCGAGGTGGCGGTGCTTCACGAGGCCGTAGGCCTTGGCGCTCTCGGCGCGCTCGACGAAGAGATACATTTCCTCGGCCTTGCGGCCCGCGCCGCTCACGCCGCTGAAGGAATTGGCGACGATGTGCGTGCGGGTGACGAGGCCGGCCTTGAGCAGCGGCACGAGCGGCACGAGGACGCTGGTCGGGTAGCAGCCGGGCGCGGCGACGAGCCGGGCCTCGGTTTTCCACGCGGGCGGGGTCAGCTCGGGCAGGACGAAACGCGCCCCCGCCAGCAGCCCGGGCGCGCGGTGCGCGCCGTAATATTTTTCATAGGTGCCGAGGCTGGCGATGCGGAAATCGGCGCTGAGGTCTATGATTTTCTTGCCGGCGGGCACGAGCGCCTGGGCAAAGTCGGCGGCGGCCCCGTGCGGGAGCGCGAGGAAGCAGAGGTCGAGATCGGAAGCGGCGAGCGCGGCGGCATCGGAGGGGGAGAACATGAGGCCACGGTCGAGGCCGCGCACGGCCGGGATGACGGTTGCAAGGGGCTTGCCCGCGTGGGTGCGCGAGGTGACGGCCGCGAGCGTGACGCGCGGGTGGCCGAGGAGAAGCTTGACGAGCAGTTCGCCGGAGTAGCCCGACGCGCCGATGATGCCGACTTTCATGGGAGGAGAAAAAGGGAACGGAGTTTTAGAGGGAAGCCAAGAAACCGGAAGGAGCCAGGGAATCGGAACGCAAGATCGTTCCTGGCTTCCCCCTTAGAAAAGAAAAAGCCGCCTCTCGCGCGGAGAAGGCGGCTGGAAAGACAGGTCGCTCGCAGGATCAGCGCTTCGAGAACTGGAAGCGTTTGCGGGCGCCGGGCTGGCCAGGCTTCTTGCGCTCCTTGGCGCGCGGGTCGCGCTTCATGTGGCCGGCCTTCTTGAGGGGGCCGCGGAGCTCGGCGTTCATCTTTTGGAGCGCGCGGGCGATGCCGTGCGCGACCGCGCCGGCCTGGCCGCCGCTGCCGCCGCCGCTGACATTGGCGGTGACATCAAGCTTGTCGGCCAGCTCGACGGTGAGCAGCGGCTGACGGGCCTGACGGATGAAGTTCTCGTGGGCAAAATAGCTCTCGAAGCTGCGGCCGTTGGCGACGAGCTTGCCGGTGCCGGCCGTGAGGCGGACGCGGGCGGTGGAGGTTTTGCGGCGGCCGGTGCCGAGGAAGATGACGGTTTCAACGCTCATGGGATGCGAAATCAGACGGCGATCTTGACGGGGTTCTGCGCCTCGTGCGTATGGGTCGGCCCGGCAAACACGCGGAGCTTGGTGAGCATCTTGGCGGCGATGCGGTTCTTCGGGAGCATGCCCTTGACGGCGTGCGTGACGATGTGCTCGGGGCGGTGGGAGCGCATCTGCGGGACGGTGCGGTAGCTCTCGCCGCCGACGAAACCGGAGAACGTCATGTATTCGTTGGCCGTCTCCTTCTTGCCGGTGAGGACGACCTTCTCGGCGTTGATGACGACCACGAAATCGCCGGTGTCCACGGTGGGCGTGTAGGTGGCCTTGTGGCGGCCGCGGATGAGGGTGGCGGCCTTCACGGCGAGCCGGCCGAGCACGGCGCCCTCGGCATCAATAAGATGCCATTTGGGCTGCACGCTCTCCTTGTTGGCGAGGAAGGTTTTCATGGGAAAAGGGGTCAAAGACAAAGGTTCGCGCGCGGGGTGTCAACCCCTCTTTTGCCCCGGTGAAAAAAACACCCGCCCGGCGCGAAGGCAGGGCGGGCGGAAAAATCCGGCGGGGGCCGGCAGTGGAGCTCAGAAGCCGACGCTCACGCCGGCGGTGACCGTGAGGAGGTTGTGCCGCGCGCCCTTGAGATCGCTGGAGTCGTATTGCCCGCCGACGGTGAAGGTGGTGTTGCTGGCGAGCTTGTAGGGCAGGCTGAGGCCCGCGCCCCAGTAGGTGTAGCTCGTGCCGTTGATGACACTGCGGAAGGCGGTGTAGCCGACGTGGACATCAGCGTGCAGCGCGAAGCCGAAGCGCTCGGCGGGCAGGGCGGTGCCGAGCGAGGCGATGACGTTGTAGCTTTTGCGGGTAAAATCGTAGTAGTTGACCAGCTCGGGGGAGATCACCTTCGCGATGGTGCCGCCGGTCAGGCCGGCGTAGGCCTCGATGCTGGTGTTGCTCAGGCCGGCGGTGTAGTAGCCCTGCGGAAAATAATACCCGCGGCCACCGAGATCGAGCTTCCAGCCGCTGCCGAGGGCGGGGACCGGCAAATACTGGCCGAGGTAGACGTTGACCTCATTTTTCTGCCCGGCGAGGAAGGGGCTGTTGAGCCAGGCGCCCGCGTAGGAGTCGCCGGCGGAGAGATCCAGCGAGGGCTGGAGGGAGCTTTTGGCGAGCTGCAGGCCGCGGTAAACATAGCGGCTGGTGTAAGGCAGGTCGAGCTTAACCGAGAGGTCGGAGCCCGCGGCGGTCGCGGCTGCCGCGGCGGCGAGCAGGGAGAGGGAGAGGAGGGTTTTTTTCATGGGTGCGGGCAGTTGGAGGTTGCGGAGAGTTTTCCGGGCCGATGGCCCCGGCAAGTGCCAGCCAAGCCGGCGGCGGGCGCGGTTCAAGCCAATTGCTTGCCCCGCCCGCTGCCCCCCGGCATGGTGGTGCTGCATGGGACGCGGGCCGGGCCGGTCAGGTTTCGGGCGGCGCGCAGTTCTGGCGAATTTATCTCAACATGAAAACTCTCCTCACCCTGGCCGGCCTCGCCGGGCTCACCGGCGTGGCGCTCGGGGCGTTTGGCGCGCATGCGCTGCACGACCGGCTCGTCGCGCACGACGGCGTGGAAATCTGGCGCACCGCCACGCTCTATCATCTCGTCCATGCGGTTGCCGCACTGGGCATGCTGCTTGCGCTGACGGCGGGGGAGGCGAATTTCTCGGCCCCGGCGCGGCGCCTCCTGCGCGTGGCGGCGGCGTGCTGGCTCGCGGGGCTGGCGCTGTTTTCCGGCTCTCTTTATGCGCTCGCGCTCGGTGGCCCGGCGAAATGGCTCGGCCCCGTCACGCCGTTCGGCGGGCTGGCGTTGCTCGCGGGCTGGACCCTCGTGGTTGTCGCCGGCTGGAAAGGTGGGCCGGAAAAGTGAGCCCGCCCGCCGCCATGCGCCTGCCGGATGAACTGCGCGCCGTGCTGGAGGCCGTCCGCCGTGTCGGCCGGCCGCGCCTGGTCGGCGGCTGTGTGCGCGACTGGCTGCTCGGGCTGGAGCCGAAGGACTTCGATGTCGAGGTGCCCGGCGTGACGTTTGAGGAGCTGCATCGCGCGCTCGCGCCTTTCGGCGCGACCGATGTCGTCGGCCGCAGCTTTGGCGTCATCAAGCTCCGCCTCGGTGGCACCGAATATGACTTCAGCCTCCCGCGCCGCGAATCGAAGACTGGCGCGGGCCATCGCGGTTTCGCCGTCGCGCCCGACGCCGCGCTCAGCGACGCCGAGGCCGCCGCGCGGCGCGACTTCACCGTCAACGCCATCGCGCTCGACCCGTTCACCGGCGTGCTGATTGACCCGCATGGTGGCGAGCGCGACCTGCGCGCCCGCGTGCTCCGCCACACCAGCGCCGCCTTTGCCGAGGACCCGCTGCGCGTGCTGCGCGCGTTTCAGCTCGCCGCGCGTTTTGACTTCACCCTCGCGCCCGAGACCGCCGCGCTCGGCCGCTCCATCGCCGGTGCCTACGCCGAGCTGCCAGTCGAGCGCGTCTGGGGCGAGTGGGACAAGTGGGCGACGAAGTCCGCCAAGCCCTCGCGCGGTCTCGCCGTTCTGGAGGAGACCGGCTGGGTGCGCCATTTTCCCGAGGTTGCCGCACTGCGCGGCACATTGCAGGAGCCCGAGTGGCACCCCGAGGGCGATGTGTTCACGCACACCCAGCACTGCTGCGATGCGCTCGTTCGCCTCAGGGTCTGGCAGCAAAGTGACCCGGCCCGCCGCCGGGTGCTCCTGCTCGCTGTGCTCGCCCACGATTTTGGCAAGCCCGCCACCACGGTGCGCGGCGAGAAGCGCGGCGTGATGCGCATTATCAGCCATGGCCATGAGACTGCCGGCGGCCCGCTCGCGGACACGTTTCTGGCGCGCATCGGCGCACCCCGTGAGCTGGCGGAATGGGTGCGCCCGCTCGTGCTGCTTCACCTCGTCCACCACAGCGGCCCGAAGGCGGAGTTCGGCGCGACGCAGGTGCGCCGCCTCGCGCGCAAGCTCGCCCCCGCCACTGTGGACGACCTTTGCGCCGTGATGATCGCCGACAGCTTTGGCCGCCCGCCGCTCACCTCGTCCGACACCATCGCGCTCATCGAGCGGCTTCGCGCCCGCAGCCGCGAGCTCGCCATCCAGCACGCCGCCCCGCGTCCGCTGCTGCAGGGCCGCCATCTCATTGCGCTCGGCCTTGCGCCCGGCCCGGCATTCAAGCCGCTGCTCGACGAGGCGTTTGAGGCGCAGCTCGACGGCGTGTTCGCCGACGAGGCGGGCGGCCTCGGGTGGCTGCGAAAGAATTTGCCTCCCGCCCCGCCCGCCGGACAAATCATCCGCC
>CAIQBC010000255.1 GCA_903869955.1 uncultured Opitutia bacterium
CGGCCGGGGCGCTGGCGGCAGGCGCCGGGGTGGCGGCGGGCTTGGCCGGGGCCGGGGCGGGCGCGCTGGTGGCGGCGGGTGCGCGGGAGACAGCGAGCAGGAGGGCGAGCGAGGCGAGGAGGCGGGCGAGAGTTTTCATGGCGGGTAAAATCACCAGCGGGAAGTGAGGGTGAGGTTGACGGTACTGCGGACGAAGTCGGCGCGGGCGAGATTCGACCAGTTGCGGAACCAGTCGTAGGCGAGGGAAGCCTTGAAGTGGTCGTTGTAGGTCCAGTTGAGGCCGGCACCCCAGGTGAGGTCATAGTCGCAGCGGCCGCCGCCGGCGAGGCCGAGGAACTTATTGATGCCGCCGCCGAGGTTGGCGAAGACGGAGAACTTGGCGTTGTAGGCGTAATTGACGTTGAGGTTGGCGGTGAGGGAGTCGGTGCTGATGTCCGTCGAGGTGGTGGAAAAGTCCTTCGAGAGCTGGCCGGAGAAGGTGGTGCGCTTGCTGGCGGCGTAGGACAGGATCGCGGCGGCGCTGATGCCGGTAAAGATCGTGGGCGCACCGCCGGCGACGCCGGACTGGCGGATCTGGTATCCGAGGCGCAGGCTGCCGGTCGTCTTGGGGAACACCCGGCCCGAGACGCCGAGGCTGAAGTTATGGTCCACGTCGCGGGTGTTGGAGGAGGTGTCGCTCAGGCGGACACGGTAGCCGCCGAAGAGGTTGCGTTCGTCGTTGTACAAATAGATGAGATCGAGGCTGCCGGTGTAGGTGGCGAGGTTGGTGAGCGCGGTGTTGCTTTGGTAGTTGAGCTGCGACCAGCCGAAGCTGCCGGACAACTTGTAGCGCTGGGTGATGAAGTCAGGATAGTTCCAGTTGAGGTCGGCCCCGTAGGTGAGGGACTCGGTGCGGACGTTGGCGGCGGTGTCGGCGCTGCTCTGGCGGGCGGCCTTCAGGAGGAGGCTGTAGTGGGTCCGTCCCGTGTCCTTGGTGAACTCGAGGCTGGCGTGGGGGTTGGCGAAATTTTCCGAGGTGAATTTTTGGAAGCGGCCGAAGTCCCAGCCGAGCCCGGCGTTGACGCCAATGTAGCCCGCCTTGCGCTGATATTCAATGAGCAGCGAGGCGTTGTAGGTCGAGTCGGCGTTGGCGACCTGGTTGGAGAAGAGGTTCGAGTTCCAGCCCATGGCGACGGAGCCGGTGACGTAAACCTGGTCGTGGCTTTCGTTAAAGCGGAGCAGGGCGTGACCGGGCGTCGCGGCCAGGAGGACCGCCGCCAACCAGCCGAGCAGCCAGCGCCAGTAGGGGAGACGGTTCATCGGTGCGGGAAAAAAATTGCGGGCGGGCGCTGACCGGCGCGGTTCATGGCTACTGATTGTTCTGCCCTTGGTTGTTTTGGCCCTGATTGTTTTGACCCTGCCCGCTGTTTCCCTGGCCGTTGTTGCCCTGATTGTTGTTTCCCTGGCTGCTGTCGCCCGCCGAGATGAGCGACGCGCTGACGGTGATCACGGGGTCAAAGGGCGGGGGGACGACTTCCTTCACCACGATCTCCTTTTTCGGACCGCTATCGCCAAAAAGCGATTTCGTCTCGGCGACTTGAAAATAAACCTTCTGGCGCGCGACGCAGGCGGCGTCCACCTTGTCGTTGAGCGCGGCTTTCTGGTTGTCGGGGATGTTCTGGATGGTGATGATCGGGGGCGAGCTGGGAGAGGCGCGGCGGATGACCGCCTGCTGGCCGACCTTGAGCGTCTGCCCGCCGCTGAACTGGTCCCCGCGCACGATCAGTTCGCCTTCCAGCGCCGACACCACGGTTTCGTCGCCACTGGTCTGGATCACAGACTTGCGGCCTTGGATGTTGATGCTCGCCTGGGGGGTGCTGTACACCATGCTGCTGCCGGCCACCATCTTGGGGGTGCAGAGGCCGACCGCGCCGTGGGTAAGGTTGGCCTGGGTCTGCGAAATTGACGGTTCGGTCTCGAGGTCGCCGCGATCAGGGGTGAATGGCTCCTGCGAGAACTTCGGCACCTCGAGCTTGGTGTCGGGATCCAGGAAAACTCCGGTGCTGTTGGACATCACGATGGCGGTCGCCTTGGCGTCGGCCTTGGTTTGGATGGTCGTGCCTTCGGCTGAACGCACATCCTTGTCGGCGAGATTTTCAATGCGCTCGCCGGTGTTGATTTCCGCCTCCTGGTCGCCGACTTGGGCCACGTAAAGTTTGCTGCTCGGATTTGCGGCGTGGAGACTCTGGACGGTGCCCAGCAGAACGGAGAACGCGACGGCGTGTCCCGTGGTGGCGGGGGGAAGGATGCGCGACATGGCTTTCATGGTGGGTTGGACCCCGTCCGCCTTGGCAAAAAGACAAGGCCGGATGCGGGCCTCATCAGCTCCGAACCGGTCGAATCCATTCCAATGAAAACTAGGGTGTATCCCCTAATTAAACGCGGTGCCGTCTATTGTTCAACAACAATGTTTAAGATTTTTTCCGGCACGAAAATGATGCGTTTGAAGGTTTTACCGACGAGATGGGGGGCGATCCGCTCGTTTTTCACCGCCAAGGCCAAAATGGCGGCTTGGGCGGTGCCGGTGGGGGCCACGATTTCGCCGCGATGCTTGCCGTTGACCTGCACGACAATTTTTTTCTCGGTTGCAACCAGTTGGGCCGCATCGAACTGCGGCCACGGCGCGCATTGGACCGAAGGTTTTTCGCCGAGCCGCGCCCAGAGCTCTTCCGCGAGATGCGGCGCAAACGGTGCGAGCACTTGCAGAAACGCCAGCACCGTCGCGCGGCTCACGGCCGGCGCTTTCTGGAGCGCGTTGGCGAAGATCATCATCTGCGAGATCGCCGTGTTGAAACGCAGCGCCTCGATGTCGTCGCCGACCTTTTTGATCGTCTCGTGGCGCAGGCGCGTCAGCTCGGCCGGCTCGGTGGCGGTCGCGGAGATTTTTGGGTTCACGCCGCCGTCGGCCGCGACGCACTCGCGCCAGACCTTGTGCAGGAAACGGTGGACGCCCTCGATCTGCTGCATGCTCCACGGCTTCATCGCCTCCAGCGGCCCGAGAAACATCAGGTAGAGCCGCAACGTGTCGGTGCCGTGCGACGCGATGATCGTGTCGGGACTGACGACATTGCCGCGGCTCTTGGACATCTTCTCGCCGTCCTCGCCGAGAATGATGCCTTGGTGAAATAGCTTAGTGAACGGCTCGCTCTGCGGCACCACGCCGAGGTCGAACAGCACCTTGTGCCAGAACCGCGCGTAGAGCAGGTGCAGCACCGCGTGCTCCGCGCCGCCGACGTAGAGGTCGGGCACGCCCCAGTAACGCAGCGCCTCGGGCGAGGCGAACGCAGTGTCGTTCGTCGGATCGGTGAAACGCAGGTAATACCAGCACGAGCCCGCCCACTGCGGCATGGTGTTGGTCTCGCGCCGCCCGCGCACCCAATGCTCGCCGGCGGGCGAAGGCTGAGCGGCGGGGAGCGATTCGCCCGTCTTGAAATTAAACCAGATTTCCAGCCAGTCCGTGACGTTGGCGAGCGGGCTTTCGCCGTTGCCGCTCGGCAGATACGACGACACCTCGGGCAACGTGAGCGGCAGCGCGCCTGCTGGCAGCGGCAGCGCGAAATGCGTGACGCCGTCCTGCGCGAACGTCACCGGCGACGCGGGCAAATCCATCCGCACCGCGGCGGCGCGGCGGTAGTCGGCCTCGTTCAGCCACACGATGGGAAACGGCTCGCCCCAGTAACGCTGCCGCGAGAACAGCCAGTCGCGGAGCTTGTAGGTGACGGTTTTTTTACCGACAGCCTTCGCCTCGAGCCAGTCGATGATTTTCTTTTTGGCTTCGGCGGTGGGCAGGCCGTCGAGAAAACCTGAATTTACAGCAATGCCTTCTCCCGCGACGCAGTGCTTGTGGTAACAATTAACCGCACGCAATTTCCCCTCTACGGTCATGGGAATAGTTTGGAGCCCGTGATCGGGGACAGTTGCCGACGGAACGATGTCGAAGGCCAACAACTCTGTCTTTCCGACGACCGCTCGGATCGACAGCCCAAACTGCTTCGCGAATTCAAAATCCCGCTCATCATGCGCCGGCACGGCCATGATCGCGCCGGTGCCGTAGCCGGTCAGCACATAGTCGGCAATCCATACTGGCACTCGTTCGCCGTTCACCGGGTTGATCGCATACGAGCCCGTGAACACGCCTGATTTTTCCTTCGCCAAGTCCGTGCGCTCCAGATCGCTCTTGCCCGCCGCCTTTTTCCGGTAGGCGGCGACGGCGTCGCGCTGCGCCGGTGTTGTGAGATCTTCCACCAGTAGATGTTCCGGCGCGAGCACCATGTAGGTGCAGCCGAACAGCGTGTCGGGCCGCGTGGTGAAGACTTTGAGCAGCGCAGGCTTCCGGCCTGCTTGCTGAGGCAGGCTGGAAGCCTGCGCTACTTCAAACGAGACCTCCGCGCCCTCGCTGCGGCCGATCCACGCCTCCTGCATCCGTTTCGTCGAGTCGGGCCAGTCCACGTCCTTGAGGTCGGCGAGCAGGCGCTCGGCGTAGGCGGTGATGCGCAGCACCCACTGGCGCAGGTTGCGCCGCTCGACCGGAAAGCCGCCGACCTCGCTCTTGCCGTCCACGACCTCCTCGTTGGCGAGCACCGTGCGCAGCTCCGGGCACCACCACACGGGGCGCTCGTCCACGTAGGCGAGGCCGCGCGAGAAGAGCTGCAAAAAAATCCACTGCGTCCAGCGGTAGTATTTCTCGTCGGTCGTCGCCAGCTCGCGGTCCCAGTCGTAGGAAAAGCCGAGCGCCTTGATCTGCCGCTTGAAATTGGTGATGTTGGCGGCGGTGTTCGTCGCGGGGTGCGTGCCGGTTTTCACCGCGTGCTGCTCGGCGGGCAGGCCGAACGCATCCCAGCCGATGGGATGGAGCACGTTGAACCCTTTGGCGCGCTTGTAGCGCGCCACGATGTCGGTCGCCGTGTAGCCCTCGGGATGGCCGATGTGCAGCCCGGCGCCCGACGGGTAGGGGAACATGTCGAGCACATAGTATTTTGGCCGGGTGCCGCCCGTCTCGGCGCGAAACGTGCGCTGCTCCTCCCAAAATGTCTGCCAGTGCGGCTCGATTTGGGTGAAATTGTAGTCGGTGCAGGCGGTGGGCATGGCGGGTGAAGACAAAGGCGGGAAACGTTCACTCTGGGCCAATCGTCCGCCGCACGTCAATGGTGCGGTCGGCTCGGCCGTGGGTCAGGATGAATTCGTGCGTCGGGAGGCAGGGGTGCCTCTCCGAGGCGTCCGCGGACGGCTCGGAGAGCCGTCTCTACCTTGGGGATTCAGATTGAAAATGCGTCACTAAGGAAACGCGTTCCGGTTCATGGTTTCCTGGCTTCCTGCTTATAAATCCTGCTTCCTCCGCTTTCGTTTGCCTGCCGCGCCGCCGGCCGTTGCGCTGGCGGCTTCCATGCAACTCGACCTTCCTCCCGGCGACTTCGCCGGTTATCTCTTCGACCTTGATGGCACCCTCATTGACACGATGCCCGTGCATTTTATCGCGTGGCAGGCGGCGTTGCAGGACGCCGGGCTGCGCGGGCCGCTCGACGAGGATTATTTCTACAGCCTCGGCGGGATGCCGACACCCAAGGTCGCCGAGCTGATGGGCCGGCGTTACGGGCTGACGCTCGACCCGCACCATGTGTCGCACGCGAAGGAGCGGCGCTACCTTGAAGTGCTCAAAGCGGGCGTGCCGCTCATCGCGCCGGTGGTGGAGTTTGCCCGCCGGATCGCCGCCACGCATCCGCGCGCCATCGTGACGGGCGGCACGCCGGACGTGGCGCACCCGTCGCTCGCCGTGTCGGGGCTGGCGGCGCTGTTTGAGATCGTCATCACCCCGCACGATGTGCCGGTGGGCCGGGGCAAACCGGCGCCGGACATGTTTTTGCTCGCGGCGGAGCGGATGGGCGTGCCGCCGGGGCGGTGCCTCGTGTTCGAGGACGCGGAGCCGGGCCTCGCCGGCGCGCGGGCGGCCGGGATGCAGGTCGTCCATGTGCCGAGCCGGCGCTGAGACCGACCGGCATTTTACAAAAAAATTAACTCAAAAATGGGGCGAGTGGTCCGAATGGAGCAAGGACCTCACCATCGGAGCGGCACTGGGTCCTTTTCAATGGCCATGAGGCGGTTCCCCTAGAGATTTTTTATGGACAAAACTTGCGCCAGACGGAGAATGCCCCGCGCCCCATGAGTACTTCACGCCTTTTCTGGATGTTGCGGTTATGGCTGGTCGCGAGCCTGGTTCTGGCTGCCATGATTGGATGGACCGGCGGGCGGTCCGGGCAGGTTGGCGGGGCCGTTTTTGCGGCGTTTTCAATTTGGCTGGCGTGGTGGCTTTTCCGGGCGGTCCGCAAGCAGGCCGATAGACTGCAGCTCGCCCGGACGGAAACCGGGGAGTGGCTGTCCAAGCATGAAAAGACCGAGCAGGCGCTGGCGCGTGAGCACGATCTGCTGGGCGCGCTGCTCGACCACATCACCGACAAGATTTATTTCAAGGACCGCGAATCCCGGTTCATCAGAATCAGCCGCTCGCTGACCCAAAATTTCAACCTGAGCGATCCGGCCCAGGCGGTCGGGAAAACTGATTTCGATTTCTTCTCCGCCGGGCACGCCCAGCCGGCCTTCGACGACGAGCAGGAGATTCTCCGCACCGGCCAGCCCATCGTGGGGAAGCTGGAGGCCGAGAATTGGAAGGACGGAAGGGTGACGTGGGGCCTGACCAACAAGGTGCCGCTGCGCAACAGCCAGGGGGCGATCATCGGCACCTGTGGCATCACCAAGGACATCACCCGGCTGAAGGAGGCGGAAAGCGAGCTGGCCAAGGCGCGCGATGCCGCGCTCGAGTCGGCCCGGGTCAAAAGCGAATTTCTGGCCAACATGAGCCACGAGATCCGCACCCCCATGAACGGCATTATCGGCATGACCGGCCTGCTGCTGGACACCCGGTTGGAGACCCAGCAGCGTGAATTTGCCGAAACGGTGCGCGCCAGCGCCGACAATCTGCTCACGGTCATCAACGACATCCTGGATTTTTCCAAGATCGAGGCCGGCAAGCTGACCTTTGAGGCCCTCGATTTCGACTTGGTCGAGACCGTCGAAGGTTCGCTGGATATGCTGGCCGAGCGCGCGCAGAGCAAGGGCATTGAACTGGCCAGTGCCATCCCGCCCGAAGTGCCGGCCCGCATTCGCGGCGACCCGGGCCGGTTGCGACAAATCCTGACCAATCTGATCGGCAACGCCATCAAGTTCACCGAGCGCGGTGAGGTCGTGGTCCGGGTTTTTCAGGAAAGTGAGACGGCAACCCACACCGTGGTGCGCTTCGACGTCATTGACAGCGGGGTCGGCATCCCGCCGGAGGCGCAGCAGCGGCTGTTTCACGCCTTCACCCAAGCCGACAGCTCGACGACCCGCAAATACGGAGGCACCGGCCTGGGCCTCGCCATCTCCCGGCAGTTGGTGAGCATGATGCAAGGGCAGATCGGGGTGCAAAGCCAACCAGGCAAAGGCTCGACCTTTTGGTTCACCGCCCGGTTTGAAAAACAAACGGGCCCGGCCAAGCCGGCCAAGGTCGGCAGCCCAGATTTGCTCAATCTGCGGGTGCTGGTGGTGGATGACAATGCCACCAACCGCCAGATTTTGCGCCACCAGCTTTTCGCGTGGAAAATGCAAAAGGGCAGTGCGGCGGGCGGATCCGAGGCCCTGAAGATTTTGCGGGCGGCCGCTGCCGAGTCCAACCCTTACGACATTGCGCTGCTGGATGTGCAGATGCCGGAGATGGACGGCCTGATGCTGGCCCGGGAAATCAAGGCGGATCCGGCCATCGCGGGCACCCATTTGATCATCCTGACCTCGCTCGGACAAAGGATGAGCAACGAGGAGCTGAAAGCGATCGGCATCGCCGCCTATCTGGTCAAACCAGTCAAACAGTCGCGGCTCTTCGATTCCTTGGTCAATGCGATGGGAAATGCACAGTCGGAGGCCGTTTTCGTCAAATCCGCCGGATCGCGCCCACCGCTTGTTCCGCCCCATCCCGCGTATCCGCAGATCCGGATGCTGCCTCCTTGCTCCTGACTCCTAACTCCTAACTCCTAACTCCTGACTCCTCCCTCCTTCCCTCCTGACTCCTGCCTCCTCCCATCCTACCTCCTCCCAGCAACGATCTCCACGGGAACCGCCTTGACCCTAGGCCGGCGGGGAACACTTTGGAAAACCAACCTGCCGAGCCCGGCAACCCCAGCAACCCCAGCGGAAATCTCCCCCATGAAACGACTCTATCCGGCCCTCGGCCTCGTGGTGGCGCTCGCCGTCGCATCGCTCTACGCCCAGACAACCGCTCCCGCCAGCGCCCCGGCGCCAGCCCCGGCTTCGCCGGCACCCTCCATCACGGTGCCGGATTGGGCGCTGCCAAGCTCTGCCACCCACAAGCAGGTGCCGCCTCCGGCGGGTTTCCAGCGGCCGACGGTGATCTTCAAACAGCCTCTGGGCCTGTTTGAGGGGCAGGCCGACGTGGGCGGACCGCTGCTGCCCGGCAGCGCCAGCTTCGACGTCCAAAAAAAGACCTACACCCTCAGTTCCGCCAGCTACAACATCTGGTATTTCCGCGATGAGTTTCGCTTCGCCTGGAAGAAAATGTCGGGCGACATGTCCATGGCTGCCGATGTCACGTTTCCCGTGGCAGAGGGTTTTTCCGACCGCAAGGCGGTCCTGATCTTCCGCCAGGATCTCGACGACAATGCCAAGGAAATCATGACCGCCGTCCATGGCGGCGGACTGATCCATCTGTCCGTGCGCCCGGACAAGGGCGGCAATCTCAAGGAGACGGAGCACCTCAAGGCCGATCCGGCCGCGGCGGGCGGCCCGCCCATCCGCCTCGGCATCGAAAAGCACGGGGATGCCTTCACGCTCTGGATCAGCCTGAAAGGCGAGCCGATGCACCAGAGCGGAGCCCCCGCCGAGCTCAAATTTGACGGGCCGTTCTACGTCGGCATCGGCTTCTGCTCGCATGTCCCGGACAAGACCGACACGGCGGTGCTGTCCAAGGTGGTGTTTGAAAACGTCGCCGGCAAGGCGCGGTGAAGGGGACGAGGAAAGGCGCGTGCATGATGATTGCAGCCAACGTGCCGAACTGCCGCCAGCCGGCACCCGAAATTGCCCCGGCGCACTCACGCTGCAACCCCTTTCCGGCCCTGATCCCCGTCAAAAGCGATGCCCACCGCCGGTGCTGGCACCAGCCGCAAATCAGCCGCCGCCAGATGCCCCGGCCGGATGTCTTTGCTCCCGTCGTCGTTGGCGGCGAGCCTCGCCAGATGGAGGCGGCGAAACAGGATCCGCAGCCGGCCCGGCTCGCGGCTCCAGCGCCGGAGGACCTCCAGCGACGCCTTCCCGCCGGCCACCCGCAGCTTGTCGGCAATGGCCCGCAAGTCGGCCATCGGCGCGTATTCCGGCAACGTGAGCACGTTGTCCAGGCCACCGAACCGCCCGATGAACTGCTCAAAATACTGCGTGTTGGCCGGGTCGGCCAGCGTCTGGCCAAACACCGGCGTCCACGACAGGATGATCGTGCAGCCGGTGTCGTCATTGATCTCCTGAAGATAGTTCAGCACCGGCTGATTCACCCCGTGCTTCGGGTTGTAGAGCTTCTGCACGTTGTCCACGATGATGGTGCGCTTGCCCGTGAGGCATTTGTTCAGCCGGATCAGCCGTTCCGAGGTCTCGGTCGTGATCGCGACGCCAAAGGCAGCGCCCAGCTTCATCTGGAAACGTGACAGCTTCCCGCTGCTGGGAGCCTCGATATGGGCGGTGTTCCCTTGGTTGTGCAGCAACTGCCGGCGCTTGAGCATCCGGCTCTTCCCCGTGCCGGTGCTGCCACAAATCGCGCCAAACTTGCACGGGTTTTCCGGCGCGCTCACCGCGTCAATGTAGGCGTCCAGCTCGCGCCACGTCGGCGTCTCGACAAACGGCAGACCGCCGGCCTCGCTGTTGAAAGCCACCCAGCGCCGCAGGAATTCCGCGATCTCCTTCACCAGCGTGAGACCGGCTGGCCCGCCCGGCACCTTGCCCGGCTGCATCCGCTCCAACCGGAATTGCCGGCCGCTCAGGAGCCGGTAGGCGTAATCTTCGCTCACCGTGATCTTGCCTTCCTTCCGCAACAGGGGCGGCAGCAGCTTGTAATGGCCGTTCAGTTCCTGGAGCACGATCTGGTTGATGAACGCCACGTCCTCGATGACCTCGGCCGGATAATGCGCGATGCTCGCCTCAAACTGCGAGATGTCCTTGCGGATCGTCTGGCGCGTGTCTGGGTCGTTTGCCGACTCCGGGTCGTGTTCGCCGAAGGGCTGGGGGCTGGATGTGGTCATGCGGTGGGTCTCCGTTTTCGGGTGATGATCGAAACCGGTCGGTGAGGTCGCGCCGCCCGGTGGTTGTTGGGTTGAAAGGAACAAAATCAGAGCGTCTCCCGGAGCTGCTGGAGCCTACGGCTGCGCGCAGCCTGGAGGCTGGTCTGCGCCGCCCGCTCGCGCCGCTCGGCGGGCGTCAGTTCCGGCGCTTCGTGTTTCTTCGTGCGCCGGGGCAGCTCCTCCATGCGCGGTGTGGCCGCCAGCGCCGCCGCATTGTGCCGCCGCAGCTCGGCCACGGCCTCGTCGGTGTCCACGAGCAGGTAGCCGCGCAACAGCTCGCGGTCGGCCACCCG
>CAIQBC010000256.1 GCA_903869955.1 uncultured Opitutia bacterium
ACCTCACGCACCGCCTGCTCGACCTCGCGTGGGAAGACTACCGCGTTCACGTTCTTGCCGAGGAGCCGCGCGGCTCGACCGGCCGCGGCATCACGCCTGCCTACCTTGATGAGGTCGGCCAGTGGCAGATCACGTTCTCCGATTTCCTCGCCGGTCCGAATTTCTTCGCCCGCAAGCTTGCCCAGCGCGCCGACCGCGCCCTCCGCGTCATCCAACACGTCTGCCGGGTCTCGCCGGAAAATTTCGCCGCGTTCTTCGAACGGCTCACTGCCGCCGAGCGCCGGGCCAACGCCGAGGCCATTGAGCTGGGCGTGTTCACCGCCGAGGAGTTTGATTTTACCGTGTTTCGCGGCCTCGCGCCCTTCACGCTCAACCTCGAAAAGCTCACCGCCGTCTATTGGTCTGCCGGCACGCGCCTCGCCAAAAACATCGGCGAGGTCCGCGAGCTCGTCCTCCGCGAGCTGCACGCCGGCCGCACCATCATCGGCGAGTTCGGGCAGGCCTACTGGCTCGACAAGCGCCACGGCTACTCGCCCAACGTCACCGCCTCACACACGTTCACGCCGGAATTTTTCGAGAGCGCCGGCATCCCGGTGCAGCCCATCCACACCATCGGCGTCGCCAAGGCCTACGACACCAAGGTCGGCACGCACACCTTCCTCACGCAGATGGACGACGCCCACCCGCTCGCCGCGCTGCTCAAGCTCCTCGAGTTCGGCACGAGCACGGGCCGGCAGCGCATGGTCGGCTGGTTCGACGCCGTGGAAAAGGGCGATGCCCTCCGTTACGGCGGCTTTCAGGACCTGATGATCAACAAGCTCGACGCGCTCACCCACGCCGGCGACTGGCACGGCGACCTCCTCCTCTGCACCGCCTACGAGGACGCCTCAGGCAAACGCTTCACGCACGTCCCCCGCAACGAGGCTGTCCGCAAAACGCTCCGCCCAATCTACGAAAAGCACCCCGGCTGGGTCGAGGATCTCTCTGGCATCCGTCGCTTCGCAGATCTGCCGAAGAACGCGCAACGCTACGTCGCCGCAATGCTGCGCGCTATCCTCGCCGTCGCCTACGCCGGGGAGAAAATGCCCGTCACGCTCCCGAACCTCCGTTATCTCGGCGTCGGCCCGCTCCCTGCGCAAATTATCAAGGATGTGCCGACGACGGCAGAGCTGGTGCGGCTTTAGCCTCAAATCCAAAGTTCAACCCGCCTGTTTTTGGAGTGAAGATGAAAGATACATATCGAATTTGCATATCCAGTCCGCCCGACCGAGAAAAGCTCGTCGCTGAGATTTTTTCGGAGACACGCAATGGGCAGAGATCAATCAAGAGCACGAAGTTTTCGGCGTGGAGTTTTATCCTCGGCCCGACGGGGAACCGTGGCGAATTGGTCACCAAGATGCGATCAAGGCGCTGGATGAAGCAAAACAGAGGCTTATATAAAGTGAACTTCCCCTAGCTGGGCAGATATTCTCACTTCTCCGCCACGCAGAGGCCGCAGGTGTTGAAAAAGAAATCGTTGCCCTTGTCGTCCACGACGATGAACGCGGGGAAGTTCTCCACCTCGATTTTCCAGACGGCCTCCATGCCGAGCTCGGCGTATTCGAGCACCTCGACTTTTTTGATGTTCTCCTTTGCCAAAATCGCCGCCGGACCGCCGATACTACCGAGGTAGAACCCGCCGTGCTTTTTGCAGGCGTCCGTCACGGCCTTGGAGCGGTTGCCCTTGGCGAGCATCACCATCGAACCGCCGTGCGCTTGAAAGAGATCCACGTAGCTGTCCATCCGGCCCGCCGTCGTTGGGCCGAAGCTGCCCGAGGCATAGCCCGTCGGCGTCTTGGCCGGGCCGGCGTAATAGACGGGGTGGTTCTTGAAATAGTCCGGCAGGCCGAGGCCGGCGTCCACGCGCTCCTTCAGCTTGGCGTGCGCGCTGTCGCGGGCGACGACCATCGGGCCGGTGAGCGAGACGCGCGTGGTGACAGGGTGCTTTGACAGCTCGGCGCGGATTTCCGCCATCGGGCGGTTGAGATCAATTTTGACGATCTTGTCGTCCTTCAACGTGCGCGACGCGGCGGGGATGAACTGGCCGGGGTTGGCCTCCAGCTTTTCCAGGAAGATGCCGTCCTTGGTGATCTTCGCCTTGATGTTGCGGTCGGCGCTGCACGACACACCCATCCCGACCGGGCAGCTCGCGCCGTGGCGCGGCAGGCGGATGACGCGCGCGTCGAGCGCGAAATACTTCCCGCCAAACTGCGCGCCGATGCCGGTCGCGCGCGCGATCTCCATGACCTTGGCCTCCATCGCGAGGTCGCGGAACGCCCGGCCGTGCTCGTTGCCGGTCGTCGGGAGCGCATCGAGGTATTTGGTCGTGGCCAGCTTGAGCGTCTTCATGCACGCCTCCGCGCTCGTGCCGCCGAAGATAAACACGAGGTGATACGGCGGGCACGCGCTCGTGCCGAGCAGCGGCAGCTTGTCGGCGACAAATTTCTCAAAGCTCTTGGGGTTGAGCAGCGCTTTCGTCTCCTGAAAGAAAAATTGTTTGTTGGCTGAGCCGCCGCCTTTGGCGACGAAGAGGAACTCATATTTCGCGCCCACGGTGGCGAGCACGTCAATCTGCGCGGGCAAGTTGGTGCCGGTGTTGGATTCGCGCCAAAAATCCAGCGGCGCGACTTGCGAGTAGCGGAGGTTTTCCTGCGTGAAACATTCATACACGCCGCGCGCGATCCACTCGGCGTCGTTCGCGCCTGTCCAGACCTGCTGGCCCTTTTTGGCGAAGACGGCGGCGGTGCCGGTGTCCTGGCACATCGGCAGGATGCCCTCGGCGGCGATCTCGGCGTTCTTGAGCAGCGTGAGCGCGACGTAGCGGTCGTTGGCGCTCGCCTCGGGGTCGGCGAGAATGGCGGCAACCTGTTTCAGGTGGGCCGTGCGGAGCAGGAACGCGCTGTCGCGGAACGCCGTCCGCGCGAGAAACGCGAGCGCCGACGGCTCGACCTTGAGCATCTCGCGCCCCTCAAACGTCGCCATGCTCACGCCCTCGCGCGACAGCAGGCGATAGTCGGTGGGGTCGTCACCGAGCGAGAGGATGTCTTGGTAGATAAAGGGCGGCGTGGGCATCGGGGAAATGCGGAATGGGGAGTGCGGAGTGCGGAATGGTCGGCGGGGGAAACTTACCGGGAAAACGCGGATTTGCGCGCCCCACGCTCACGCTTTCGCGGGAAATAAGCAATGCTTGCCGTGGGCGTTAGCGCGCCGACGTGGCACGGTCAGTCGGCTTTGCTTTGGTTTTCGGCGATGGGCGCGGACGTTTGGGCAGCGGCTTCTCGTTACTTTTGCCGATCGGCGCGAATCACTGCGACAAACTCGCTCATGGTGTAGATTTTCCCCTCGGTGAGCAAATCCGACGGCTCCATATTGCGTGGAAAGGGGTAAATCAAATCGGCTCCGCCAGACACAGATTTGAGCCAAAACACATACATGGGATGTCCGCGAACTCCGCTGCATCGAAGCGACCGCACCTCGAACGCGCCCGCCGCCACCTCGCTCAAACGCGCCATTTTTTGCAGCTCGCCGATGACGTCGGGCGGCGTGTCGCGGCGGTAAAGGACTGATCCCGCGTCTCGAAGTTCGCCGGTCGTCTTGTCGATTCTCACGTTCAAGTTTTGGAGCGTGTTATCTATGGTGACAAAACAGTCATATCCCGCAAATTTTGCGGTGTCACTGAGGTCTCCGTTTGTGAGGAAGCTTCCTCCCAAGTTGGCTTGATAAGTTGGGGCCGACGTCGTCGGAGCGACAGGAGGAGTTGTCGTAGATGTTTGGGCCGAAACTGGTGAAGACGTCGATGGGACGACGGCGGCTTTGTTTGCAGTCGGCGCGGCGGCTGTTGGCGCGGCGACCTGCGCGTCGGTCAGGCCGACGAGGGCGAGGGCGGCGGTGAGGGCGAGCGCGAGCACTGGCCAACGGCGGCGGGGCGCGAAGCTGGCAATGGCGCTGATGCGTTGGCGCAGGAGGCGTTTGTCCTCCAGGATGCCGACCAGCCCCGGCGTCAGCGGCTGCGGGAGGAAGCCTTCGAGGAGGCGCAGGATGGTCTGGCCGTAGGCGGTGTTGTGGCCGGGGCCGGCGGCCTCGAGGGCCAGCGCATCGCAGGCCAGCTCGCGGTCGGCCCGCCAGCGGGCAAAGGCGAGCCACACGAGCGGGTTGAACCAGTGGACGGCCGTGAGGAGCGACAGCAGCCAGTTGACCGGCAGGTCGCGGCGCTTCACATGGGCGAGCTCGTGCAGGAAAATGTAGCCCAGCTCGGCGGAAGAAAATTTCTGGGCGAAGCCGGCGGGCAGCAGCAGGCGCGGCCGCCAGCAGCCATAAAGCGCGGGGCTGCCGAGCCGGTCGCACTCGTAGATGGGCAAGGGTGTGGCGGCGAGGCCGACGCGGTGTTGGGCGGACAGAAGCAACGCGGCAATCGCGGGGTCGTCCACGCGGCGGGCGGACCGAAAGCGACGGGCGAGCACGACGGTCGAGAGGAGAAGGCAGGCGAGCATCGAGAGCGTGCCCGCGAGCCAGAGGGCGAGGAGGAGCTGGGGCCAGTTGAGGGGAGTGGCCATCTTCGTCACACCGCCGCTACGCTCTGGCGCGGCAAGCAAGGCTTCCGCCTTCGCCGGGCTTCGGCGTGACGAGTCGGCGCGATTCGCTTCGCTCGCGGGAGCAGGAGCGAGAGAGGGAGCTGTTGTGGCCGGACTGTAGGCCGGGTCGCTGACCCGGCTGGGAGCGGGCAGAGCGGGAGCCAGCTCGGCGAGCTGGCCTACAGGGGCTGAAATAGGATCGGCTGTGCTGGGCGTGGGCCGCGCAGCGGTGTCGGCCCGTTCGACAGGCTCAGGGCGGGCGGGGCGAGCCAGTTGCGGCACGAGGTTGAACAGGCTGGCCGCGCTGTTGAGCGACACGGGAACGAGGAGGCGCGCGACCACGAGCAGCCAGAGCGCGCAGCGCCAGCGCGGCGAGAGCTGGCGGCGAAACACGGCCTGCACCACGAGGATGAGGAGGGCGAGCACGCCCGCCTGTGCGGAGCTGCGGGCGAGGGTGGTGAGAAACTCGGGAGCGGTCATGGGGCGGGCCTTTTCCTTGGGGGTTTCGGGGCGGCGGGGGATTTTTTGGCAAGCAGCGCGCGCAGCTCGTCCAGCTCCTGCGGGGTGAGCTTTTGTTGTTCGACCAGATGGACGAGCATCGGGCGGAGCGAGCCGCCGAACACGCGTTCGACGAAGCTCTCGCTCGCCGCCGCCACGCAATCGGCCTCGGAAACGAGCGGGGTGTAGGCATAGGCCCGGCCCTGCGGCTGGTAGCCGAGCGCCTTTTTCCCGACGAGGCGGGCGAGCAGCGTGCGGGCGGTCTTGGGATGCCAGGTGGGGTCGCGGGCCGTGAGCATGGCGATGATTTCGGCGGCGGTGGCGGGGCTCTGCGCCCACACGACGCGCATGAGTTCCCACTCGGTGTCGGAAATGCGGAGGTTTTTCTTCATGGAGTAAATGAATGCCTACAACCGTAGGCCACGGATAGACCACAAACGTAGTCATGCGGAGTCAAGCGGATATTTTCGGGGGGCTTGATTTTTCTCCGCGCTCGCTAAACTGGCCGACCCGTTCATCCTCCATCCCTCATCCATCCTTTTTTCATCACACCATGCCCGACACCACCGCACCGCAAAAATTCGAATTCCAGGCCGAGATCAAGCAACTGCTCGATATCGTCATCCACTCGCTCTACACGGAGAAGGAAATCTTTCTCCGCGAGCTGGTGTCCAACGCGGCCGATGCCCTTGAAAAACTCCGCCACACCCAGCTCACCGAAAAGGAAATCTTCGACGACCGTCTCGACCTCGAGATTAACGTCACCACTGACGACAAGGCGAAGACGATCACGATCCAGGACTTCGGCATCGGCATGACGCGCGCCGAGCTGGTCGAAAATCTTGGCACCATCGCCCACTCCGGCTCCAAGGCCTTTTTGAAGGCTCTGGGCGAAGGCGGCGCGAAAAACGCCAACCTGATCGGTCAGTTCGGGGTGGGTTTCTACTCGGCGTTCATGGTCGCCAAGACGGTGAAGGTGTATGCGCACTCGTGGCGCGCCGCCGAACCCGGCCACGTGTGGACGAGCGATGGCAGCGGCAGCTACGAGATCGAGGAGACCGCGGGCCAGCGACGCGGGGCCAAGATCGTCATCGAGCTCAAGGACGACTGCGGTGAGTTTTCGCAGGACTGGAAGGCCAAGGAAATCCTGGAGCGCTACAGCGCGTTCGTGTCGTTCCCGATCAACCTCAACGGCAAGCGCATCAACACCGTACAAGCCCTCTGGCTCCGCAGCAAAAATGAGATCAAGGAAGAGGAATATGCCGAGTTCTACAAGTTCCAGGCCCACGCCTACGACGAGCCGCGCCTGCGGCTGCACTTCAGCGCCGACGCCCCGCTTTCGATCAACGCACTGCTCTTCGTCCCGAAGGAAAATACCGAGAAACTCGGCTTCGCCCGCACCGAGGCCAGCGTGGCACTCTACTGCCGCAAGGTGCTGATTGACGCGAAACCCAAAAATCTTCTGCCCGAGTGGCTGCGCTTTCTCAAAGGGGTGGTGGACAGCGAGGACCTCCCGCTGAACATCTCGCGCGAAACGATGCAGGACAAGGCCCTCATTGAAAAGCTGAACAAGGTCATCACGAAGCGCCTGCTGAAATTTCTCGATGAAGAGGCCAAGAACCGCCCCGACGTCTACAACGAGTTCTATGCCGAGTTCGGACTTTTCCTGAAGGAAGGCGCGGCGATGGACTTCACGCACAAGGAGCAGATCACCAAGCTGCTCCGCTTCGAGTCCTCGCTCACAGAGAAAGGGAAGACCACGAGCCTTGCCGATTACGTCTCACGTCTGACCGGCGACCTGAAGGAGATCTATTACCTGGTCGGCCCCAATCGCAACGCCATCGAGAGCGGCCCCTATCTCGAGGCCTTCAAAGCACGCAACCTCGAGGTGCTCTTCTGCTACGAGCCGGTGGACGAATATGTGATGAACAACGTCCGCGAGTTCGAGGGCAAGAAGCTCACCGCCGCCGACCACGCCGACGTCAAGCTCACCGAGCTCCCGAAGCCCGAGGGCGCGCTCAGCGACGCCGACACGAAGGCGCTCACGACTTGGATCAAGGACACGCTGGGCGACCGCGTCTCCGAGGTGAAGGCGAGCGACCGCCTCGTGGATTCGCCCGTGCTCGCGCTCAATGCCGACAAGTTCACCTCACCACACATGAGGCGCATGATGAAGGCTATGAACAAGGACGGTGCCGAATCACCGCTCCGGGTGAACCTTGAGATCAACCCGCGCCACGCCGTCATCAAACGCCTCTTCGAGAACCACGTGGCGTCGCCCGAAAAAGCGAAGCTTGTCGCCGAGCAGCTCCTCGACAACGCGCTCATCGGCGCCGGTCTGCTCGACGACACCACCGCGATGGTCGCCCGCCTGAACAAGCTGCTGGAGACCGTGTGACCGCGCCGCTCACGCGGGGCGCGTCAGCCGTTCAGGTATTTCCAGTTGCGCGGCTTGCCCTCGGCCAGCCACGCGAGCGTCGTGGCCAGCCGTTTTTGCCGCGTCTCGTCGCGCTTTGCCCCGGTGATCCACTCGATGTATTCCCTCCGGTGGCTCGGGCTGAATTTTTTAAACGCCGCCGCCGCCAGCTGGTTTTTGCCCAGCGCCGCCGCCAGGTCCGGCGGTACCGGCAGCGCCGGGCGCGGCTTTCCGGCCCGCTGCAAACGCGCGGGCGTGCCTGTGGCGATCAGCGCCGCCGCGCGCCGGAGGTAGCGGCGCATGGTCACATCATCCGGCAGGTCTCCGCGTTGCGTGATCCGGCTCATCAGTCCCAGCGCCTTGACGGTTGGGCCGAACTCCCGTTCGAGGAGCTTGGTCATCCCTCCGTGCCAGAAACCGAACGTGCAATGCGCCTTGAACGCCGCCACGCCGCACAAAATTTTCCCCTGATAAACAAAGCTCGGATGCCCCCACTTCACCGCCTCCTCCGCCTCCGGGCAGGCCCCATGCACGAGGCGGCGCAGATGGCGCAGGATCGGCTGGGCGAATTCGGCCGACCTTGCGATATAGGCGTCAATTCGCGGATCGCGTTTCATGGACGGGATGAATGGACCAGACACCGCCGGGCGGGCCAGCCGAATTTTTCGATTTGATGAGTTTTTGGTAAGCTTTCAGCCGACGACACCCGCAAGCCATACGTCCAACGTCGGCGCGATTTTGCCGGCAACCTCATAAACCCACAGCGCGGTGACTGCGCCCGTGAACACGTCCATCGTGTAGTGAGCCCGGAGCACAAGCACCGCCGCGACCTCGAACCCGACAATCGTCACGCCGAGCGCCAGTCCCACGGGACCAAAGGCCGTCGCCAGCGTGGCGGCGCCAAACACCGCAATGGCCGTGTGGCCGGAGAAAAACAGATCGTTGGTCACCCCGTAGGTCACGAGCAACGACGGAAACCCCGGCTTCCGCCAGATCATCCCCGGCGGTGGCGGCAGGGGGCAAAACGCCTGGCAGATCTGCCGCGAGGCAAAGAGCAGGATCATGCCGACAAACGGACGGAAGGTCGTGCCCAGCACGGCTGATGCGAGCAGCCACAGCGTGAGCAGATCAATCACCAGCGAACTCGCGATCAGCAGCGCATCAGCCTGGCGCGGGTTGTCGCGCAACCGCCGGTGCCAGCCGGCCGTGAGCTGGTGCAGGCCGTCGGCGATCACGCCGCCGTCGTCCGCCGTGACCGGCGCACGCCGCCCGATGAGCCATTGCGTCCAAAACCACAGGCCTAGGGCGGCTACGATGACCCCGGAACGCAACGCCCACAGCCCCGGCGACAGGGTGGCAAGCACGGAGACAAATGACACGGACGCGAAAGCCATTTTATTTGGACCCCGCCCCATCGCCGCCGCCCGTGGCGTTTACGGCTCCGGTAATTTCCTCCGGCTCCGCCGCCAGCCCGAGCATCGCGCGCAACTGCCGCTCGATCTCCGTGAGCAGCGGGTCATCGCCGCCGCGCGCCTCGCGCGCCGCCGACACCCCGATGGCTTCGCCCACCGTGATCGTCGCGGTGATCTCGCCATGCACGCGCACCTTGTCGGTCAGGTCTTCCTCGAAACGCTCGACGGTTTCGATCAGCCGGTGCGGCGGCACGTCGCCCTTGAGGTAGTCCGGTGGATAGTGAAACAACTGCTGTGCGAGGTAGGCGTCGGCGAGGTGCCGCCAGCGGCGCGCGCGCTCGGCCTCGGCCAGCTCGCCTTTTATCAGGTCGGGCAGGATCGCGGTGCGGAGGCGTTTTACCCGCGCGTTCACGCTGCCGTCGTGCTTGCCGCCGGCCCACTCGTCCTCATGCGGGCCGAGCACGGTGTTGATGAGGTTTTTCAGGCGCAAGCCGGTCTCGCCCGGCTGTGGCCGGCCGAAATATTCCAGTTCCTTCAGCGTGAGCAGCGCCTCGCCCACTTTGCCGATGCGGTCACGCACGGGCGTGTCACGGCGTGGCGGCCACGTCAGGCGCGTCTCGATCTCGTTGAGCACGGCGGAGGCCGCCGCCTCGGCGTCACCTTGGAAAACGTAGCGGATGGCGACCGGGTGAGCGACGACCTGGCCGGGCCACACGAGTTTTGCGCGTTTTTTGGCAGCGGTGCGCGCGATGAGCGAGACGCCCTCCATGAGCGGGCCGAGCCGGTCATTTGTCCGGGAGATATGGCCCTCGGGAAAAATCACCAGCGGTCGCTCCGCTTTTTCCAAAATCTCAACGGCCGTGTTGATCGCACCCCGGTCGGTCCCCTCCCGGTAGATGCTGAACGCTCCCGCGCGCGGCAGCAGAAACGCGTTCAGCCGGTTCAGCTTGAACACATGCCAGCTGGCGATGAGGAAGAACGGCGTTCCCGCCGCCTGCGACAGCGCGCCCAGCACCAACGGGTCCTCGTCACGACAGTGGTTGGGCGCAAGCACCACCCCATGCCCCGCCCGGACTGAGTCCCGCAGGCGTTCCGCATGGATGCATTCGACGCGTGTCACGCCGTAGCTTTTCCGCAGCACGTGCGGCACAATGAGCGAGAGCAACGCCGGCCACAGCCGCCCGCGATGCGGCCGCACCGGCACATAGGGTTGGTCAAGGACAACGCGTTGCATGGTTTTGGGGGCGGGGCAGGGGGAGGCTCACGCCCGCCGGTGCCTGCGTCAAACGAGAATGCCAAGCTGTCGGAGTGCGAGACAGCCGTTGACAACTGTCTGCCAGAGAAAGTATCCATCTGCATGGTAAATTTCGTTTTTTTGCTCCCCGATAAAACCTCCGGGGGGTGAATGGCGTCTTTGCCTGACAGCCACCCATATCTTATGTCCACGCCACTTAGCCGTCCCCCCTCCCTTTCACGCCCTGCCCAACAGGCTGCACCTTCCAAGCCGCCGTATTACCTCCTGTTGCTCCTGCTGGCACTCAGTGCCGGCACAACGACCATCGCTTGGATGACTCGTCAGGATGTGCTCGCGCTCAAGACCCAGCTGGCTACCCGCCCGACAGTGAGTGCGGGACCGGTCGCGGCTCCCACGGCGGGCAATTTCACCGCTGGCGGTCCCGGTGGGGGTAATTTTGGTGGTGGCCCCGGCGGGCAGGGTGGGCAGGGCGGCCGGCGTGGCGGTCTTTCCGTGGCCAACTTGGTGCAAGGCTTGGGTCTGAACCTCGACGCGGCCGCGGCGACCCAATTGCAAGGCCTGATTGACCAACGCAGCCAGCTGCAGCAGGACGCCCGGGCGCAAGGCTACCCCGCAGACACCTCGGCGCTTGACGATCAAATCGCCGGTTTGCTCGGCATGGACCCCCAGCAGCTTCAGCCCTTTTTGGGCGGTGGCAGACGTGGCGGCGGCGGCAATTTCGGTGGAGGCGGCGGTGGTTGAAGCATGAGATACCCCCGGTAGCGCTCGGCGCACCAAGGTGCATCTGGGCCGGGGACCTCCGCTTACTCCCCCACCACCGTCACCACGACCTGTCGCGTGAGCGGGGCGCGGCGGTGCTCCCAGAGAAAAATCCCTTGCCACGTTCCGAGCAGCGGTGCGCCGTCGGCAAACGGTACGCTTTCGCTGCTGCGCGTGAAAGCCATCTTGATGTGCGCAGGCATGTCGTCGGGACCTTCGGCGGTGTGGACAAAATTTCGGTCGTCCTCCGGCACGAGCCGGTCGAGCCACGCCTCGAGGTCGCGCCGTGCCGAGGGGTCGGCGTTTTCCATGAGCACAAGCGAGCAGCTCGTATGGGGGCAAAACACGGTCGCGACACCGCGCCGCAGCCCGCTGCGGGCCACCTCTCGCGCCACGGGGACGGTGATCTCAATCATGCCTTGGCCGACCGGGCGGAAGGTGAGGGTAGCTTGATGGACGGACATGGGAAAATACGGAACTGACGGGTCGCAAAAAGGCACAAGGCGTGCAAAAAGGAAATCTTCTTGATCCAGCCTGCAATGGAATGGGTCTCACCCCGCCGGTCGCACAAGCCAGGCTTGCAGGGCCGGCCGTTAATTCTTCCGGGTGGCTTGGGCCGTTTGCAGACGGCAAATCGCCGGGCTCACGCCGCCCGTTTGCAATTTGCACCCGTTGACACGCGTTCCACGACACGCCTACAATTTGCCCGCATGGAAAAGCCCGCCTACACCCTGGATTTTGAGAAGCCTCTGCGCGAGCTGGATGCGCAGCTCGACCAGTTGCGCCAGGAGGCGCTCGAAACCAACACCGACCATTCGGCCAAGCTTGCCTCCCTCGAACGACGCAAAGAGTCGGCGCGGCGTGAGATTTACGCGCACCTCACCGCCTGGCAGCGCGTGCAGATCGCTCGCCACCCGAAACGGCCCTATGCGCTCGATTACGTCGGACTGATTTGCGAGGGCTTTCAGGAACTCCACGGGGACCGGCAGTTTGGCGACGACCGTGCGCTTGTCGGCGGACCGGCGTTTTTCAACGGCGAGGCGGTCATGATCGTCGCTCAGCACAAGGGCCGCGAGACCAAGGAAAAAATCGCGCGCAACTTTGGCATGCCCCAGCCTGAGGGTTACCGCAAGGCGCTCCGCCTGCTGCGGACGGCGGAGAAATTTGACCTGCCCGTGCTCACCTTCATTGACACACCCGGTGCCTATCCCGGCATCGAGTCCGAGGCGCGGCACGTTTCCGAGGCCATCGCGGTCAATCTCCGTGAGATGGCCGGGCTGCGCGTGCCGAGTATCTCTGTCATCGTCGGCGAGGGTGGCTCGGGGGGTGCGCTTGGCATTGGCGTGACCGACCGCGTGCTGATTTTCGAGAACAGCTACTACTCTGTCATCTCGCCGGAGGGTTGCGCCGCGATCCTCTGGAAGGACAAAGCCGCCGCACCCAAGGCCGCCGCCGCGCTCAAGCTCACCGCCGCCGAACTGGAGAAACTTGGCGTGGTGGACGAAGTCGTTCCCGAGCCGCCGGGCGGTGCGCACAACGACCCTGCACAGGCCGCTGCGGCGCTGCGCTACGCGCTGCAAAAACATCTCAATGACCTGCGTTCGCTCCCGGCCGGGCGGCTGTTGGAATCGCGCTACCAGCGTTACCGCCGGCTCGGGGTCTACACCGAAACCGCAGCGATGGATGACGCGCGAGGACGGAAAGAATTAGGAGAAACTACACGGGAATTGGCAAGGCAGGAGGGACGAGGTAGTTTACCTTGTTGTTGGGCTTCACGCCCGACGAGTCGGGGATAAACCCCGACCTGCATTTTTCGAACTGACCCAGTCCTCACGGATAGGCAGAATGCCAGAACAAACCGGGTCACAGAGAACACGGAGCAATTCCACCGTGTCCTCGGTTTGGTTTCGCTATGCGCGCCGGCTCCCTGACCAGTGTAGGGGACGACCTCGTGTTGGGCCTTTCAGGTCAAGGCCTCACACCAGTTAGGCCCTACATTCGTGACTTTTGATTCAATCCGTGTTCATCCGTGTAATCCGCAGTCAAAAGTGCCGCGGTCCGGCTGCGTTTGCGCAAGGACTTGCTGCCAAAGTGCTGCCTCGCCGGGCCAGCCATAGGCGCGGAGCTGGGCCGCGATGACGGCAGGCGAGGGCTCGGCGACGGCGTGTTTCGCGTCGCCGGGCAGGTGCGGAAGGACGGCGCGGGTGAGCGACCAGCAGGCCCAGGCGCGCCAGCGTCGGGCGGCGGCGCGCGGGCCGGCGAGGCGGTCGGCGTAGTGTTGGAAGTGGACGCGCGGGTTGCCGACGAGGGTGGCGGGCGCGGCATGGCGCAACAGCCAGACGAGCGCGGCGTAGGGTGGCAGCCAGTCGCGCAGCACGGGCTCGTCACCGCGCAGGTCGGCCCCGAGGGCGCGGTCGAGGCACAGGATGGCACGGGCGGCGAGGCCGCGTTGCCAGAGCGAGTGGGCGTATTCGAGGCAGTCGTGGTAAAATTCCGCACCACGCACGTCCTCGCGGTGGACGTGCAGCGTGCGCCAGTCGAGGCCGGCGCGGGGCGGCGGGAGGCGGGGGCAGGGTGGAGTGGCAGGTGAAGGGTGGATGGAGCAAGGAGAAGGGAGACCCGGGCCGGGGCAAGCGTGCGTGCGTGCCGGGAGCGGACGCCGCGAGTCTGCGCTTGGCCCGCGACGGGGTTTGCGCGACAAACTGCGTACCGTGCCATCATCCGACGAACCAACACCTACCCCGCCTGCCGCCACTGTGCCGGGTGACGGGGAGATTTTCGTGCACGAGGTCGGTGGCTGGCGGCGGCACGCGCTGCGGCCACTCGCATTGCTGCTGCGGGTGTGGGGCGGGACGTTGCGGTTCGAGCTGACAGACGCGGCCCGGCAAAATTTGGCGCAGCACGATGGTGGTCCGGTGGCGTTTGCGCTATGGCACAACCGGTTGTTCCTCGCGGCCGAGATTTTCCGGCGTTTCAGGCGGCGGCCAGTCTGCGCGTTGGTCAGCACGAGCCGCGACGGGGCGTGGCTGGCGGCGTTTTTCGGGCTGGCGGGGCTGCGCGCGGTGCGCGGGTCGAGCAGCCGGGGCGGCCGGGCGGCGGCGCACACCCTCGTGGCCGCGCTGCGGGCGGGCCACGATGTGGGCATCACGCCCGATGGGCCGCGCGGGCCGTGTTACGATTTCAAGCCGGGGACGGTGATCGTGGCGCGGCGCTCGGGCGCCGACGTGCTGTTGGTCGGCGCAAGGTTCGGGCTGGCATGGCGGTTGCGGAGCTGGGACGAATTTTATGTGCCGCGCCCGTTTTCACGCGTGCAGATCGAGTGCGAGCGCGTGCCGGCGGCGGAGCTGGCGGGCGACGGGGCCGTGGCCGTGCTGGCGGCGCGGCTGCGGGTGATGAGCCCTGATGACGACGACACCGTGGACCCGGTGGAGGGCGTGATCTGATCCCGGCTTTCCCAGGCCGGACTGCGTTGCATAAACCGGGCCAGTGCCCGGTCAGCAGGCTCAGAACACCGGCGTGATCGTAAGGGCCGCACCGGGCGCGGCGACGTAGTCGGGACCGGAAGACCATGTGAGGTCGTTGACGAGAAACTTGAACACCACCGGCTGCGCCGTCTCGGGCAGGGTGATGACCCATTCGTCGTCGGCGACGCTCTTCAGCGGCACGCCCTGATGCCAGCTCAGGCCGGGACCTGAACCGCGCAGGTGGAGTGCGTTGCCGAAGCCGATGTCAATGCGCGCCGTGATGACGGTGTGGACGGGTGCGGGTGCGCCGGGCTTCACTGTGGGAGCAGCTGGCGGCGCTTTTTTCCTCGGCGCAGCGGCGGCGGCCTTGAGGACAGGCTTGGGGGCAATTTTTTTTGCGGAAGCGGGCGTGGCGGCGGGCTTGGACGTGGTTTTTTTCATGATGGTCGTGGTTGATGGCGTGGAGGCGTTGGCCCCGATGGAGGCGACAGTAGCAAATCGGGGGCCAAACCGCCAGTGGGCGTGAGGTGATTTTTTGGCAACGATTGCGGCCCGCGCCGCGCGGGCTGAGGTTCAGGCTCCTGCGCCCATACCCCCGGCGCGACCGGTTTCCGCCCGCGCGGGAGAATGGTGGACCAGATCGGGATCAAACCGACGACCTCGTCGTTGCGAACGACGCGCTCTATCAACTGAGCTACTGGCCCGGATGGAGCGAAAGTTATTGGGAAACTTCCGCCGGCAAGTCCAACCCAATTTTCGGGCTTCGCAGCCAGGCGCGGGGGAAACCGGTTGGTAGTGACGCATTTTGAATGTACGCCGCATCGGCGAGGGGGTTGTCCAAGAGCGCGACGACCTCTGAAATTTCCCAAACGTGGTCGGCCACGCCCGCCGCCATTGCTGGCGTGACGCGGAGCGAGTCATGGCCGTCGTGGTCAGTTGCACGCGATGGGCGATCGCTGACGCCAAAACCTACCTTGACGCGGCGCAGTTGTCCGACTTGACCGACATTTTGTTCACGATGCGCAGCATTGGCGTCGAGGTGACCGCGCTGATTGAGGCGCAGAAAAATCAGAAATAAGCCGTCGGGTCCGCAGGTTTTTATCCCGCGCCGTTCCCGCCGGCCAATTTGGCGAAGACCATCTTGCCGCCGGCGGTCGGGAGCAGGCTGATGATCTCCACGCCGACCCGCTGGCCGAGCGCGGCGCGGCCGTGGTTTACCACGACCATCGCGCCGTCCTCCAGGAAGCCGATGGCCTGGCCGTCCTCTTTGCCGGGTTTGACGAGCTCGATCTCCAGCGTCTCGCCGACGACGAGCTCGGGGCGCAGCGCCTGCGCGAGCGTGTGGAGGTTCAGCCACGCCACACCGTGAAACTCGGCGAGCTTGGCGAGATTGTAGTCGGTCGTGAGGAGCTTGGCCTTCATCGCCTGTGCGAGGAAGACGAGCTTGGCATCCACGTCGCCGGGCCGGGCTTCGCTCTCGTGGATACGCAGGTCGAGATGCTTGAGCCGGCGAAGGTCGTTGAGCACATCGAGGCCGCGCCGGCCACGCGCCTGCTTCACCGGGTCGGAGGAGTCGGCCACGCCTTGCAGCTCGCGCAGCACAAACCTTGGGATGACGAGCGCCGCGCCAAGGAAGCCGGTCTGGCACACGCGCGCGATGCGGCCGTCAATCAGCGCGCTGGTGTCCACGACGACGAGCGGCGTCTCGACTTCGTGCGGCACGAAGCGCACATAGGGGATGAGGAGGTTGAACTCGTCCTTGCCGCGCAACGCGATGACGGTGCAAAGGTAGGGCAGGACTAGAAACAGCGCGAGCCGCACGAGGTAGATGTTATCCGGGTCGCCCCGCTCCAGCAGGGGCGAGACTTGGACCATGAAGGCGACGAGCAACCCCACGGCGATGCCGAACGTGACCGCCGACAGACCGCGCAACGAGAACCCTTTCAGCAGGATGTCCACCAGCACCACCAGCACGCCGATGCATAGGCCGATGAAAATCGCGCGCCCACGGTAGCTGTCCCATGCGGTGACCGAGTAGCACACGAGCCAGCCCGCCGCCGCGCATAACGCGATGAAAACAAGTCGGATGGGCAGCAGGGTTTTGTTCATGGCGGTTCAGCGGCGCAAAAGGAGGACCAGCCAGGGCAGCACCATGAAGACCGCCATGAGCACAAACAGCAGCCGCCGTGCGCGGCGGGCGGCGGCGAGGTCGGCCTCGTCAGGTTGGGGATGATCCATGCGGAGCAGCCTCGCCGGACCGCGCGAAGGAGACAACCCAATTGTGTACGCCGGGCCGCAGCGATGCACGCTCATGGCGTGGTCGGCAGGGCTTCGCCGGCAGAGTTGAGCATGGCCGGCGTCGCCCCGGGACCAGCTGGCGGCAGACCGGCCGTTTCCACTACGATACGGAAACCAATGAAGCGCGCGCGGTCATTCTTTGCGCGTGGCTCGACGGGGACCTTGGCCAGCACAGCGGCATTGTCTTGGTAGCTGCCGCCGGCGATGGGTGCGTCCTCCGCCGTGTCGTCGGCGTCGAGCCACTCGGCGACGTTGCCCAGCAGGTCGGAAAATCCGGCGGCGTTGGCCGGCTGCTTGGCGGCGGGCTGCGTCGCGCCCGAGCTGTTCTCGCGGCCCCACGCCACGGGCTGCGGGCCGGGGCCGAGCGCGGCGCGAAACTCGGCTTCCGTTGGCAGCCGCACCGGCACGCCGAGGAGCCACGAGAGCTGCGTGCAAAAGGTGCGCGCCTCGCGCCAGCTCACCGAGTCCACCGGCCGGGCCGGGGCGGGGGTGCGGCTGGGGTTGCCGCCAGTCACGAGCGAGTAGAGCGCCTGCGTGACCTCCGTTTTCAGCAGCGCGCGGCCGGGCGCGCCGGGCAGCGGGAGCAGGCTGGCGTGGCTGAGGCGGTGGATTTCCACGAGGTCGCCGCGGCGGGCGGCGAGGTAATCCACCTTGGCCTTGAGCGCGGGGTCGAGCCGGGGGCTGAGGGGAAACGCCGAGAACAGCCGCTCCGCCGTGCGTGCGGCCTCCGCGATTTTTTGTGCGGCCACGGCGGGCTGGCGCTGCCGCGCGGCCTCGGCGATGGCGTGGTCGAGCGTGACGAGCAGGTCGGCGACCGGGCCAGAGGCGGCGGTCTGGCGGCGGATCTCGAGCGCGTCGGCGCGCGTGGCGGAGGTGAACTCGCCGAGGGGGAACCTTTTGTTGATCTCCAGCTGCCGGGCGTGGGCCAGTTGAAACGCGTCGGCGGCCTCGCCGGCGTGGCCGGCGGCGAGCGCGGCCTCGCCGGCGCGCTCCGCCGCCTCGCTTTCGGCGCGAAGGCCGGCGGCGCCGAGCGAGTCAATCTCGGCGGCGATTTTCTGCGGGGCGGTAACGTCAGCGTAAGGGGTGCCGGGGTAGTCGCGGTTGAGGCGGCCCTGGAGGGTGCGCGCGCGGTTGAAGGCGGCGAGGGCTTCGGGCG
>CAIQBC010000257.1 GCA_903869955.1 uncultured Opitutia bacterium
ATCGCCAGCGTCGATACCGTGCCCTGCACCAACGTGTAGCCGTCTGGCGCGGCCCTAGCGGCAAGTTCCATACCGATAATGCCGGATGCGCCGCCGCGATTGTCGACTAGCACCTGCTGGCCGAGTTGTTCGGTGAGCTTCAATGCCAGCGTACGTGCAAGAATATCCGAGCCCGCGCCGGCAGGCACCGTTACTATGATGCGAATGGGCTTCATTGGGTAATCCGCTTGGGCAATTGCGCGGCCGCAGAAACCCGCAAATACGCACAGCAACGGCACGACAAGTTTTTTTCTTCTGATCACATGCATACGGCTTGCCAACGCTCCTTTGAAGTCTCAATTATGACAAGCATCCAGCCTCCCGCGAGGCGCCATAATCCCGGGCAATTACGTGTTGGAGGCGGCCGGTTTTCGAGCACATATTCATATCACATTCACACAGTTAATAGAAACAGTTAACAAGACTTAATGTTTTTCCGCGGGCAAGACGTGGCAAGTCTCGATTAATCGGCGAATTCAAAAGTAAAAATGGACGGCTACTTTTGAACGGATAGAGGCAGATGATCTGCGGCTTGAAATTTCTGGAAAAGCTGCCGTTCGTGCCTGCGTTCGATCACCTTTTCTGGTCCACCAGTGCGAACTAATTTTTGTTCGGGCCGGTGTAGCGGAGAATATATAGACCCTGCTGGGCGCCGCCCGTCACGTAAATATAGCCTCGTGTATCCACGAGTACGTCTTCCATTCTTACGTGCGGACCATACGCCTTGAGGTATTGCTTTTCCGGCGGCCCAGCCATGAAATAGCCGATCTCACGTGGCAGGCGCTTGTCGGATACGTCGTAGACACGAAGACCCGCGTTGAACCACGTCAGGTAGGCCAGGTTGCCCTGCTTCTCGACGAGCGGGTTGTACTGCAGCTGATTCTGGTTGTGCACCCCGAAACGTCCGCCCTTGTCGCAGAAACTCGTGTACGGCAGGCCGGCCGCTGGGATTGGCACCGGATAGCGTGACAGCGGAACCGGCTTGGCGGGATCTGCAATGTCGACGATCGTCGCGTGATCGAGCGGTCCCTTGCAGTTATAAGTGACCGCTTCAGAATTCACATATGCGAGTTTGCGCCCGGGTTCGAGCAAGACGGTATGCGCGTCGAAGCGATGGCGCGATTCGAATTTGAGCTGCGACACGAGCTTCGGCTTGGAGACGTCGCTGATGTCCAGAATGATCATGCCCGCATCCCCGTAGGCGAGGTAGGCGAGATTTCCATCGACGACATTTGGGCTGTGCAAGTTTACATTGGGGGCCTTCTGCGGCGTCTCTCCGCCCGCAACGTGCTGTCCCGGCACCCACCAGCGCCCGGCCTCGACGGGCTTTGCCGGATTGCTGATGTCGAGAATCACGTAAATATCCCCGTCGTAGCCTTTCATGTCTGCCGCAAGGTGAACATAGCGGCCGCCTGTGTATGCGTTACGGTGAGTACCGCGGCCTTGGGGATTGTCGGTGTGCCAGCGGCCAAGCTCCTTTGGATTGAGCGGATCCTTGACGTCAATAAGGATGACACCGGCCTCGTATGGTTTTTTGGCGTCCATTCCGACGTCTTCGCGGGCCGTCGGCCGGCCGAGAGCGGCGACGAGTATGCCATCGGCCAAATCGACCTGATTGGTGCTGGTATTGGCCGGCCCAGGGATAAATTTCGCCACGCTCGGATTTTTCGGATCAGTGACGTCGACCACGCTCCATCCCGGGATGTTGTAATGACCGCCGATGATGTACCAGCGGTCGCCTGCCCGCGCCATGGTTATCTTGAACGCGGAATGCTCGTTCATCATCGTGTATCCGACAAACTCGACATTGCTCGCGGTCCATCCGGCGGGAGGTGTATCCGCACGAGCACTTAAGGCAACGAGCATTGCTGCAGAGGCCAGCGCGTGAGCGGCAAGAAGGGGTGCAGAGCGCAGGAACGGATTCATGTTACCTCCTTTAGTAAGCGACCATTATGCCTGCATATGTCAACGCCAACAGGCTGGAGAGTTTTTAGCGACGGGCAGGCGCAAAGTGAGGATTGGCCTATTCTGAAGTCGCGCCGGACGTCTCTATAACGCGCTTCCATTTCGGCAGCTCCGCCCGGATGACCTGCGTGAATTCGGCGGGGGTGGTCGCGACCGGTTCGAAGCCAAGCGCAAGCAGTTTCTCGCCGATTTCGGGGTCCTTCACCAACTCGGCGATCTCGCGCTGCAGAAACGCGATGATGCGCGGGGGCGTCTTTGCGGGCGTGAACATGCCTATCCAGTTGCTCGCGTCAAAGCCCGGCAGCGCCGCCTCGGCGATCGTCGGCACGTCAGGTAGGGTCGGAGAGCGCCGCCCACTAGCGACCGCCAGCGCCCTGAGCTTGCCCGACTTAACGAACGCGAGTGACGACGGGATCGTGGCAAAGGTCAATTGCAGGCGCCCGCCCATCAGGTCGGGCATCAAGGCGCTGCCGCCCTTGTAAGGTACATG
>CAIQBC010000258.1 GCA_903869955.1 uncultured Opitutia bacterium
ATTACCGCACAGAAGATTTCATGCTTGACTGTTCAGTAACAATTTTGGCAGTAAAATACCCGCATGGTTAAACTTCGCACGCATTTCCTGATTCTCTTTTGTTTGCTATTGATTGCCTTCAACGGAACGTTGACGAACGCACAATCGCTATACACATTGACGAGCTTGGGTCAGGTTCAGCCTTCGGATATCAACGATTCCGGAAATATTGTCGGCCAGATTTCAAATACCAGCGAAGCGTTCCTTTATTCGAACGGCAATTTTTTCATTCTTTCTGGCACGGCTAGCGCAGCTTATGGTCTAAATAATGCGGGGCAAAGCGTGGGATACTCGGGCAGCCCAAGCCATGCTACGCTCTATGATAGTGGGGCAGTGATTGGCCTTGGTACATTAGGTGGAACCAACAGCTTCGGCAATGCCATCAATGATCTGGGCCAGATTGTAGGGTATGCCTATACCCACACCGGTATCGAGCATGCGTACTTATTTTCGAATGGAGCTATGACAGACTTAGGCACCTTTGGTGGATTGAGAAGTTTCGCCTACGGGATCAATAACTCAGGCCAGATAGCAGGCACCGCCCAGTATGCTTCACCTGCGAATATTTACCGGGCATTTATATATAACAACTAGGCCATGACTGATTTAGGAACACTGGGTGGGGCTCAAAGCGGTGCCTCTGACATCAATTCGAACGGCCAAATAGTAGGCGTAGCGGACACCGGCACCGGAGATTCGCATGCTTTCTCGACATTCGGCTCAACAATGGTCGATTTGGGGACACTGGGTGGAAGCTTCAGCGACGCTATTAGTATCAATAACCTCGGGCAGATTGTTGGCGTTTCGACGGTTATTGGCGAAAATAACCATGCTTTTTATTACATTAATGGATCCATGTATGATCTGAATGATCTGACTCTAAACGCAAGCGGCTGGGTCCTAGAATCTGCCCAGGCGATCAATAATTTGGGTCAAATTGTAGGAAGCGGTCAACTTAACGGGATACAAACTGCATTTTTACTATCTCCAATTGTGATCCCCGAACCATCGAGTTGGGCTGCTATGGCCGGGATCGGAGCTGCGTGTCTTGCTTTTGTTCTCCGGGGCCGCCGACATCGTGAAATTCTTAAATAATTGGCCACCGGATAGATCGTTGCCCTCCATTCATTTCAATTTTTCATCTGCAAGCATCTTGTTTTGGCTTCGAAACCGTGTTTTCGCGTTGCGCTATCATTTTTTTCTTGATGCTCGGCGTCCGGCTCGGCGCATGGGAGCTGCCCACCGGCTGGGAGGCGCACGCGCCGACTCCGGAGCAGGTCGCCACGGTGCTCGCCGCAGCGGAGCACGAGGGCTGGGCGGCGGTCGCGCCCGGATTGCGCGATGGCGCGTTGCGCACCTACCAAAAGGGCCAGACCGACGCCGCCAGCGCGTGGCTTGGCCTGGCACGTTGGGCGGCGCTGTTCGCCGAACGGGAGGACCATTTCGTGACACGCTGGATCGCCGCCATCAACGCAGCCAAAGTTGGCCACCCCAATATGGCGCGCCGCTATTTTCCGCCCGACCGGGCGCTGGCGGCCTATGCCAGCCGCCCGCTGACCCTGTGGCTGCTCACGGACCGGAAGTTCACCGCCAAGTTTTTCGCCCTGCTCTCGCCATGCGACCACCTGCCGACCGTGCTCAACATCCTCGACCAGACCTACACGGCCGACCCGAAACGCTTCCAGACCTACGCGCAACTCGCGCTCGCCATCGCGGTCGTCTATGACGTGCCGCCGCCACCCGACTGGCCGCACGCGCAAGTGAGCCCGGCCGCGCTGCCCCGCCGGCTGGCCCCCCCGCTGGAGGCGTTTGAGTTCTTCATCAAGGCCGACCAGACGGGCAAAACGTTGCACAAGCTCGCCAAGCTCGACGCCGAGACGCTCAAGTTCGTGGTGGACGCGGCGGCACCGTTTGCCGAGCTGAGGTGGGCGCAGGAAATCATCAACACGCCGCTGCGCAATCTGCCCAAGACCTACTCCTCGGTCTCCTACCGGCGCGATCGCGCGCAAAACAACCAAAACACCTGGCCGGGCCCCACCTATGACCTGCCGCACATCCTGGGCGATGGCGGCATCTGCGTGGACCAGGCGTATTTCGCGACCGAGGCGGGCAAGGCCCGCGGAGTGCCCACGATTTTGTTCCTCGGCGAGGGCAACGATGGGCGGCACGCGTGGTTCGGTTTCCTCGACGGGGCGCAGAAATGGCAGCTCGATGCCGGCCGCTACGAGCAGGAGAACTTTGTCACCGGAGTCGCGCACGACCCGCAGACCTGGGGCACCCTCTCCGACCACGAGCTGGCGTTTCTCTCGGAAGGATTTCGCGCCAATGCCAGCTACGAGTCCTCGCGGCTGCACACTGCCATCGCCGCCACCTACCTGGAGCTGAAAAACGTGCCTGCCGCCGCCGTCGCCGCCCGCAAGGCGGTCGGCTTTGAGCGCCGCAACGTGGACGCGTGGGAAATCCTGCTCGCCGCGCAGGCCGCCGCCGGAACTGATGCCAAGGCACGCGAAGGCCTCCTCCGGGAAGCGGCGGCGGCGCTCGACCGCTATCCCGACTTGAACACGCAGTTCCGCCGCCGGATTGCCGACAGCCTGCGCGCGCGGGGCGAAATCAGCGCGGCGGACTTCGAGGAGCGCCAGATCGCCCGCCGCAACCAGAGCGACCGCAACGATCTCACGATCACACAGGCCGCGCTCATCCTAAACCGGGCGATGGCCGAGAAGCCGCTCGCCGAGCAGATGCAAACCTACACGCAGCTCGTGCGCCAGTATGGGAGTGACGCCGGCACGGGCTTTTATGACGCGCTGACCCAGCCATTCGTCCGCCGCCTGGTGCATGACGGCCACAAGCCCGAGGCCCGCACCGCACTCGACCAGACGCGCAAGGCCCTCGCACCCAAGGCCGGTACCCAGCTCGACCTCGAGATGACCAAGCTCGCCGCAACGCTGAAGTGAGCTTATGGCAGCGTGCAGCCCGCCACATGAGCCGCAGGGCAGATGACGGAAGTCAATATCCCGCCGCTCACGCGCCGGGCGATGAAGTGCGGGCTCCGCCCGCCACACCGAGGAACGCCGCCAAGGCCGCGTCGGGCGGCGGAGCGGCCCGCCAGCCGACGACCAACCGGCTCTCGGGCGCAGGACCGGCCAGCGGGCGAAACTTCACTTCGGGTGGCAGATGCTGCGCCTCCGACGGCGTCATAAAGGTCGCCCCCACCCCGGCCCGCACGAGGCCAACCCCATTGGCACGCGGCCAGACCTCCTCGGCGATGCGCGGCGCGACGCCGGCGGCGGCAAAGGCGGCCAGCACCCGATCATAGAAGCCGGGATTGTGCGCGCGCGGAAACAGCACGAACGGGGTGTCGGCCAGGTCGCGCAGCCGCAGCCGCGCGCGGCGGACGAGCGGGTGGCCGGCGGGCAGCAGCACGCCATTTTTTTCGCGGAGCAACGTGCGCGTTTGCAGCGCGGGCGTCGGCGCATCGGGATGAAAAAATCCGCAGGCCAGCTCGCCGGCCTCCAGCGCGGCGAGCTGTGCCGAGGTGGGCGACTCGTTCAGCTCCAGCCTGATGCCGGGATGCTGGCGGTGAAACTCGCGCAAGATGCCCGGCAGCACCGTCGCCATCGCCAGCCCGGTGAACGCCACCCGCAGGTGGCCAACCTCGCCGCCGGCCATCGCGCGCAGCTCGCGCGGCACGGCGTGCAGCGAGCGCAGCAACGGCTCGGTGCGCTCCAGCAGAAGCCGGCCGGCGGGCGTCAGCTCGACGCGCCGGCGCGTACGGCTGAGCAGGCCGGCCCCGAGCGCCGCCTCCAATTGCGCAATCTGCCGGCTGAGCGCCGGCTGGGCCACGCCGAGCGCCTCGGCCGCCGCCCGGAAATGCAGCCGCCGCGCCACCTCGCGGAAATAAACGAGGTGGCGCAATTCGAACGGGAACTGATACTCACGAGGCATCACAGCAGGCAAAACAAGTATTTCCCGGCCTGGCAAGATTCTGTTAGCCTCATGGTAGCGTGGGCAAGCCGCCCGCGTTTCCTTTCCTCCATGACCGCCCCCCAATCACTCTTCCAAAAAGTCTGGGACGCCCACACCGTCCGCACGCTGGCCAA
>CAIQBC010000259.1 GCA_903869955.1 uncultured Opitutia bacterium
CGGTGCCGCCGGTGACGAGGTAGTGTCGGCCTGAGAGGTTCATGATGGGGCGGAGGCAGAGGAGACGGCGGGCTTGAGCTTCACCGTGGCCGGGCCACGAAAAAGATAGGTGGTGGCAAAAGCGTAGCCGAACCATTGCAGGTATTGTGGCACCCATTTCAACACCTGAAAACGGCTCTGGCCCGCGCGGCGCTCGAACCAGCCGGCCGGCACCTCACCGATGCGCCAGCCGAGCCGGTGCGTTTTCACCAGCAGCTCAATGCTGTAGGCGAAGCCAACCTGCGACTCGATTTCAATCCGGTCCAGCACGCGACGCGAGAACAGCCGCAGGCCGTTGCTTGGGTCGCGCGCAGGCAGGCGCGCGAGGTGGTGCAGCGCGAAAGCGGAGCAGCGGACGAGCGCGGCCTTGAGCCACGGGCAGTCCTTCATGCATCCGCCGGGCATGAAGCGGCTGGCCGCGACGATCTCACAACCGTCGCGAAAAAGCGCCACCATCTCGTCAATGCGAGGGGCGTTGAAGTCATCGTCGGCTGGAAACATGAGCACGGCGGGCGCGGTGCTCTCGGCAAAGCCGGTAAGCACGGCGCCGAGCGCACCCCGGCCGCGATTTTTTACCAGTTGCACGGCAAAGCCTTCCTGCTGGCACGCGCGCACGACGGGCAGGGTGTTGTCTTCCTCGCGGTCGTAGCAGATGAGGACACGCCAGGGTGTTTTGACGTGGCGGCGGAAGGAGTCCAGCACGGGGCGGATATTGTCGCCCTCGTTGTAGACGGGGATGACGATGTCGAGCTCTGGATTGGCGGCGCTCATGGCGGCGGGAGGGTTTGCCATGTGCCGTCGCGTGCGGCCTCGCGTGTGGCGTCAATGAGCCGTTGCACGCGCAGGCCGTCGCGGAGGCCGGGCGTCACGGGCTGGCCCGACAAAATCGCATCGAGGAAACGCGACGCGATACGAGCGACGGCAGCGATGCGGCCGTCCTGCGTGGCATTGTCATCGGGTGCGGCGACAGGTTCCACCTTGCCATCTGTACGTGTGCCGAGGGAGAGCCTGAAGCCGTTGGCGTAGTCGGCCGTTTGATTTTCCAGCCGCAGCACGCCGTCGTCACCATAGACCTCCAGATAGTGGCCGGGGCCGAGAAACGCATCCGCTGCAATGGAGACTGTGGCGGAAAATCCCGCCGCAAACTCCAGCCACAGCTCCACGCCGGCGTCGGCCTGCGGCGGGCTGGGCCGCAGTGTGGCGGCGAGCCGCGCGACTGGGCCGAACAGCCATTCGAGGTAGTAAAACGAATGCGAGGCGAAGTTGTTCAGCGTGCCGCCGCCGCTCTCTGGCGACATCTTCCAGTTTTTCAGCCGTGCACGGTAAGCGTAGGTCTCCAGCCGCCAGGTGAGCGCAATGTGGCGGACGCGCCCGACGGCGGGCAGCAGCTCGCGGGCGCGGCGCCACGCCGGAATTTCTGGAAAAATAAAATCCATCGCGTGGGCGATGCGGTTTTGCTCGGCGGCGGCGAGGATGGTCTGCGCCTGGGCCATGTTCAGTGCCAGCGGCTTTTCGCAAAAAACGTGCTTGCCCGCGCGGGCGGCGGCCAGGGCGATCCCGGCCTGTGCTACCGGTGGCACGGCAAGAGCGACGGCCTGGATCGTGGGATCGGCGAGCAATTCGCGCCAGTCTCCGTAGGCACGGGGGACACCGAGGGCGGCTGCGGCGGATTCCGCGCGTTCGAGGCTGCTGGCGCAGACCGCGCGAATCTCGCCTCGCGGGTCAGCGCGAAAGGCCGGCGCCTGCACCTGCTGGCCAAATCCGACGCCGATGAGGCCGATGGAAACGGGCGGCGTCATTCTTTGAAAAAATTCCAGATATCGTAGACCGGCTTTCCTTGCAGGTCGAGGTTCGCATAGGCGGAATGGGGCGTGCAGAGAATGAGCACGTCGCTGCGGCGGACGACTTCGGGCAGCGCCAGCAGCTCACGGTCGCCCGTCACGAGGGGGTCGGTCGTGAGCACCGTCTTGGCGTGGAGCGTGAGATGTTTCTTGAGCTTGTAGCTGAGCGAGGAGCGGGCGTCGTCGCTGTCGGCCTTGAACGCCATGCCGAGCAGGCCGACGGTCATTTCCTTGAGGGGATATTTTTCCTTGAGCCGCGAGGTGATGTAGGCGGGCAGGCCTTCGTTGACCTGCACCGCAGAGACGGCGAGATTGAACTTGTTCTCTGAAAACGCCACGAGTTGCAACGTGTCCTTGAAGAGGCACGGGCCGGCGGCGAAACCCGCGCCCGGCAGGTCGCGCATGCGCGGGTAGTCTTCCATCAGGCCCTGCCGGATACGCGCATAGTCCAGGCCGGCGGAGTCGGCGAGCATGTAGAACTGGTTGGCGACGGCGAACTGGACGTAGCGGTAGGCGTTGCAGAACAGCTTCGCAAATTCGGCCTCCATCGGCTTCATGCGGACGATTTTCCTCGCCACCTTCGCGAACAGCCGCGCGGCGGATTCCTCGGCCGCCGGGGTGGTGCCGCTGACCATCTGTACCAGGGACTGGCTCTCCTTGATCGCCTTGCCCTGCACGACACGCTCGGGGCAGAAGGCGAGCAGCGGCCGGCGGCCGCGCGCCTTGAGGTAGCCATCCAGAAAATCCGTCACGCCGGGGAATACCGTCGAGCGCAGGATGACCGTCTGTTCGTCCGAGAGGTAGGGCAGCAGTGTGTCCATGCAGTCGGTGAGGGCGTGGAGTACCGGGTTGTGAAATTCGTCCACCGGCGTGCCAACCGTGAGGATGAGGTGGGGGATGCCCCGGATATCGGCCGGGTTGCTGCTAAAGCCGAGCGTGCCGGCGGCCAGCACCTCGCGCAGCATCGGCTCGCCGCCTTCCTCAAGGAACGGCAGGTTGCCGGCCGCGAGCGTTTGCAGCGCGGGCTTGCTGATGTCGTAGATCAGTGTGCGGCAGCCCTTTTGGGCGAGCACGATGGACAGCGGTGCGCCGACATGGCCGGCACCGCCGACCACACAGACATCGAATTTTTCCTTGGCAGTGCTCATGGGTTTTTGTCGGCCGCTTTAGACGGTTAGCCGGCCTTTCAAGATGGCGGTGAAAACGACAGCGTAGTTGAGCGCGCTGCAAAAATTTTGGTCCGCCAGCAGCGTGCGTACGCCACCAGGCCGGGTCACGAAGTTCACGCCTGGCTCGGCCCGGTGGTCGGGGTCGGCCGTCGGCGTGGCGTCCCCCGCAAAAAAGCACCATAGCCGGTTGCCAAGCCGCCCGGTGTCAGGGGAGAGATTGGCCAGCAGTTCAAATTTCTCCGCCTCGTGGCCGGTCTCTTCCAATAGCTCGGCACGTGCGGCCTGCTCCGGCGTCTGGCCCACCTCGACGTGGCCGCTCGGGAGTTCCAGCGTTTCGGCCCAGATGGCGGGGCGGAACTGCCGCACGAGCAGCAGCCGCCCGGCGCGGTCGGTGGCAACGACCCCCACATAGTCGCGTGTGCGCAGAGAGTAGTGCGGATCGGCCCAGCCGTCCGGCCGGCGAGCCACGACTTGGAACCAATTCGTGGCTAGGACGACTTCTTCGGCGGGGGTGGCGGGTGGCGGCATAAGGACGAGGCCACATTGCCCGCGCCGCGCGAGGGTTTTCAACCCCGAACTTCGCGCCGCGTTTGCCGCGCATGTCCGGCTAGCGGCCCGGCGGGTGGGTGGCCTTCAATTCCGTCAGCATGAGCTTGGCTTGCCCGAGGCTGGGCCAGTCGGCGGGGGCGAACTCGACGACTTTTTCTAAGTCCGCCACCGCGCCGGCGAGGTCGCCGGTCTGGCTTCGCACCTGACCACGGTTGAACCACGCGTCTGGTGACTTTGGGTCATGCTCAATTGCGTGGCCGGCGGTTACGACAGCCATTTTCAAGTCTGCGGCCGAGCCGGTTGCATCGCCCAAGTCGCGTCGCACGATCCCGCGGTTGAGCCAGCCGTTGAACGTCCCGGGGTCGCTCTCAATGGCACGGCTGAAGTCCGCCAGCGCCTCCGGTTTGTGCTGGGTTTTGTAGAGTAGCACTCCGCGGTTGTTCAGCGCCTCCGCGTAGCTGGGATCCAGCAAGATGGCGGTGGTGAAGGCGGCGTAGGCGTCCTGATTTTTTTGGGCTTGGCTGGCTTGGAGGCCGAGCGCGTTGTAGGCCCGTGGGTCGAACCGCTGGTCGGGCGGCTGGCGCCAGTTCCCCAGTTCTGCGTGCAGGTAAAGAATGGGAATGCGCGAGACAGTGACCATGTGCGCCGCCGGCAGGAGAAAATTTGCCGCTGTCAGCCCGATGAGCGCCGGCATTGCCCAGCGTGCACGCCAGTCGTGCCAGATTATCACTCCCGCCAGCATGGCCGGC
>CAIQBC010000260.1 GCA_903869955.1 uncultured Opitutia bacterium
ACAATTATGCCCTGCAGTTGGGCGCGGCGATCTCACCCGCACAATTGCAGCCGTCCGCACCGCGACCCGCGGACTTTGATGCCTTTTGGGATGGCAAACTCAAAGCGCTGAGGGAGGTGCCCATGGATCCGCAGCTCACCCCCCAGCCGACCAATGTGGCGGGCGTCGAACTGGCGATGGTTAAAATCGACAGCCTCAACTCGCAGGTGCAGGGCTACATCGCCAAGCCCGCCAAGGAGGGCAAGTTCCCGGCGCTGATCCTCTATCAGTACGCCGGCGTCTACACCCTCCCGACCACCAACGCCACCAACCGGGCCGTGCAAGGCTGGCTGTGCATGAATGTTGACTCGCACGACGTGGCCCCCAATTCGACGGAGGGGGTGCCACAAAATTACGCCTCGGTCGGCAATACCGAGCGTGAGCAAAGCTACTTCCTCAACATGTATCTCCGCGACACGCGGGCGGTGCAGTACATCAAAACCCGGGCGGATTGGGACGGAAAGACGATCGTGCTGATGGGCACGAGCATGGGCGGCCAGCAGACGTTGGTCACGGCGGGACTAAATGACGGCATCACAGCAGCACTTGCCTGGGTGCCTTCGGGCACCGACTTTAACGGGGATCTTCACGGACGCAAGCTGGGCTATCCCAATTGGAACACCAAAAATGCCAAGATCGTGGAAGCCGGGCTTTATTTTGACGTCGTCAACTTCGCATCGCGCATCAAGGCGCCCACCTTCATTGCCTTGGGGTTTCTGGACACGGTGGCTTCCCCGGTGGGCATCTGGACGGCTTACAACCAGATTCCCGGCCCGAAAGAGGCGATTCCCCTGCCTCAGGCGGCCCACAACAATCAGGCTCCTCCGGCCACGGAACGCGCTTGGGCGACCCGCTCGCAAGAGCTTTTGGACACGATCGTCAAAGGCGGCGAATTTAAAGCCAACGGGATTCCGCTCAAATAACCCCGGTTGGGAGAAGCGGTGCCGACCATGGGCCTCAAGGCTCATTCAGTCCGAAAGTGAGTGCGTAGTTGGGCTGCAACTTGTCGGTCACTGAAACCTCGAAAGAGTTCGGAGTCCCGCTGGAGGCACCGGCGCAGAAAACCTGCCGTGGGTTTGGCGCGACTAGCTTCGCCGACCATGGCATGACAATTCTCTGACAATCATTTTACATCGTCATGACAAATTGTCTGGCAAAAAGCGTCATACTGGGTGGCAGACCTAAACCTTCGACCAGAATTACCCCGCATCTGCTCCCATGCCATTCCGCCTCAGAACGAAACTCGGCCCCTTGGTCGCGCTGATCGCCGCTGGCATGGCTGGGTCCGGATTTGCCGCTGTCACGGTATCGCCGACCACTCCCACCCAGGCCGTGGCCGTCTCTGGGTCCAATGTGGACTCTGTCCGCCAGCGGCTCGATCAGCTGGGAAAAAGCCTGCAGTACTTCGAGACCAAAAATCTCATCTCCAACCGCGGCCCGCTGCGCGTCGGGCTGGGGCCGATGTACAGTGGTGAAGGGCTCTATGACCAGATTTGGCCGGAGTCCCTCGAAAGTGAGCACACGCACATGCTCGCGGTGCTGCGCTCGCTGGGTGGCGAGCGCGCGGCTTTGGGCGCGCTGCTCAAAGACGCAGATCCCAAGCTGCGGACCCTGGCGCTTGGGGCGCTATTTCTCCGGGAGGATGCCCACGATCTGCCGCTCATCGTTTCGTGCGTGCCGGATGGTGCCATTACTTTGCCAATTTTTGACCGGCGGGAACCCAGTGGCAATTCGCGTGAATTTGTGGTGACACCACGGCCCCAGACCGTGGGTGAGGTGGCGACGGCCATGCTTCGCTCCTACCTCGATGCTGCATCCATTTCACTGCCCGTCACGAGAAACGCGGCCGGCGCGATTGAGGCCCGGCCGGCCGATACCTTGAAAGTCTTCGACCAATATTGGGCGGAACGTGGCCAACGGGCGCGCAGCGCCAGTTGGTGGCTCGTGAAACTGTGGCGGGCCACCCGCCAAACGACGCCGTTCCAGCCGCAGTATCAGCAAGATATTGAACGGGTGCTGGCAGAAATCAATGCCTTGCCTCCGGTCGAGCGTGGCTGGGTGCTGCTTTATGGCAGCGAAGGCGTGGCCCATGATTCCGGGACCAAGCTGCTCCCGGACGACACGTTGGTGGCCGCGCTGAAAAATGTCGGGCCGGATGCGCTGGTGCAGTTTCTCCAGCATAAATCTTCCCTGGAGGATCCGGACCTGCGGTTTGACGACACCCCCGGCGATGCACGCAACCGCGTCTTCCTGCCACTGGCCGAATTTATTCTCCTTCATGCCAGCGACCTGTTGCGGCCCCAGGATGCTGATGCGGTGCTGGCCGGAGCCGATGGGGCGCTCCCTACCTGGCAGGGCAATAGCCGGAAGTGGTCTGCCGCAGCGTTCAGATTGATAAACCAGCAATCGGCCGCCCAAGTCACCGAGGCCGTCCGCACGGCCTTGGTTCGTCATCCGGTTGGCACTGTGGAGGGACGGCGGGCCCAGGGGGAGATCATGGCCGCCCTGTGGGAGGTCCGTGGCAGCGCAGAGCAGGCCACGCTGGTGGATTGGTTTTACCAAGTTCTGCCGCACAGCCTTTCCGATGACGGTCCGGATGATTTTTTGCGCGGGGTGGCGGAATCCCGCCGGACCGACACCAAGGAACTGCTCGCCGCGCTGGTCGCCGATCCACGCTTCGACAACTGCGGAACGTTGCTCCTGGCGCAGTTGCTCGCCCTCGCCAGCGTGGACTTGCCGGTCCCGTTGGCAGATCCGCAGGAGCTCAACCGCTTAAAGCTTCGTCGCAACCCGCCATCCCTGTTTGCGCTGAACGGCTGGCGCGACCTGCTCCGCCGGCACTATGGATTTTCGGAACATCCGGTCACCGTGCTGAGTCCACAAACCGTACTCACCGTCCCGGCCTGGAGTACGCCGCTCAGCCACCCGCCGCTAGCGCTGATTTGTTCGGAAGACGGTCGCTGGCTGGCCCTCATGAACCAGCGGGGGGCCGGGCTGGAAATCCGCGAAGGCTCCACCGGCCGGCTCACGGGCACCCTAAGCAAGAACAATCCCGAACCGGTCGCCATCGCCTTTGCCGAGGCCGGCCGCAGGCTGACCCACTTCGACGTGAGCAACGGCATTTATGACTGGGATACCGCCACGCGGAAAAAAACCGAACGGGGCCAGTTGGACCAGTTTGTCTGGGAAGCCTCCGCCCACGAATTCGGCACCTATGCTTTCGATGGCGACGGCTCTCGGCTGGGTGCGATCGGCTACAAATTCGTCGCCTGCTACGATGCCCCGTCGCGCCACCTCCTGTGGCAGCAGGCCGACCCGGAATTCGGAGTCGAGAGTCGCCTCGCGCTTTCGCCCGACGGCCGGCTGCTCGCCGCCAGCATCAATGCGGGCGGCATGGTGCAACTGTTCAACGCGGCCAACGGTACGCCACTGCAGCAGCTCGATAGTTTTGGCGGCGCGGTGCGATCCTTGGCGTTTTCGCCCGACGGGAAGATCCTGGCCACGGCTGTGGCTGAGGACGGAGTCCGGCTCTGGGACACGCCGACGGGCCGGCCCCTGCGCACCTTGCCTTACCCGGTGCTGGCTGCACCGGGCACCCTGGCATTTTCTCCCGACGGAACCTCGCTGGCCGTCATCGCGTTGTCATCCGAGGGCCCGGCCGCCTCGTCCCGCATCGGGGTCTTTCGGGTCCGCACCGGCGAACTGCGGTGGGAAATGAGCGCCAACCTGGGAGCACGGACGGTCGGTAACCCGGCGGCCCGCCTTGCGCTGGCCTTTTCGCCCGACGGCAAAAAACTTTACACTGCCGGCCAGCAGCTCGCCGTCTGGTCGCTGGAGTAAGGTAGCGCCCCCTCGCTCCGCCATGAAACTCTGCCCAATGGTCCCGCGTCATTCCCGGCTTCGGCTGCGTTCCAAGCATCCGCCTCGCCTGCCCGTCATGAAAAATATCTTCCTGCGGCTGCTCCCGGCATTCTTCGCCGCCGTCATCCTCAACTTTGCCGCATGTGCTGCGGCCACCAGTCCGGCTCCGGCCACCACGCCTGCCGCCGATGTGGGGCGGTTGGAGATTTATGATTTCATGACGCAAAACGGCACCATCGCCCGGCGGACTTTCTTGGACGGGGCCGGTCGCGTCTCCAAGGAGATTTACTACACGATGTTTTCCGCCCGCCGGTCCGCCTCCGGCACACCGCCCGAAGAGATGGCGATCGGCTCGCAAGTGCTATATCACTATGAAAACGGTCGGCTGGTTTCGACGGAGGCTTTCGACGGGGCCATGAAACCGCAGGGCAGCCAACATTATGAATATGGTCCGGATGGGGAGGTCATCCGCGAGTGGTCTTTGCGGGCGGACGGGACCAAGGAGTTCGAAACCCGCAGGGCCGCGCAGCCGACGCCGTCAAGATTCCCCTCCATCCGGGGGCGCGCACTCACCGAACTGTATTTCGATGCCACCGGAACCCGGCTCCTTAACCTGCGGGGCGAGCTGCCCGCTGACATTGACCTGCCGCAGGGCTGGGGTTCGTCCGCCGCCAATCTCGCCTGCGGCATCGTGCTTTCACGGGAACGCGGCAGACCGGAGCAAATCCAGGTGCATGTCAGCCTGAAAAACACGGACGCCCCCAGACTCCCGGCAGTTGGCGGCGGGAGCGGCGGTTTTGGCGGTACGGTCCCGGCCCCTCTCGTTCCGCCGCTGAACAACGATGCGATGGGCGCGGCGGAGTTCATCTTGCGCGACGCCCGGGGCAGCCAAGTGGCGGAGCGCACCCTTTTGCCGGACAAGGAGGCTCATTATGTTTACCTGAGGAACGCTGATTTGCGTCCGGGTACGGCTGGCGTGATTAGCCCGGAGTATGAGTTGGCGTCGCGGTTTCCCTCCCTTGCGCCAGGCCGCTACACCCTTCGGCTCCGGCTGACAGTTCCCGGGCGGGCCGCATCCGTGCTGTCCAACGAAGTGGTTCTGACCGTCGAATGACCCACGCGCGGAGGCCGGTTGAAAAAACCCAAAAGCAGAAAGCGTCCTCCCGTCCTGACTATCAGGCACCGACTTGGACTTTGAGGCGGCATTTCTCCCAACAGCGCGATAGAGGTGGACCACGAAAGTTGGACAGGAGGCCTAGTTTGATGGAGGGGAGCTTTCATGTTTTTACCCAGTGGCGCAAACCGACGCACCGGCTTTCAGGTCCGCTGATGCCGGTCATCCGGTTTATCCTTATCCGGATCGTTGCCCTTTTTGTCACTGACAGGCGATGGCGGAACTGGCACGGGTCGAATCGCGGGCGGGGCGGGCGGTAGTGCCGCCACCGGCGGCGCGAAAGCCACGGAGGGGGGCAGAATCTGGCGGGAAGCTTCAAAAGGTGCCGGGCGGGTGGGCATGGCCGGAGGGAGGGCGGCCACGGGACGAACGGTGGCGGGCATCACGACCGGACGCACCGGATCAAGCGCTGGACCGGGAGAAGCGGGCGGGGAGAACTCGTGCAAAGCGGAGCGGGGGAGCAAGGCAGGGAGGGTTGCATTGCTGGTAAGCACGGGTGGCGGAGGACGATTGGCCGCATCGTGGGGGCGCTCATCATGGGGCCGGGCCGGCGGCGGAAGGGTGGCCGGTTGAGCGGTGACCGGTGCGGGTGGCACACTGACTGAAGCTGTCGCCAACACCGGCGGTGCAGCCGGAGGGAGCGGCGCGGGCGCGGTCTGGCGCCCGGGACCGCGAGGGTCTGGGCGGGCCAGTAATGGCTGCGCGGTAACATTTTGCGCGCTGCCCGGCCGGAGCGACAGGGTATTTCCGACGGCCGCGTGGCTGCGATCATCGGGCCGGTGTGGCGTGTTGAAAACGACCGGGGCGGGGCGGATGATTTCACCCGTGAGCCGGAATCCGCCGGGGCGCGGGGAAGCAACGCGAGACGGTGGCTGCCACGGGCTCCGGGCCGGATCGCCCGGGCGAGAAGGATGGTTCACCACCACGACCGGATTCAGCCAGACCGAAGGAGGACGCCGCTCCCGCCGCCGGTCCACCACCCAGATGATCCGATGGTCCCAGTCACACTCATAGACCAGCCAGAGGCCAATGGGTCCGACGGCGACAAACGTGATGGGCGGCGGGAAGAAGAAGATCGGGCGCGGCGTGAAAACAGTCAGAGGATCGTAGTATGGCACATAAATCACATCGGGCTGCGCGGGCACGATGCGGATGTACTCAGTTTCGACGACGACGGTCTGCTGCGGGGTGTCAGTGAGTGTGCCGGCGGCCTGCGCGAGGGTGCGCAGGCGCTGAACGGCCTTCAGCACCTCGGCCGGCTGGGCCAGGAAGGCCTCGCCGAGCTGTTTCGTCCACGCGAGGTTCGTGTCCATCCACTGCAACAAGTCGGGATAGCGGGCGAGCGACTTGACGCTGTCGTCCCAGGGCTGGGCGGCGATGGCTTCGGGAGAGGAGTCCGCGTCGGCAGCGAGGTAACGGGCGGCCAGCACGAGGTCGGCGGGCTCGGTGGCGGCGGGCAAAATCAGGGCGACAAGGGCGTCGGGATAAAGGGCGATGGGACCGAGGAGCTGGTCGAGCTGAGCGGGCTGGAGCAGCGGCCTTGCGCCGGGGTCCTGGGTCAGGGCGTCGTGGTCTTGGGCAGACAGGAACGGCGTCAGCGCCAGAAACAAACCGAGGAGAAAGCAAGGAGGCGTTTTCATGGTGGTCTGGGGGTTGCCTGAACCTTGTGACCCCAACGCGAGCCACAAGTGCCAGAAACCCCGCCGATCAGGCCCAATCAAGGTGAATCAAGGTTGAATAGGGTGGGTCTTGATCGCCAGGCGATTGAATTTTGGCTCATTTTCGGCCGGGAAGCCAGGCGGGCGAAAAACAGGAAAAACGCGCACGGCGAAAGTTTTGGTTGCATTGGCCCGGCATGGTCGTATGCAATGGACCCCTTTTCCACTACGCCTGCCTCCAATTCCGGAGCGACAGGGGGAACGAAATCCATGGCAAATAAACTCTCGCTCAACGTCACGTCCCGCGCCCAGACCGGTCGCAGCGCCTCGCGCCGCACGCGCAAGGCCAACCAGATTCCCGCCATCCTTTACGGGAAGCACACCGCGCCGGAGACGCTCGCCATTGACACGGCGGAATTCGTCCGCCTCCGCAAGGCCATCTCCGGCCGCGCGCTCCTCATTGAGCTGACGCGGGCCGACAAGCCCGACCGCGCACTGTCGTTTCTTCAGGAAATCCAGCGCGACCCCATCACCGACCGCTACCTCCATGTTGATTTGCACGAGGTGAAGCCCGACGAGAAATTCGAGATCCTGGTGCCGGTGCAGACCACCGGCGAATCCTTTGGCGTGAAAAACCAGAGCGGCGTGTTGGAAATGGCCGCGCACACCCTGCGCGTCCGCTGCCTGCCGAAAGACCTGCCTGCCGTCATCCCGGTGGACGTGACCGAGCTCAAGGTCGGTGAGACGATCAAGGTCG
>CAIQBC010000261.1 GCA_903869955.1 uncultured Opitutia bacterium
GCCGCCCTCGCCGGTCTTCACCGCAAAGCCCACCGTGAGCTTGGCCAGCTTGGCGGCGAGCTCCTGCGCGCCGGTCAGCTCGTCGGCCGCGCTCTCGCCGCGGCGCTTTTTCAGCGCGTCCACGTGCTTGCGGTTCGCCTGCGTGAGCGGGGCGGCCAGCTTGCGCGGGAGGAGAAAGTTGCGCGCGTAGCCGGCGCGAACCCTGACTTGGTCGCCCTCGCCGCCGAGGCTTTCGACGGGCTTGAGGAGAAGTACTTCGCTGTGTGCCATGATGTTTGGTTCGGGTGTGAGTGAGTGTTTGAGTTTTGCTTTGGTCGGGGGACGCGCCCTCAGAACGGCACGTCTTCGTCAATGCCGGCGGGCGGCGGACCGGATTTGCCCGGCGCACGCGGCGGGGGGACATGGCGCTCGGCCGTCTGGTCCACGCCTTCGTCACCGCCGGCCGGCGCGCTCCCGGGTGCCCCGCCGGGGCCGCCTTCGCGGCCGCCGAGGAACTGAAAGTTTTCGAGCACGACCTTGAGCTTGCTGCGCTTCTGGCCGGAGGTCTTGTCGTCCCACTGGTCGAGCTTCAGCCGGCCCTCGACGAAGAGCGGGCGGCCCTTGGTGAGATACTTGGCGATGGTCTCGGCCTGCTTGCCCCACGCCTCCAGGTCCACAAACGTCACTTCCTCGCGCATCTGGCCGCTCTCGTCCTTGAACTGGCGGTTGACCGCGAGGCCGAACTGGCACACCGGCGTGCCCTTCGGCGTGACGCGCAGCTCGGGGTCGCGCGTGAGGTTGCCGAGGAGGAGGACTTTGTTGTAGCTGGCCATGATGGGGGGCACGCCGGCCGGTCGTCAGACCGACTGGACAAACGTGCGATAGATGCTGGGGTTGAGCCGGAGCCGCTCGCGCAGGGCGGCCGGGGTCGCGGGCGGCGCGGCAAAGGCGACCTGCACATAGGTGCCGCCGGGAAATTTCTTGTCCGTCACGCGGATGAATTCCTTGCGGCCGAGGTTCTCGACGGTGCCGACCTCGCCGCCGAGCGTGGCGATGTCCTTTTTGACGCCGTCAATGATCTGTTCGGCGGAGTCTTCCTTGCCGCGGTTGTCGAGGATGAAGGTCGCGCGGTAGTTGCGTTTGGTGGTGGTGCTCATTGGGCGGTGGGTCTGCGGTTGAGAAGGTTCATGGCCCGGTCGGCGCCGTGTTCGATGACGTGGCGCAGGCCGGAGGTGTGGTGGTCGAGATGTTGGTTGAAAATGGTTTGCTGGTCCGGAGTGAAGCGGCCGAGCACGAAGTCCGCCATGTCCATCTCCGGCGGCTCCTTCGGGCCGATGCCGAGCCGGTAGCGGATGAAACCGTCGCCGAGGTGGGCCAGGAGGCTGGCGACGCCGTTGTGGCCGCCGGCGCTGCCGGTGACGGAGACCTTCCCGAGGCCGAGGGCGATGTTGAGGTCGTCGTAGACGGCGATCGTGTCGGCGGGCGGCACGCGGTGGAACGAGGCGAGCGCCTGCACGGCCCGGCCGCTGTCGTTCATGAACGTGAGCGGCTTGACGAGCAGGAGCGAGCGGGGGCTGGCGAACGGCGCGTCCCAGCGGGCGAGGTCGGCCTCGAAGCGGCGCGAACGCTCCCACGCGAGCCCGGGCGGGCGGGCGAACGCGTCGAGGACGGCGAAGCCGGCGTTGTGGCGCGTGCCGTCGTATTCGCGGCCCGGGTTGCCGAGGCCGACGACGAGCAGGAGAGACATGGCTCAAAGAACAACCGCCCCACCCCGCCGCGGTCAAGCGGCGCGACGGCGCGGGAAATTTACTTCTTGGCGGGCGCGGC
>CAIQBC010000262.1 GCA_903869955.1 uncultured Opitutia bacterium
GAACGACCAGGTCTGCCGGTAGCCGAGAAGACTGCCCCACGACAATTTTTCCGTCTCGGAGCCTTGCTCGGAGGCGTCACTGCGGATGTGGGCGAGCTCCTCCGCGCCGAGGGAGCTGATCTTTTCCGGCACATTGTAGAACGGGATCCAGAACAGCAGCCAAAGGAAGCCCGCGACGCCGGCGAGGACAAACGCCCATTGCCAGCCCCAGTTGAGCGCAATCCACGGCACGAGCAACGGGGCGAGAATCGGGCCAACGTTCGAACCGGCGTTGAAGAGGCTGGTGGCCAGTGCGCGCTCCTTCTTCGGAAACCAGAGCGCCACGGCCTTGATCGCCGAGGGAAAATTGCCGCCCTCGCCGATGCCCAGCGCGACGCGCGCACCCATAAAGCCGTTCACGCTGCCGACGAGCGCGTGGGCCATCGCCGCCACGCTCCACGCGGCGATGGAGACGGTGTAGCCGATCTTCGTGCCGAAGCGGTCAATGAACCAGCCGAAGCCCAGCAGGCTGAGGCCATAGGCACCTTGGAACGCAGAGTTGATGTAGCCGAACTGCTCGTTGCTCCAGTGGAGCTGGTCGTCGAGGATGGGCTTGATCAGCGAAAGAATCTGCCGGTCGATGTAGTTGATCGTCGTGGCAAAAAACAGCAGGACGCAGATCACCCAGCGGTAGTTGCCGATCTTTGTGTCGGAGGAGGTCGCGAAGGTCATCAAGGTTGGGGGAAGGGCCAAGGCTGGGCGATTTTTTGGTGGGTTCAATGCCTGTGTAGCAGAAATAAGATTCTGCGGCGCGCCCGGCGGGCACGCCCTACCTCAAGGCTTCGCGGCCGGCAACGCGGTGCCGCGCGGGAGGAGCGTGACGTTGGTGAAGGTGATCCGACCCTTGTTTTGCTCCAGCTCGGCTGGGGCCGGGCCGGCGAAGATGCTGTCGTCGATGCGGATGTTTTCGATCACCGCCGTCGAGCCGGCCGTCAGGCTGACCAGCCGGGGGATGTCCGCACCGCAGACACCGGTGACGTTCACGTTACGCAGCACCGGGACGTAAGGGCCGGTGGTCGAGTTCATGTAAGTGAACTCGATAAGGAACGCGGCGCGGTTGTTGCCGGCGGCCACGCTGCCAACGTCAAGGTTGCGCGCATAGACGTTCTCGATGACGCCGCCGCGCACGGGCGTGTTCTTGAAACGCAGCACGGCGTTAAGCTGCGTGCTGCTCATCCGGCAGTTCTCCACGAAGACGTTGCGGATGGCTGGGGTGCATTCGCTGCCGAGCGTCACGCCGCCATGACCGTCCTTCATCACGCAGTCGCGCACGATGACAAACTCTGCCGGCTGATTGACGCGGCGACCGTCGTCGTCCTTGCCACACTTGATGGCGATGCAGTCGTCACCGGTGTCAAAGGTGCAGCCCTCGATGAGGACGTATTTGCAGGAGTCGGGGTCGCAGCCGTCGTTGTTCGCCCCGTGGCTGTCAATGGCGAGGTTGCGCACGATGACGTTGGTGCAGAACACCGGGTTGATCTCCCACATGGGCGAGTTGTGGATGGTGAGGCCGTCAATGATGACGTTCGCGCAGCGGTAGGGCTGGAAAAAATTGGGCCGCAGCCCGGCATTCGGTCCCATCACGCGCTGTTCCACTGGCACGCTCGCGTCAATGGCGCGGCGCGCGCCAACCGCGCGCGTCCAGGCTTGCTGGCCGCCGCCGTCGAGCGTGCCTTTGCCGCTCACTGAAATGTTCTCCTGCTCAAAAGCATAGAGGGGCGGGCAGAAATTCATGCACTCGACGCCCTCGTAGCGCACGTGGACAAGCGGGAGGTATTTCGTCACGTCAGTGGAGAACTGGAGCGTTGCCTTGTGGGTGAGATGCAGGTCCACATTGCTCAGCAAGCGTATCGCGCCGGTGCTCCAGGTGCCATCGGACACCACGACATGTCCGCCGCCCGCCGCGTGGCAGGCGGCGATGGCCTTGGCGATGGCGTCGGTGCAATCCGTCGTGCCGTCGGCCTTCGCGCCGTAGTCGGTGATGGGAAAATTTTTGGCCGGAAACGTCGGGGCCTTGATGTGCGCGAGGATTTGCGGCACGGCCTCCCAGCCGAGCTTGGCGACCTCGGTGGGGGTGAGGTCCGCGTGAGACTCGCCTGACAGCTTCGGCAAATCATCGCGCTCGTCTCTGGACGGATGCAGATCGTTACGATGACGCCAATTGGTGCCGGCCACGATGCAGGATGAAACGCTGAGCGCGCCTAGGGAGGCAAGGGGCAAGAGGAAGTAACGAGCGAGTTTCATGGCTTTTAGACAGGGGACGCGGTAATGGCAGAAACCGGAGCAGTGGTGGCAATTGTCGCATTGACCACCGCAAAGGACAATACGTCCGCGTAGAGGCCGATGCGGGCTGGTGCCGGGCTGGGACATGGCTTGAAAAATTGCGCGCACTTGGTTTTCCGCTGAAACCGCTCACCGCGCCAGCCAGCCGCCGTCCACGGCGAGGATGTGGCCGTGCATATAGTCGCTCGCGGGCGAGGCGAGAAACACCGTCGCGCCGGCGAGGTCGGCCGGCTCACCCCAGCGGCCAGCGGGGATGCGGTCGAGGATGGCCTGGTGGCGCTCCGGGTCGGCGCGCAGCGGCTGGGTGTTGTCGGTCGCGATGTAGCCGGGCGCGATGGCGTTGACGTTGATCCCGTGCGGGGCGAGCTCGTTGGCCATCAGGCGCGTGAGGCCGGCGAGCGCGCTTTTCGCCGCCGTGTAGGCGCCGATGCGGATGCCGCCTTGAAACGACAGCAACGACGCGGTGTGGATGATCTTGCCGCGCCGCTTCCGGGCAATCCACTCGCGCGTGACCTTCTGGCTGAGGCGGAAAACGGCGTTGAGGTTCGTCTCCATCACGGCGTCCCAGTCCTCCTGCGTAAAGTCAACGAACGCGCCGCGCCGCACGATGCCGGCATTGTTGACGAGGATGTCGGGCAGCGGTACGTCGCGGTCCAAGGTGACAAGCAGCTTTTCGACCGACCCACGGTCGCTAAGATCTGCCGCGAGCAGGTGCGCGCGGCGCCCGGCGGCCTCGATGGATTTTTGGGTGGCGGCGCAGTCGCCACGCGCGACGAGGATCACGTCGGCCCCCGCCTGCGCGAGTGCGGTGGCCATCGCGGCGCCGATGCCGCGCGATGCGCCAGTGACGAGGGCGGTTTTGTTATCGAGCCGGAAGGAGGCGAGGATGTTGGGCATGGGCAGGGGCGGGAGGGAGAAATAGAACGGAGAATCGCGACGACGGTATTTAACGTGCGGTCTTGAGATTTCGACCAGATTTTAGGCCGGGACAGCGCAAATCCCCCCCCGATTCCAGTCTTTGACTCTTGGCTGGCTTCATGTTTTATCCGCACCCATGAATCTGCCAAGCGCCCGCGCCGGTGGGCCTGCGCCGGACGACGTCCGCTCAACGCCCGTACCAAAGGCCGGCTGGCAACGGACCGGCACGGAACCAAGCTTGCCCGAGGCGCACCGTAGCGTGCTCGTACCGGCAGACGCGGGTTTCTGGCGGAAGCTGCTCGCTTTTTCTGGCCCGGGCTTCCTCGTGGCCGTCGGTTACATGGATCCAGGCAACTGGGCCACCGACCTCCAAGGCGGGGCGAAGTTCGGCTACACGCTGCTGTCCGTCATCATGATTTCCAACCTCATGGCAATCTTGCTTCAGCATCTGTGCATCAAGCTGGGCGTCGCCACGGGACGCGACCTCGCGCAAGCGTGCCGCGACCACTACCCGCGGCCGGTCGTCTGGTTTCTTTGGATTTTGTGCGAGCTGGCGATCGCGGCGTGCGACCTCGCGGAGGTCGTCGGCTCGGCCATCGGGCTGCAACTGCTTTTCGGCATACCTCTCGTGTGGGGCTGCGCCATCACCGCACTCGACGTGCTGATCGTGCTGCTGCTCCAGCATCGCGGCTTCCGTTACATCGAGGCGTTGGTGATCACGCTGATCCTGACCATCGGAGGCTGTTTCGCGGTGGAGTTGTTTATCGCCAAACCTGACATGGGTGGCGTTTTTGCCGGCTTCATCCCGCGCCTCGAGGTTCTCCGCCATTCCGAGATGCTCTACGTCGCCACCAGCATTCTCGGCGCAACCGTGATGCCGCACAACCTCTATCTGCACTCGTCCATCGTGCAGACGCGAAAATACGAGCAGACGGCGGGTGGCAAGCGTGAGGCGATCAAGTTCGGCACCATTGACTCGACCTTCGCACTGATGTTCGCGCTCTTTATCAACGCCGCGATCCTCATCCTCGCCGCCGCCGTATTTCACGGCAACGGGCACGAAAACGTCGGTGAGATCCAAGAGGCCCACCACTTGCTTGACGGCGTACTCGGCGTGGGGTTTGCCAGCACGCTCTTCGCGCTCGCGCTGCTCGCCTCGGGGCAAAACTCCACGCTCACCGGCACACTAGCGGGGCAGATCGTGATGGAGGGTTTTCTCAACATCCGGCTGCGCCCATGGTTGCGGCGGCTCATCACGCGCGGCATCGCCATCGTGCCGGCAGTGGTGGTCATTGGCATTTATGGCGAGGGCCGAAGCACGCAGTTGCTCGTCGCCAGCCAGGTATGCCTCTCCATGCAGCTCGGCTTCGCGTGCTGGCCCCTGATGCGCTTTACCGGCGACCGCACCAAGATGGGCGAATTCGTGAACCCGTGGTGGATCAAACTCGTCGGCTGGAGCATCACGCTTGTCATCATCGGACTGAATGTAAGGCTCCTCCTTGACACTGCCGGTTTTACTGGCGGGGCCACTCCCTGAGCCATGTATCAAAAAATCCTCGTCGCCCTTGAGAACGGCCGCGCCGACGAGACGCTGGTGCCGCACATCGCCGCACTCGCGTACCAGCTCGGCTCGGCATTGCTGCTGGTCCACGTGGCCGACGGCTTCGCGGCGAGAAACTTTGAACAATTGAAACTCACCGAGTCCGAGGAGATCCGCGCTGACCGCGAGTATCTCGAAAAAACTGCAGCCACGCTGCGCGCCGGTGGGCTGACCGTCACGACGCTGCTCGCGTTGGGCAACCCGCCGACGGAGATCATCCGCGTGGCCGTCGCCGAGCGCTGCGACCTCATTGCGCTCGCCTCCCACGGCCACAGGCTCGTGGCCGATATATTTCTCGGCAGCACGATTGAAAAAGTGCGGCACCACACCGCCGTTCCACTTCTTGTCGTCCGCGCCGGCGCCGGCACCACACCTCCGTTTTCATCCACCTAGTGCTCAGGGCAACACCTGCTGGCGGGTGGCAGGCAGAATTTTCCCGAGCCAGGCAAGCGCGGCCCTTTCGCCGAAAAGGCCCGCCAGGGCGCAGCCGACGTGACGAACCGCACCATGCATGGGGAGCCGTCACGTCACGCAGCGGAGCGTATAGACCGTGCCGTTCTCCGCACCGATGGCAAGAATGGCATCATCGGGCGACCAGACAAGTTTGGTCGCGGGGGCGGGCATTTTCACCGTGGCACGCAGCGGCTGGCGGCGGTCTACGCTCCAGAGCATCACCGTACCATCGGCCGAGCCGGTGGCGAGCAGGCCGTGAGTGTGTTGAAACGCAACGGCACAGACCTTCGCGTCGTGCGGGAGCATGAGCGGCTCGCGGCCCTCGGGACCATTGCCAGCGCAATCCCAGATGCAGGCGTCGTGCCCACCACCGGTGGCAAGCCAGCGCGAGGTGTGATCGAATGAGAGCTCCTTCACCTTGCCCTCGTAGCCGCTCATGTGCAGTTCGAGATTTTTCTCGGGAATCCAGAGATGAACACTCGGGTCTTGGTTACCGGAGACAAGCCAACGGCTGTCGGGCGACCAAACAAGCGCATGGATGCCGTTGGTGTAGGGCAGCTCTTTTTTTAGGACAAAATCGCTGGCGCCCCAAAGTTGCACTCCACCGAAATGCGCGGCGGCGACACAGCCGCAGCTCCGTTCGATTGGCTCAGGGCCGGCTGGCCGGACTGCAAGAGCAATGATAGTTTTCGGCGCAGGCGGGAACGTATGCGCAACCGAGCCGTCAGGGCGAAGGGCAGTGAGATTTTTCCCGGCGACAGCGAACAGAAGCTGATTCGGGGCCATGGGTGCGGCCCCTTGGGCTTTCGACGCGAGTTTCCAAGCGAGGTGCTCGACCCAGACGTGGCCAAGCCTGGCGGTAGTGATGTGCTGGCCGTTGGCCGTATCCCAGAATTTCACGGAGCCATCCTGTCCGCCGGTGGCCAAGAGTTGGCTTTGATTACCAGGTTCCAAGCCCTGCGCCATGGGCATCCACGCGAGCACGTTTGTACCGTTTTCGTGGCCTGCGAATGCGTGAAGTTTCTCGCCGGTCGCGGCGGCGAGAAGCAAGACGGAACCGGTGGCGCTGGCGGCGGCGAGTGTCGTGCCGTTTGGTGACCACGCGAGGTCAATGGCGTAGTCGTCGAGCGTCACGGCCCAGTGTTTGGTGAGGTTCATGTTTTCAATCCCAAGGCGCAGCGGTGCGAGGCACGAGGGCAAGAAAAAACGCGGGCAGATGCGTCAATTCGTGCAAAATCCGTGCTACAGCACGACGGTCCGCATGCAAAGCTGCGTGGTCCACAGCTCGTATCCCTTGGGCCTGATCTTAAAATGTATGAACGGCACCGATCAGCCAGGATAGACCACGGGCTTGATCGTGCGGAAGTAATGCTCGCCGACCGAGCTCGTCAGGAAGCGGTTGAAACCTTGGAAGTTGGCACCGAAACTCGACGGGGGGCCGGTCCGCCAGCTAGCTGGCCCCTACTCCACGCCGCAGATCTCGCTGGTCGTGTTGCGGACTGAATCGTCCTTCGCGTCAAGCAGCCGGTCGCTGGAACTGAGAGAGTAAATTTTTCATAGGAGAGTTGACGTGGTTCACCCATTACTTCGCCCGGTCGCCGATAAAAAACCGCCGGCGGTCCCACGCCCGCCGGCGGCTGGTGTGTATGAGCTTGGTTGGTTTTTGCGGCGGGAGATGTTAATTTTGTGCGGGTGGAGGGCCACCGCGCCGACCACGACCGCCACCGGGGCCACGCCCGCCGGGGCCGGCTTGCGACGGACCATTGTCGTAAGGCGTGCCGCCGCTGTCGGTAGTGGCGTTAGGGTTGTTACCCGGGCCACCAGCGCGGAGGCCACCGGGCGGGCGGAGTTCGTCGGGATTGAGCACACCGTCCCTGTTTTGGTCAAGGGTGCGCAACACATCGGACGCAGCGGCAATCTCGGCGGCGTCAATCACGCCGTCGTGATTGGTGTCGAAAAGCGCGAGCAACGGGTTGGGTGGAGGCGGTCCGCCAGCCCGGCCACCAGGGCCGCGCGTGGGGCCGTTGCCATTGCCGCCGGCAGATTGTGCGAACGAAAGCAACGTCGAGCCGAAGGTCAGCGCGCCGAGGAGGATAAGGTGTTTGGTTTTCATGGAGGTGATGAGGTTCGGCACACTATCGGAGTGGCGTGTAATGGCCGTATGTGCGCAAGCGCGTGATTTGTTAAGCGAGAGTAAATCCTGTGACGAGGAAAACAAAACAGCCGACGGCCCCACGCCGTCGGCTGCAGTTGTCCATTCCAAGTCGCGCAATTTCACCAGCTGAACAGTTGCGCTAAATATTCAAGGAAGTCCTTGGGTCATCGCGGTGCTCATGACGTCGCCAAAGATCGTCTTACCGTTGACCAGCAGCTTCCTCATGCCTTCACCCTTTGTTGGAGGGAAATCAAGTGGGTCAAAGAGGTCGGAGTAACCCGGGTGAGAAAGCATTCTCATTTAGTCTTCGTTTTAGCAATGAGATGAAATTGAAGGAAATAGTATCGAAACACAGCAGCGGAGCGATTAACGGATTGAGCCAACTGGATCCGAGCTAGGGTTGGAAGACGGCGCGACTTGGCCTTCCCGCGTCACGTTAGCAACGGTGGGATGGACCGCGACCAGAACGGCCGCGGTAAGCAGCCAGGCGCAGGTCACGGCGGCGAGCAGGGTCTTGTTGCTGAGGTGGGTCATGGGAGGCAATAAGTTACCCAGCCAGTGAACACCCGCTGTGTTTGGCAATGATGTGCGTGTGGTGGAAAATTGTTAAGCGCGTGTAAAGTCCGCCTCATCCCATGCCCGGCCACAGAACTCACGCTGCCGCCAGCCTCACCTCGGCGCGGAAGCCGTGCGGGTCACGGTTTGTGAAACGCACGGTACCGCGACACGCTTCGGCCGCACTTTTTACAATGGCGAGGCCGAGGCCCGCGCCGCCCGTGTCGCGTGTACGCGCAAACTCGGGCCGGTAGAATGGCTCGCCCAGCCGCGTCAGCGTGCCAGCCGGCACGCCGGGGCCGCAGTCCTCCACCGCGATGACGACCTCCGCCCCATCGGTCTGCGCCGTGAGCGTAACAGGGCCGGCGTCGCCCGCGTAGCGGAGCGCGTTGCGAACAAGGTTGGCGAGCGAGCGCGTGAGCAGCGCGGCGTCGGCCGCGACGGCGAGCCCGGCGGGAACGTTGACAATAATTTTTCCCTGGGCGGCTTCGCGCGCAAGCACATCGGCCGCGAGCGGCACCAGCTCGACACGGACGAGCGCGGCGTCACGCGCTCGCAGGCCGGCCTTGGTGAATGCGAGCAATTCGCCGACGAGCTCCGACATTTGCTGCACTTCCTCGCGCACGTCGGCCACGGCGGGCTGGAGCGCGGGGCCGGCCTGCTCCTCAAGGATACCGACCGCGACCTGCATCCGGCCGACGGGCGAGCCGAGCTCATGCGCGATGTCACCAAGAAAACGTTTCTGGCCTGTCGCTGCGCGGTCGAGCTGTGCAGCCATAACGTTCACCGCACTGCCAAGGCGACCGATCTCGTCGCGGCGTTGCTCCTCAACGCGCGTGTCGAAGCGACCTTCGGCGATCTGCTCGGTCGCACGCGTGAGCTGACCGAGCGCATACGTGATGCCACGCACAAGCGGAAGCCAAAACAGCACCGAAAGGCCCATCGCGGCGGCAGCGGCCACAAGCCACGGATCAAGGTCGAGCAAATGCATCGCAGCCCAGAGCGAATCGGCGCGCATCAGCAACGTGGCGGGGGGCACGCGCGTGATGGGCAAGATACCGACTGCACGGTCAACCACCGGCTGCAACCGCACGCCCACCCAATAGGCCGCCGGTCCACCTGTACGCTGGAGAAAAGTCTGCTGGGCCGCGCGTACCGGCCCGGCAGCCTGAGGCAACGGCAGCCCTGGCTGACCCCGAGCGCCGCCGGCCCCGCCCACCGCCACGGATTCGTTCTCCGACGGTGGCGGCCCGCCACGCCGACCGTCGGCGCGTTGCCCACCACCAGGTGGAGCGAAGCCCGGCCCGAAGCCGGGGTTGCCGCCCGCACTGGGGGTGCCTTGCCCACGAAAACCCGGACCAAAGCCGCGCGGCTGCTCAAAGCGCTCGCGCACCTCCGGCGGCAGCTCCGTGCGAGGGCCGGCAAGCTGAACGGCATCGGCGTTTTGGAAGAGAAAAAGCTTCACGTCATACTCCTCACCAAGGCGGGCGAGCATCTCGTCGCGTCCGTCCGCGGGAGTCTGACGCAGCTCGAGGGTCAGCTCCCGGGCCACGTCCTTGAGGCGTTTGTCAGCCGGGCTGGCAGCCACGAGCATGTCCCAACCGAAGCCAGATTCCTTGACGAGAAACGCCCCACCTACCCCGGCTACGAGCACGAGATTGAGCAGCAGCCAAAGGGAAACCTTGAGCGAAAGCGGAAAGAAAATTTTCATGAGTGTCGGCCATTGCGGGCGCGTCAGGCGATGGCGGGGTTGACCAGCATGTAGCCGGCAGAGCGCAGCGTACGGATGAAGCGCGGGTTCTTGGCGTCGTCGCCGAGCTTTTTGCGGAGCGAGGAGATGTGGACGTCAATCGAACGGTCAAACACGTCATAGTTACGGTCGCGGATTTCCTCGAGCAACGTCTCACGCGTGCGCACACGACCGCGCGCCTTGGCAAGGCTGGCGAGCAAATTAAACTCAACCGGCGTGAGCGCAAGGGGCACATCGTTGAGCAAGGCGGTACGCGCCTCAGGGTTGACACGCAAAGGGCCAACCACGAGCTCGGCGGCGGGCGCATCCCCTTCGGCGGGAACACGGACAGCGCGGCGCAACACGGCGCGCAAACGGGCGAGCAGTTCGCGAGTAGAAAAAGTTTTGGGCAGGTAATCGTCCGCACCGACCTCAAGGCCGACGATGCGATCAGTCTCGTCGCCGCGCGCGGTGAGCATAAGCACCGGCGTGTCGCACTTTGCACGAATCCGACGGAGCACCTCAAATCCGTCGAGACCGGGCATCATTACATCGAGGATGATAGCATGCCACGTCTCGTCGGCGTTGGTGGCGTGTTCGACGCCGGCGAAGCCGTCGTGAACGGCGGTCACGTCGAAGCCGAGCGGGCCGAGGTAGCCCGCGACGAGCCGGCAGAGCTTGCGGTCGTCGTCTATCATCAGGAGTCGGGTACGGCCGGGGGAACTGGAATCGGGCGCGGGCATGGGCATGGGAGGAAGAAAACAGCTATGACGCGCAAAACGCAGCTTTGTTTACACACGCCTAACAATTTTTCGGCGGCGGCAGGCCCTACCCGCCGTCGCTGAGCTTGAGGTCGTTAGGCGTAACCTTC
>CAIQBC010000263.1 GCA_903869955.1 uncultured Opitutia bacterium
CGGAGTAGATCGTTACGGCACCATCGGCGGCAATACGGATGAAATTGCTCGGCGAAAACACGGTCGCAGGCAGACCCGCTGCGGTCGCCGCGTCGGCCGCAATCGCGGCGCTGGCGCTGCCCAAGTAGGAATAGCCGAGCGCGAAACCGCCACCCGCGAGCGTGGTAAGCCGAAGGAAGGAACGGCGGTCGAGGGCGTCGGGGCTCGCGGCGGAGGCGGACGTGGCCAGCAGTGCGGTCGGGGAGAAAGATTCGTTTTTCATGGCGTGGGTGATCCTAATTTTTTGGCGACGGCCATGGCGTCGGCGGCCTGATGGATGGCGGCGCGGATGCGCGTGTAGGTGCCGCAGCGGCAGAGGTTGTCGGCCATCGTCTTGTCAATGTCAGCGTCGGTCGGGTGCGGTGTGCGCTTGAGGAGCGCGGCCGCGGTCATGATTTGGCCGCCCTGACAGTAGCCGCACTGGGCCACGTCCACGTCGCACCACGCCTTTTGCAACGGGTGGTCGCCGTTCGGGGACAGCCCCTCGATGGTGACAAATTTTTTGCCGCCCGCCTCGGAGACGGGGATCTGGCAGGAGCGCATGGACTCGCCGTTCACATGGACTGTGCAGGCGCCGCAGACGTCCACGCCGCAGCCGTATTTGACGCCGACGTAGTTGAGCTTGTCGCGGAGCACCCACAGCATCGGGGTGTCGGGTTCGGCGTCCACCGTTTCGGTGCGCCCATTGACGTTAAGGGTGTATTTCATGGGAGTAAGAAAACTTGGCCGTAAGTTGGTCGTCTGGGCGGTGTGGTCAACCATGTTATCTTGCCCCGATAGGAATACGGCGGCTGGCGGGTTAGACTCAAAAGCTGCACCGGGAGTGGGTGATATTTGTTGCCATCAAATTGTATGGTCGGGGAGTCAGTGTGTGGCCGGTTTTTCCTTTGTGCTGCTGTGTGCTGTGGCTCAATTATTTGACGTGGGGCAAAGGCCAGGCTGTCCGAATCTTCCCCACGGGCGTGGAGGAGCCAGGGATGAGGCTGTGGATGTTCCCGCCGACGCGCATTTGCCATTTGCCAAGGACGCCTCCCGGCCTACGCTCCCGCCTTTCATGCTGTCATTTCTCTTCAAGCGTTTTACCGGCCGGCATTACAAAAAATTTCTTGAGGCCGCGCGGCCAATTGTCGCGCAGGCTAACGAATTTGACGTGGCCTATCGCTCGCTCTCCGACGAGCAGCTCCGCGCCAAGACCGACGAGTTCCGTGCGCGCCTGAAGGCCGGCGTGACGCTGGATGCGATTTTGCCGGAGGCGTTTGCCGCCGTGAAGAACGCCGCCCGCCGCCTTGTCGGCCGTCCGATTACCGTTTGTGAGCACCAGCTCGAATGGAACATGGTGCATTTCGATGTGCAGTTGATCGGCGGTCTCGCCCTCCACCAAGGCCGCATCGCCGAGATGGCCACCGGCGAGGGCAAAACCCTTGTCGCCACGCTGCCGCTCTACCTCAACGCCCTCACGGGCAAGAACACCCAGCTCGTCACCGTCAACGACTACCTCGCACGCCGTGACTCCGAGTGGATGGGACACCTTTATAATTTCCTCGGCGTCACGGTCGGCTGCATCCAGCAACAGATGCCTTCCGAGGTGCGCCGCGAGATGTATGCGCGCGACATCACCTATGGCACTGCGAGCGAGTTTGGTTTCGACTACCTCCGCGACAACGGCATGGCCACGCGCAAGGAGGATCAGGTGCAGCGCGACCACTGGTTTTGCATTGTGGATGAGGTGGACTCGATCCTGGTGGACGAGGCGCGCGTGCCGCTTATCATCTCTGGTCCCGCGCCCATCGAGCGCGAGCAGCCGTTCACCCGCATCAAGCCCGGCATTGACCAGCTCGCCAACGACCAGATCCGACTGTGCAACCGGCTCGTCACCGAGGCGAAGGATTTGCTCGAAAAATCCGGTGCCAGCCGTGAGGACAAGGAGCAGGCGGCCCACAAGCTGCTCCAGGGCAAGATGGGCAACCCGAAAAACAAGCAGCTCCTCCGCCTCATGGAGAACCCCGAGTGGCGCAAGCTGCTCGACCGGGTCGAGACTGAGATGAACAGCGACTTCCAGAAAGAGGAACTGTTCCGCCTGAAGGAGGTGCTGTTCTACGTCATTGATGAGCGCCAGCACCAGGCCGACCTCACGCAGGTCGGACGGACCAGGCTCAGGCCCGACAATCCCGACGCGTTCATGCTGCCGGATCTCGCCACGGCGTTCAGCGACATTGACCGCGATGCCGCACTCACGCCCGAGACCCGCGAGCAGAAAAAACTCGTGGCGCAAAACCATTACGCCGAAGTCTCCGAGGAAATTCATTCCATCTCGCAGCTTCTGCGCGCCTACTCGCTCTACGAGCGCGATGTCGAATACGTCGTGCAGGAGGGCAAGGTGATGATTGTGGACGAGAACACCGGCCGCGTGATGCCCGGCCGCCGCTGGTCGGACGGCCTGCACCAAGCCGTCGAGGCCAAGGAAGGTGTCGCCATTGAGCGCGAGACGCGCACCTATGCGACCATCACGATCCAGAATTACTTCCGGATGTATGAGAAGCTTGCCGGCATGACCGGCACCGCCGAGACCGAGGCGACGGAATTTTTCGATATCTACAAGCTGGCCGTGCAGGTCATTCCGACCAACCGGCCCTGCATCCGGGTGGACAAAAACGATGTAATTTTCAAGACGCGTCGCGACAAATATGCCGCTGTCGTGAAGGAGATCGAAGAGGCGAACAAGCGCGGCCAGCCTGTGCTCGTTGGCACCGTGAGCGTCGAGTCGTCCGAGGTGCTCTCGCGGATGCTCCGGCGCGCGGGCGTCATCCACACGGTGCTCAACGCCAAGTTTCACGCGCAGGAGGCCGACATCGTTGCCCGCGCCGGCCAACGCGGCGCCGTGACCATCGCGACCAATATGGCCGGCCGCGGCACCGACATCAAGCTTGGCGACGGCGTGCGCGAGCTGGGTGGCCTCTATGTCATTGGCACCGAGCGCCACCAGTCGCGCCGCATTGACCGGCAGCTCCGCGGCCGCTGCTCGCGCCAGGGCGACCCCGGTCTCACCAAGTTTTTTCTCTCGCTCGAGGACGAGCTGCTGCGCCTCTTCCTCCAAGGCAACCTCGCCTCGAAGATCATGGAGGGCTCGATGAAGGACGGCGAGGAGCTGGAGCACCCGTGGCTCAACCGCTCGATCGAGAGCGCGCAGAAAAAGGTGGAGCAGCAAAATTTCTCCATCCGCAAGCGTTTGCTGCAATACGACGACGTGCTCAACCAGCAGCGCGAAGTGGTGTATGGCATCCGCAATGCCGCCATCCACGCCGAGCGCCCCAAGGACATCATCATCGAGCAGGTCGAGGAAGAACTCGTCACCCGCCTGGAAAATGCCGGCGTCGGCGAGAAGACCGGCGCGAACCAAGCCGCTTTGGACAGCTTTGTTGGCTGGGTCAACGGTGCGTTCCCCCTCAGCCTCAAGTCTGCCGATCTCGCCGGCTCCGACCCCGTGGCCTTGGCGAAGACCGTGACCGAAAAAATCCGGGCCGCTTACGCCATCAAGGAGTCCGTCGAGGTGCCCGAAGCGCTTGGCTCGCTGGAGCGCTATGTCGTCATTAACGCGATTGACCACCACTGGCAGGAGCACCTCACCGAGATGGAAAATCTTCGCCAGGCCGTCGGCCTTCGCAGCTACGGCCAGACTGACCCGCTCGTCGCCTACAAGGGCGAAGCCTACAAGTATTTCGAGGAACTGATGAAAAACGTGCGCCTGCAAATCTGCACCGGCCAGTTCCGCAGCGCGTCCAACCTCTCCGTCTTTGAGAACATGCTCGCGGTCCTGAGCCGCACCGCCCGTGCCGTGGGCCCGACGGACGCGCCGGCCGCACCGGCAGCCAGCGGGGGCGGGATGCCTGCAACACCCGTCCCGACGCCCGAGAAAGAAATCACTCTCCCGATGCCCAAGCCTGTGCCGGCGGCACGCGCCTTTCCCAAAGTGGGCCGCAACGACCCGTGTCCCTGCGGCAGCGGCAAGAAATACAAAAGCTGCCACGGTGCCTGAGCGGTGACTGCGCGGGCTGATGTCTGGCTTTCTCCCAGGCTCAAGCCAGCGCGAGGCTGGGTTCGATGCGGAGTTCGGCGTGCGGAGCCGACACGGCGGCCCCTCCGGAGCAGGTCGGGTCGGCCCAAGCCGCAAAGGCGATCATGGCGGCGTTGTCGCCGGTATGGCGTGGCTCGGCGGCGAGCAACGGGATGCGGGCGGCGCAAGCAACGCGTTCCAACGTGGCGCGGAGCCGGCGGTTGCCGGCCACGCCGCCGGAGAGGCCGAGGCTGCGGTAAGCCGCAGGCCCCGAGCCTGTCGAAGAGGACGCCGGGCGTTCCAAGGCGAAGGCGGTTTTGCGGGCGAGCGCGTCAATCACGGCCTGCTGGTAGCTGGCACAGAGATCGGGCAGGCGGGCGGCGATGTCGGCGGCGGGCATTTTTTCCAACTGATAGCGCAGGCTCGTCTTGAGGCCGGAGAAACTGAAATCCAGCTCGTGGCGCGGGCCGAGGCCGCGCGGGAAATCGTAGGCATCAGCCCGGCCCGCCGTGGCGAGCCGCTCGATGTGCGGGCCGCCAGGGTAGCCGAGTCCAAGGAGTTTGGCTCCTTTGTCGAGCGCTTCACCGGCGGCATCGTCGCGCGTGGTGGCGAGCACGCGGAGGCGGAGCGAGACGTCGAGCGAGAAGAGCAGCGTGTTGCCACCCGACACGAGGAGGCCAAGATGCGGCAGCAGTGCGGCGAGGTGCGCGGGAAAATCGGCGGGTAGATTGACCCCGTTCGTCAAGTTAGGAGGCGGCGGGCTGACCCCCAGCGATTCGGTATGGAGTGCGAGAAAGGGAGAGAAGGCGTGACCGCGCAGGTGATTCACGCCGATGAGCGGAACGCGGAGCGCTAGGGCGAGGGCCTTGGCGGCGGCAACCCCGAGCGCAAGGCAGCCGGCGAGGCCGGGACCGTGTGTGACGGCGACGCGGCTGATGGCGGAAAAATCTGCGGTGGCGCGGGCGTGGGCAAGCAGCGGGGCGAGGTGATGGAGGTGCTCGCGGGTGGCGAGTTCGGGCACGACGCCGCCGTGGCGGGCGTGCAGGGCCACCTGGGTATGCGTCCATTCGCCGACGAGGCCGCGTGCTGGCTCAAAGAGGGCAACGGCCGTTTCATCGCAGGAAGTTTCGAGGGCGAGGATCATGCCGGGAGTATTTCAACCACGGTTGCTAACGGCTAAAACCGGGACGGTCTTAATTCCGGAAATTTGAAACACGGGTGAGGTGGGATCCAAGCCAGTCTCTCTTCGAGGCGATCGGGGCTCTTCGGCTTAAAGATTTTGACCGAAACTTTAGTTTGGACGGTTGATCCGTGTTCATTCGTGGTCAGGTCAATATGGTTTTGTGGCGGCGGCCGAAGTGTGCATGTCGAGCAGCAGCGCGGCCCGGAGCACATCGGTGGC
>CAIQBC010000264.1 GCA_903869955.1 uncultured Opitutia bacterium
CCGCACCTCGGGCCGCCGCGCGCTGTCGGGTGCGGCGCTCTTCGCCGCGGCCGCCGCGCTTTCGCGCCGGCTGCGCGCGACCGTGCCGGGCCGGCGCGTGGGCCTGGTGCTGCCGACGGGCGCGGGTGCGGCGCTGGCCAATCTCGCCGTGCTTTGTGCGGGCAAGGTTCCCGTCAACCTCAACTTCACCGCCGGCCGCGCCGCGCTCGAGGCGAGCCTGCGCATTGGCGAGATTAACACGGTCATCACGGCGGAGGCGTTCAAGGCCAAGCTGGCCGATTTCCCGTGGCCGGCGCGCACGCTCGACCTGCGCGAGGAGCTCGATGCGGCGGGCGGTCAGGCCGCGCTGGTGGGCTGGTTTCTCGCCGCGTGGCTGCTGCCCAACCAGCTTTGCGCCGCGCTCCTCGGTCTGCCCCGGCGTGGCGACACCGCCGAGGCCGGCGTGCTGTTCACCAGCGGCAGCTCGGGTGAGCCGAAGGGCGTCGTGCTCACGCACCGCAACCTCCTCGCCAACTGCGCGCAGATCTCCTCGCTTTGCATCCTGCCCGAGTCGGCGCGGATGCTTGCGTGCCTGCCCACGTTTCACAGCTTCGGCTTCACGGTCACCCTCTGGTATCCGTTGCTCCGGGGCTGCGCGCTCGTCACGCTGCCCAGCCCGCTCGATACGCGCGGCATCGCCGACGCCATCCGCGAGGAGGAGTGCACCGTGCTCGTGGGCGCGCCGACGTTCCTGCGCCCACTGCTGCGCCGCGCCACGCCTCACGACCTCCGCACGCTGGCCCTCGTCGTGTCGGGGGCGGAGAAGCTGCCACCCGAGCTCTATGACGCGTTCCGGGAGAAATTTCACCTCGAGATCATGCAGGGCTATGGCCTGACCGAGACCGCGCCCGCCGCCAGCCTCAATCAGCCCAACCCGCCGATGCCGCCTGAGACCGCTCCCCGTGATCGGCAGGCGGGCAAGCTCGCCGGCTCCGTGGGCCGTCTGCTGCCGGGCCTCACGGCCCGCGTGCTTGACCCCGCCACGATGGCGGAGCTGCCGTACACGACGACGGGCCTGGTAGCCTTGCGCGGCGCGAATATCTTCGGTGGCTATCTTGGCGACGAGGCGCGCACGCGGGCGGCGTTTCACGACGGATGGTTCGTCACGGGTGACCTTGGACACTTCGACGAGAACGGGTTTCTCTTCATCGAAGGGCGGCTCTCCCGGTTTTCCAAGATCGGAGGCGAGATGGTGCCGCACGGCACAGTCGAGCAGGTGCTCGTCAAGGCGCTCGGTTTGGATGCGGGCGAAGGCTACAGGGTCGTCGTCACCGGCGTGCCCGACCCCGGCAAAGGCGAGGCGCTCGTGCTGCTGACGACGCTCGACCTCGCGGCCGACACCGTGCGCGACAAGCTAGCGGCGGCCGGGCTGACGAATTTGTGGATCCCGCGCGTGATCCGGCGGGTGGAAAAAATTCCCGTGCTGAGCACTGGCAAGCTCGACCTGAAGGGCTGCCAGGCGCTGGCGCTTTCGGCAGGATCCGCCAACCCAGGCTGACAGGAAAACGCGGTGCATAATTTCTCTGCCCTGAAGGTGATCGCGGTCAGTCAGCAGAGATGCGTTTTGGCGCGTTACCGATTTGAGCATAACCCGCGGCAGTCGCTTGGTGACGCGCCGGAGATGGCAGAAATTATGGCCTTGGATGCC
>CAIQBC010000265.1 GCA_903869955.1 uncultured Opitutia bacterium
ATCGCGCATGATTTCAATAACCTCCTCACTGCCATCCGCTGCTTCACCGAGCTGCTGCGCGACGAGCTTACCATTCCGGCCCAGGTTGCCAAACTCGACGACATCCTCCACGCCTCCAGCCGCGCCAGCCACCTCGTGCGCCAGCTCCTCGCGTTCAGCCGCCAGGAAATCGCCCAGCCCGAGGACACCGACCTCAACCTTCTCGTGGACGAGCTGCGCGGCTTCATTCGCTCACTGCTCAGCGAACATGTGAAGCTCAGTTTCGAGCTCGACGAGCGCCCCGCTTGGTTCCGCGCCGACCGCAAGCAGGTCGAGCAAATCATCTTCAACCTGTGTCTCAACGCGCGCGATGCCATGCCGACCGATGGCATCCTCACACTCCGTGTCCGCCAGCTCATGCTCCCCGCGCCCACGGCGGAGGGCGGCCCGTCCGCCGGACGCCATATCGAGCTTACCGTCGCCGACACCGGCGCGGGCATCCCGCCCGCCGTGCAGGCCCGGCTTTTTCAGCCGTTTTTCAGCACCAAGGCCAAAGGCCGCGGCACCGGCCTAGGCCTCGCCACTTGCCTTAACCTCGCGCAGGCCAACGGCGGCACCATCACCTTTGAGACCGCCCCTGGCCGCGGCACCGCATTTCACGTTCTCTTCCCCGAGGCGCCACCACACACGCTGCCGCTGGATTTGCACGAAACCGTACCCAGCCGGACTGGACATGGCCGCATCCTACTCGTGGAGGACGACGAACTCGTCCGCTCCGTCTCCATCATGCTCGCCCAGTCGCTCGGCTACGAGGTCGTCAGCTTCGGCAGCAGCATCGAGGCGCTCGCGCATGCCCGCACCACGCGGCTCGCCGACGTGGACCTGCTCGTCACCGATGTGGTCATGCCCGAGCTCAATGGCCGTGACCTCGCCCGCGAACTGCTCTTGATCAACCCTGCGCTCCGGGTGCTTTACATGTCAGGCTATGTGGACGACCCGCTGACCCAGCACGCCTTCGCCCAACCGGACGCGCATTTTCTCGCAAAGCCGTTTTCTGCCGACGAATTTGCCGCCAAGCTCGCTTATGTCCGGGCGCGGTGAGTTTCTGCGCCTCCCGAAATGGCAGCACGTCCGCAGTTTTCCTTGTGGCGCTCTTTGCGGCTCTATCCGACGCTATCGAGCGCGTCGCGATACTGCTGACGTCTTTCTAAAGCACCGCAAGAACAGTTGTGCACCTCGCTCAGCTGAGTTTTAGGCGGCCAAAGCAAAATCTTTAACTCCCGCTCACCCGCCAGACTTCGAACGCCTCGTCGCCGAAGCCTTTCAGCAGCGTTTTCTCGAGGGCAAGGGTCAGGCCAGACGCGGGCGTGGCGAGATGGGCGGCAACCTCATGATCGGTGCGGGCGGCGGCGGACAACACCAGATCCGCGCCCGTGCCGAGGGTGCAAAGGCGTGCGGTGATGTTGACCGTCGTGCCGAAATAGTCGAGGCGGTCGTTTTGGTTGATGGCGAGGCATGGACCGCAATGGATGCCGGCCTTGAGCGCAAGTGGCTGCAACGACGACGGCGGCACCGGCACATCCGCCGGCAGCGCGAAGTCGGTCGGGCGCGCGAGCCAGCGTTGCGCATGGACCATCGCGCGCAGCGCGGCGACGGGCCGCGGGAACACGGCCATGATCGCGTCGCCCATCGTCTTCACGATGCATCCGCCCTCGGCGGCGACAGCGGCTTTCAGAATCTCGAAGTGAGTGAGCACGCGACCGAAGGCGGGCGCGTCGCCGATGTCGCGGTAGAGCTGCGTGGAGTTTTTAAGGTCGGTAAAAACGACGGTCATCGTGCCGACGCTGATCCGCTCACCCCGGCGCAGCACCTCGCGCGAGAAGAGATCGCGGAAGAGCTGGAGCGACGTGACCTCGGCAGCAGTCGCCGCCTGGTCGCTCCAGGCCGTTTGCTCGACGATGGCCAGATACTTGCCCGGGCTCGCATTGACCAAGGTAAGTTCGCCGTCGGGTGCGACGGCCGGCTCGGCGAAAGGCGGCTTCGACAGGCTCCCGGCCGGCGCAGCCCCGAGCGTAAGACTGGCCTCAGGCGCAGCCCCGGGCTCGACCCGGAAGGCGTGCTGCACGGCGATGCCAGGCGAACGCACCCGATAGCGGCCGGGCGCAAGCGCGAGCCGCAACGCGCGCCGCTCGCCCGGTCCCAGTGTTTGCTGCGCGACGATGTGCGGGGTGACCTGCGGGCCGCCCACGCAGTAATCCGCTCGCACAACGGCACGCACCGCGGCGTTGGGCGTGAACGTGAGCTCGACCGACTGGTCGAAATTGGCCGTGAAATCCACGTTGCACGAGTCGCAATGTGCGACCGGTTTGAGACCGACCAGCGAGCTATGCGCGACTTTCGCGCCCCGGCAATGCGGGCAGATGAGATCCCAGCTGAAATCAAGCAACCCGGCCCGCGTGGCGTGGAGAAACAGTTGCAAGGTCTCGCGCCGCCCGGCCCGCCACTCGTCAGCCAGCACATGCGGGCGAATGCGGGCGGCGGCGAGATCGTCGGCCTCCGCGATAAACGCGGTGAGTTTGTCCACGAGCGGCACGGGCTGGGCCGCCTCGGTCGTGAGGGTGCGGGCGGCGGCGGCGAGCCGCGCATCCGCGCCGACGGCCAGCCGGGGTCTTTGCGCGAGCTGCGAGGCACGCTGGCCGGCGAGAGCGAACCCGTCGTATTTCCTAAAAACCCGCTCCGTCGTCACCCGCGCCTGTTTGCCAATGGAAAACGGCAGCGCAAGGCGGCCAAACAGCGACGATGGCGTAAGCCGCATGTCGTAGGTGAGCGTGGTGCCACTTGCGGCGCCCGGCGCAAGTTCGCAGAACATCAGCATTTTTGCGACCGGGCCGCTCAAGTAGGTGCGCTCGACACCGTAGCGGTGCGGCGCGAGCCACTCGAAAGCCAGCTCGTCCCACTCGATGGTCATGCCCGCGACGCGGGCGCGAAGGCGGCGGGCGTTGGTGACCGGCTTCGGGCCGGCATCGGCGGAAGCCGGCACCACAGTGACGGGTGGGTAGCCACAGTCGCGGTTGAAACGGTCGGTGTTGGAGACAAGCGGCCACAGCGCGACGGGCGGGGCGCGCAGCTCGAAGGTCCAGCGGAAATGTTGTTCGAGATACGGCACGGCAGGGAGAGAGACGACCTTCGACCTTCACCACAGAACATTCAACTTCCAACGCTCAAAAGGTGGCGTAGGAGAAGAGGGCGTTATATAGGCGGGGGAAAGACACCCGCCGGTATTTTTCAAGCCTCCCGGCTCTCACGAACCGGTCTGCATCGGAACTGGATCGGCAGCCCGGAGAAGCGTCACAGCTTCAGGAGCTGCTTCGCGAGAAATGCGGTCTGCAGCGCGGCGAGCTGCCGGAGGCCGGACTGCGCGAGGGCGAGCAGACTTTGGAGCTGCTCGGGGGTGAACGTCGCCTCCTCTCCTGAGCTTTGCACTTCGACGAACCGGCCCTGCCCGGTCATCACAATGTTGGCGTCCACCTCGGCGTCCTTGTCCTCGAGATAATTCAGGTCGAGCAGCGGCTGGCCGTTGAAAATGCCGGCGCTCACGGCGGCAACAGAGTCGGTGAGCGGATTTTCGGCGATTCGTTTGGTGTCGAGGAGTTTTTGCACGGCGAGGCGCGCGGCGAGGAACGCGCCGGTGATGCTGGCGGTGCGCGTGCCGCCGTCGGCCTGGAGCACGTCGCAATCAATCCAAAGGGTGTGCTGGCCGAGCTTGCGGAGGTCAATGATCGCACGGAGTGACCGGCCGATGAGGCGTTGGATTTCGACGGTGCGGCCCTCCTGCCTGCCTTTGGAAACCTCGCGAGGTTTGCGCTCGTGCGTGGAGTACGGCAGCATGGAGTATTCGGCGGTAAGCCAGCCGCCGGGGACTTTTTGCTGCTTCATCCAGAGCGGGACGTTTTGCTCGACAGTGGCGGCGCAGATGACGCGCGTCGCGCCGAACGACACGAGCACGGAGCCGGTGGCATGCGGCGCGATTCCGGCCTCAAAGGCAATGGGGCGGAGTTGGTCGGCAAGGCGGCCGTCGGCGCGGAGAGTGGGCATGGTGCGCGTGAGTCAGGCCGGAGCGGCGGCAGGCGCAAGCCCGGAGACGCGGACGGCCCCAAGCTGCTGCCTCGGACAAGGGAGTTGGGGCTTGCGACCACAGCCAAATGAGCCATCGTCTGCCCCGGTTGCCACGTCCCCCACCCTTAGCCATGAATACACGCATTCTCTCCATCGGTGTCGCCCTTTTCGTTGCGACCATTCTCCCAGCACAGGCCTCGATGCTAGGTGATCTGCTGAATGCGCTGGTTGGCGGCACTCCGGCGACGAGCGCCCGGCCTCCCCTGCTCGCCAACGGCACCGTGGCGCCAGATTTTTCCGTCCTGCGCACCGACAACACATCGGCCAAACTCTCGGACTACCACGGCAAGGTGGTGCTGGTTGATTTCTGGGCCACATGGTGCGGGCCGTGCAAGGTGTCCATGCCCCATCTGGAGAAAGTCCATCAGGCGCTGAAGGATCAGGGGCTCATCGTGCTGGGCGTGTGCGTCTGGGACGAACGGACGAAGTTCGACGACTGGATGAAGAAGCCCGAGGTGCCGACCAGTTACCTGAAAGTTTTCGACCCGGCGGGGAAGACGACCGCCAACAGCATCGCCGCGAAATTTTACCAAGTCAGCGGCATCCCGACTTTTTACCTCATCGACAAAGACGGCAAAATTCTGTTCTCAGCGGTGGGCTCGGGCAAAGCCAGCGAGGTCGGTCTCGACCAGGCGCTCACGGCGGCCGGGTTCAAATTGTGAGAGGGCCGCAGCGGCGGCACCACGCGGAAAGCGTCAGTCAATTTTTTCAGGCCCGGCCAGCGTAAAAGTGAGCAGCCCCTCGCGGTCGAGCGTCGCGTCAAGGGTCCAGCCGGTCGCGGTGGCGAGGGTGCGGGCAAGGGCCAGACCGAGGCCGGTATGCTGGCCGTTGCCGCTGCGGGCGGCTTCCTTACGCCAGAATCGGTCGAAAAGTTTTCCCATGTCAGCAGGGGTGAGATCGTCGGCGGAGTTGGTGATACGGAAGATCGCGCCCGTGGCGGATTTTTCCAAGGTGATCCTGAGCGCGCCCCCGGGCGGCGCATGGTCTGTGGCGTTGTCGAAGAGATTGCCAAGGATGGAACGCAGCAGTGCGGGGTCGGCGACGGCGGTGACGGGCGCGAGCACGAAATTCACGGCGAGCGTGCGCGCGGCGGCGCGGGCGGCAAAAGGCTGCCACACGTCGCGCACGAGCGCGTCGAGTGCGACCCGCTCGCGGTGTGCGGCGAGCAGGCCATACTCTCCTCGCGCCAGCGCCAGCATCTGCGTCACGAGCGCCTCCATCTGGCGCGCGATGGCCAGCGTGTCGCGGTCGGTCGTGGCATCGCGCGTCTCGGGCCACTTGAGCGCACACTCGGCGAGGCTGCGCAGCTCGGCGAGCGGGGTGCGGAGCTCATGCGCAAGGTCGGCACTGAACCGCCGCTCGCGCTCGAACGAGGTCTCCAGCCGTGCCAGCAGTTCGTTGAGCCGCGCGCAAATCGGCCGGAGCTCCGCCGGCAGTCCCTCGGCGGGGAATCGGGCGGTGAGCGAGGCGGCGTTGATGGCGGCGGCCTGTTCGCCGAGACGGTCGAGCGGCGCAAGGCCTCGGCCCAGCACGCGCGGCACTGCCGTGAAAACGGCCAGAAGCAACACCACCCCGCCCCCGGCAATGATGGCCAGAAGGCCATGGAGCGTCTGGTCGAGCTCGCTGCGGTCGGCGGCAAACACGAGTGTCACCACCGCCCCTCGCGGGGTGAGTCGCTCCTCGTCGGCGGGCTTTGGCCGGAAGGCAAATCCGACCGCCCGCCCGGCGTGGCCGTTGGGCAGCGCGAAGTTCCAAGCCTTCGGCTTCTGCGCCGGACCGTCGGCGCGGCCTGGCAGGTCGGCCTCGCCAAGCGAGGGCGAACGCATGAGCGGGGCACCGGCAGCGGTCCAAATCTCGAAAAAATTGCGCGCGTGCTCGCGGCCAAAACCGCGCAGGAAATCTGCGGAGAAATCGAACCTTACCTTCCCGTCCTCCTGCTCGGTGAGCGCGCTGACAGCAAACGCCTGTGCACGGAGCGAGGTGTCAAACGCTTCCACCAGCGCGGAACGGACAGCGAGATGGATCGCGGTGAGTCCTGCCCCGAGGAGGAGCGCGAGCGTGAGGCCAAGGCGGCGCGTAAGCTGGCGGCGGAGGGAGTTCATGGCTCGGCGGCGGATTCCGCCTCAAGCACGTAGCCGAGACCGCGTCGTGTGTGGATGAGCGGGGCGGCGCTGGCGGCGGCGAGTTTTTTCCGCAGGCATGATACCGCAGAGTCCACGACATTGCTCAACGGGTCCACCTGCTCGTCGTAAATGTGCTCCTCGATCTCGGCCCGCGTGACGACCTGGCCCCGGCGGCGCGCGAGGTATTCGAGCAGGAGGTATTCGCGCGGTGTGAGGTCAAGGACCCGGCCGGCGCGCGACGCCCGGCGGGCGGCGGTGTCAATCTCGAGGTCGCCGACGGCGAGCCGGGGTTGCTTAGTACCGTAGGCGCGGCGGCAGAGTGCGGCGACACGGGCGAGCAGCTCCTCCAGTGCGAAAGGTTTGACCAGATAGTCGTCGGCCCCGGCGTCGAGGCCAAGCACCCGGTCAGCCACGGTGTCGCGCGCAGTGAGGAGGAGAACGTGAACGGGATTTTTCTTCTGGCGCAGTGCCGCGAGGAGCGAGAGGCCGTCGCGTTTCGGCAGCATCACGTCGAGCACGATTACGTCGTAGTCGTGCGACTCGGCGAGCCACAGGCCTTCCTCCCCGTCACTGGCGGCATCCACGGCGTAGCCGGTCTTGCGCAACGCGAGGCCGAGTGTGCGCTGGAGGCGCGGGGAGTCTTCGACGACAAGGACGCGCATGCGGGCAGGCGGCTACGGCGCCACCGGTTGGATCAGGCCCGTGTAGAAATTCACGAGGTCCTTGCGCGCCTCGGCAAACGCGGCGGCGTTGACCTGGTCAATGGCGGCGGGCGCGAGCTGGTCAATCAATTGGATGCGGCTCACAATCAGCGGCAGATGCTCCACCGTAGGGTTAGGCGGCAGGCCGGTGTTGTTAAGATCCTCAATCAGCTCGCGGCGCTCCTTGCTGGTCAGGCTGAGGTCGTTGATGGACGCGATCCAGTATTGGTCGGCCTCGGGTGTGAGGCCAACGAAGGCAAGTGCCGCCCGCGCCAGTTTTGCGTCCGCCCGGAACATCGGGGGAGCGGCAGGCAGCGAAGCCGGCTCCGCCGTCGGTGCCGGCTCGGTTGATAGTTCTGTTGCCGCTGGCGTAACCGGTCGCGGCCCGGCCGCGGCGGTGCGGGGCGGCTCCGCCACCGGCGTGGAGCGAAGCATCAGGTAGGTGGCCACGATCGCCACAACGAGAACCAGTCCGGCCGCCAGCAGGGATTGCTTTGGTTTCATGGCCTTCGGGAGGGTTGGTTGGTTCATGAGGTTTCCACTCGGCTGGAAATCCCACTCTAGCCGCACCGACATTACACCAAAATTACGCCGCATGGAAAACCATTTTCCCGGGCAAAAAAAGACCCCGGAAATTTTCCCGGGGCCGTGAACCAAAACTCCGGCGGAAATGCGGCCGGTTTATTTCTTCGCCGGTGGGTCCATGCCATAGACGAGTACGTGGAAGCTGCCCGGCACCGGCGTCTGGCGGCCGCGCGCACCGGTGGCCGCGCCGGCGTATTTGACGGCACCGAGGTAAATTTTGTGGGTCGCGGGGTCGAGCGTCATGGTTTTCGCGCCGCGCTCGGTCGCGAGTGTTTGCACGACGGTGAGCTTGTTGGGCGAGTCCTCGTGCGCGATGGTCACGGTGGCGGCGGTGCCGCTGGAGCTGAACGCAAACTGGGTGCCGGGGTCGAACGCGCAGGCGTCCACGCCTGTGCCGATGGGTACGGTGGTGACGACCTTGCCGGTGGTGTAGTCGAACATCACCATCGTGTGGCTGCCGTCGGCGCCGAGGAAGAGGCGCTTGTGCGCAAGGTCAATGGCCATGCCGGTCGCGCCGGCGTTGGGCGCGATGGGCCAGCGCGCGGCGACCGTGTGCGTCTTGATATCAAGGGCCACCACTTCGTCCGTATCCTCCATATTGTCGAAAATGCGGCCCACCGTCGCGTCGGCCATCGCGGTCTCTGGCTTGCCGCCGAGCGGGATGGTCGCGACGACCTTGCCGTCGGCCGCCGTAAACACGGTGGAGTCTTTGCTGGTGCCGTTGAAGGTGTATATCTCGCCCTGCGAAGCCTCGAACATGATCCAGTCCGGATTCTGGCCGGTGTTCACCTTCGAGAGTGTTTTCAAGGTTTTCAGGTCAACCACGCTCACGTTGTTGGCCCGGCCGTTGCTGGCGAAGCCGCGCCCGAGCTTCGGCACGATGGCGAAGCCGTGCACGCCGGACGTGTCGTCCACCTGTCCGACGACGGCATCCTTCTCCGTGTCAATGGCGATGACGTTGGTGCCATTGGTGACAAAGAGACGGTGGCCCTCTGAGTCCACGGCGAGGTAGTCCCAACTGGTGCCGCCGGCGGGCACATCAATTGACTTGAGCAATTTATAGGGGCCGGACGCCGCAGGCGCGGCGGGGGCATCTGCCCCGAAAAGCGGGGCGGACGCGAGGACGAGCAGGAGGGCGAAAGAGCGGGCAGGAGTTTTCATGGGAGGGGGAGGAAGGTTAGGGAACAGATGATTACCGGAGGATGACGCCGCACATGACAACAAAGTTTAAAAAACTTTCGTCCACTAATGCGCGTGTCATCCTGCACCTGCCAGGATGGCCCGCGCCCCAGATCCGGCTGCGCAATTTGTGTTCCATCAAGCCCCCCGCCCATCCACCAACCCATCCGCCCATGAACATCTCCCGCTTCTTTCTCAATTGACCCGGCCTGCTCCCGCTGGTCGAGGCGCGAAAACCGCCGGGCACGAAGCCCGCCGCGAAATTCGCCACGACCGTCATCGGGCCGGAAAAAGCCTCCGCCCTGAAACAAACCGGCGCTCTGGCGAAACACCTGCCCGACCAAGTGGACGGCTTGGAGCACGTTTCCCCTGAGCCCTGGCCCATAATCATCTGGTAATGTTGGTTCGGGCAGGATAGCACCTCGCCCACCCTAATCCTATGCCTACCTCCACTACCCTGCCCCGTCTCTTGCTCGCCACCAGCCTCGCGCTGCTCGTGACCGCCAACATCGCCCAAGCCGCCGCCCCTGCCCCTGCGGCCGCCGCCCCCGCCAAACCCTACAAAGTCCTCAACACCGCCCAGTTCCCCGGCACGGGCGGCCTCGACTACGTTTTCGCCGACAGCGCCGACCGCCGCCTCTATGTCGCGCGCCGTCCGGTGGTGTTCATCTACGATCTCGATACGCTCAAGGAAGTCGGCAGCGTTGCGGCGAGCGGACACGGCGCTGTCGTGGATCCTGTCTCGCACCACGGGTTCGTCAGCAGCAATGCCATCACGATGTTCGACACCAAGTCGCTCGCCATCCTGAAGACCATCACCGTGCAAGGCAGCCCCGACGGCATGCTCTTCGAGCCATTCACCGGACGTGTTTACATTCTCAGCCACAGCGCACCGAACGTCACCGTGATTGACCCGAAGGACGGTTCCATCGTCGGCACGATTGACCTCGGCGGCGCACCCGAGCAGGGCCAGAGCGACGGTAAAGGCCACGTCTATATTGATGTCGAGGACAAGGCCAATGTCGCCGTCGTGGACGCCAAGACCCTCGCCGTCACTGCGCACTACGACATCAGCAGCAAGGGCAGCACGCCCGCCGGCCTCGCGCTCGACATCAAAAATGGCATCCTCTTCGCGATGTGCCGCAATCCCGGCCCAGGCACCTGTGTCATCCTTAATGCCGCCGATGGCAAAATCATCACCAGCCTCCCGCTCGCCGGCGGCTCGGACGGCGGGTTGTTCAACCCGGCCACGATGGAGGCCTTCAGCTCGCACGGCAACGGCACGCTCTCCGTCATCAAGGAAAACAGCCCGACCAGCTTCGAGATTGAGCAGACCGTGCAGACGAAAAACGGCGCCAAGACCGCCACGCTGGATGCCAAAACCAATCAGATCATCTTGATCACGACCGAACCCATGCCGCCCGCCGCGCCCGCCACTACGGCCGCGACACCGGGAGCCACGCCCGCCGCCCCGGCGGTCGCTGCCACGCCTCCCGCCGGTGGCCCGCCCCTCGCTGGTGCCGGTGGGCCCGGCGGCCGCGGCGGCGGCCGGGGTGGCCGCGGCGGTGGCGGTGGCGGCCCGTCGTTCCTCGACCTCATTGTCGTGGGCCGGTGAGCAGTCTCGCGGGGCGGGGCCGCACGCGTGTAACCACGTGACAGCTGCGTCGTCTTCGCCCAACGTCACCCTATGCGTCTTCCGACCCCAGCCGCCCCCGCAACGCCCCCGTGGCGCGGGGGCGTTTGCCATCGTGTATCGCTCGCCCTGACCGCGCTCGCGCTGGCCGGC
>CAIQBC010000266.1 GCA_903869955.1 uncultured Opitutia bacterium
ACTTCAAGACCGAGGGCAAGGTGCTCACGTTTCCCGGCTGGCTCGCCGTCTATGGCAAGACCACCGTGGACGACGACGCGCCCGACTCGAAGGCGCTGCCCGCGCTCTCGCCCGCCGACAAAAATTCCGCGCAGACCGTCGAGACGAAACTTCACGCCGAGACCACCAAGCCGCCGCCGCGCTACACCGAGGCCACGCTGCTCTCCGCGATGGAAGGCGCGGGCAAGCTGGTCGAGGACGAGGACATGGCCGAGGCGATGAAGGAGCGCGGCCTCGGCACGCCCGCCACGCGCGCCGACACGATTGACGGACTCATCAACCAAAAATACATGGAGCGCGCCCAGCGCGAGCTGGTGCCGACGGCGAAGGCCGAGCAACTGATCCAGTTCCTCGGCGCGGTGAAGGCCGACGCGCTCACGCAGCCCGCGATGACCGGCGAGTGGGAGTTCAAGCTGCGCCAGATGGAGCACAACAAGTTTCCCCGCGCGAAGTTCATGGAAGAGGTCATCGAGCAGACGAAGGGCATCATCGAGCGCGTGAAGGGCTTCGAGGAGGACGACTCTGTCGCGCGTGAGACCGACATCCCCTCGCCCACCGACGGCAAGCCGCTGCGCGAGACGCTGCGCGGCTACAAGTCGCAGGACGGCGAGTTCATGATCTACAAGGTCATCGGCGGCCGGAAAATGGAGGAGGCCGAGGTGCGCGAGCTGGTCACCACCGGCAAGCTCGGCCCGCTCGACGGCTTCATCTCGGCGAAGACGCGCAACCGTTTCTCCGCGCTGTTGCGCCTCGTGCAGGTGGAGGACAAAAAAGATCCGGCGATCAAAAAATGGCAGGCGCAATATGACTTCGGCGACAAGGTGGATCTCGGCACGGTCGAACCGTATTGGACCGACCCGAAAACTGGCGCAGGCCTCTGCGAGGTCGGCTCCAGCCATATCCTGCGCGAGCGCGACCCGGAGAAACCCGGCACATGGAAACAGACGTTCCGCATTGGCCAGCTCATGTGCCAAAAAGCGATCACGCGCGAGCACGCGATCCAGCTTGTGAGCGAAGGCAAAACTGGGGTGATTGAGGGTTTTATTTCCAAAAAGGGCCGCCCATTTAACGCCATGCTCAAGCGGGAGGGAGGGAAGTTTTCGTGGGAGTTTCCGCCGCGCGCGCCCAAACTTGACAAGGACGGCAATCCCGTCGCCCGCAAAACCAAGGCCCCGCCCGACCTCACCAAAGCGGAAAAAATCGGTGAGAGCAAGGCGTTCAAGGGCGAGATTCTCGTGGCCGGCGACAGCTACTATGTCCGCCGTCCTGAGCAGGACAACCGCATCGTCTTCACGATGAAGCGGCATATCTGCCAGAAGGAGATTTCGCCCGGAGAGCTGCAGAATCTTTTGGACAATGGCCGCACCAACCTGATCGAAGGCCTGGTTTCCAAGCGAGGTTCGACGTTCAGCGCCTACCTCGTGCTCTCGAAAACCAAAACCAAGGCCGATTTCGAGTTCCCCCCGCGCTGAGCCGTTCACCCGAAATGAAAAACGCCCGAAACCACCGCGCCTTCCCCGTCGTCATTACCACCTAGTTATTCCTGCAATGCCGCGCGGGCTTCCAGCCCTCCCGCCATTATTTTGCCCTCAGTTTTCCGGCTCCATCCCAACTGACCTAACCATACCCTCCATGCCCACACCGCTCCCCACCCAACGTCCGATCGGCTCGACCCGCGCCGCACCGCAGGCGAAGTCGAACAACCTGAACTATGCCCTCCTAATCCTCTTGGTCGCCACCATCGGTGCCGGCGGCTATGGCTGGGTCAAGCTGGATGGCCGGTTGAAGGTGCTTGAGACCAAGGCCCCGTCGTCCGCCCGCACCGCCATGACCACGCCGGCCCTCAACGCTGCCGGTGCCGGCTACGGCAACGCGGGTTTTGGGGGTGCCGCCGGTGCCGCCGGGCCTCGCGGCGGTGCCCGTGGCGGTCGCGGCGGTGGCCGCAACAGCGCCGCCACCATTGACAGCCAGTTCGGCCTCAATCTCGACGCCAACCAGACCACCCTGCTCGACAATCTGCTCCAGACACGCCAGCAACTCCGGCAGGCCGAGCAGCAGTCTGGCTCGGGTGATCCTAACGCAGCCGACACCAGCGCCGTGGACGGCCAGATTGCCAACATGATTGGCGCGGACAATTTTCTTTCGATTCAGGCGCAGTTGAACGGCCCCGCCGCCCGCGGTGGTCGCCGCGGTGGCAATGGTGCAGGTGCAGGCGGCTTCGGTGGTGCCGGCGGTTGATTCCGCGTCGGGCATTACCCTGCCTCGCGTTTTGGAGGGACACCTTGGTTCAGACATTTTCCTCGCGGTTGGAATTGACATTCCAGCCGCGAGTTTTTTGTTTTGTCCAGCCCCCTTCAAATGAAACCCTCCCCCCTCCCCTCATCATCTGTCCGCGTCCCACAGAAAAATCCGTCCCCGCCCGCGAAACAGGGAGGCTTGCTCGCTTGGATTTTCCTCGCACTCACCGTCGGTTGCGGCGGCCTCGCATGGTGGCAGCATGCGCGAATTGACGATTTGGAACATCAGCTCGCCGACGCGCAATCGGCCTTGGCGGCAGCCAAGACCGTGCCCACTCCGGTCGTGGAAAATTTCACCCCGCCACCTGCCACATCCTTGCCCGACGAGCCCCCCGCCCCTGATCCCGCCGCCGCCCGCCAGCGCGGCGCGGCCGTGCTCGGCGCGCTCTTTAGCAACCCGCAGGTGCAGCAGTTTGCCGAAGGCATGACCCGCAGCCTCGTGACCAACGCCTACTCGGGGTTGGTGCAGCAGCTCAACCTCAGCCCTGAGCAGGGAGCCGCGTTCAATGAGCTGCTCGCCCAACGCGCACTCGCGGGGCAGGACGCATTGCGCAACGCCACGGCCCAGGGTGTCGACTTGGCCGCAAACGGCGCCCAGTTGCGGCAGCAGGTCAGCCAAGCGCAGGCCCAGGTGGATCAGAGCATCCACACGTTGCTCGGCGACGGCGGCTTCCAGCAATATCAGGACTATAACCGCACTCTGCCGCAGCAACTCAATGCTGGCGGCTTTCCTGGCGGGAATTGATCCAGCCAGTCCCTCATTGGCGCAGCCCCGCGGGATCACTCCGGTCAGGTTGGAGTCCGAGAGGGCTGGCCTGAGCCATAAAAAACCCGCGCCGTTTCCGGCGCGGGTGAGAATCGTGACTTCGGGAAGGGACTGGAATCACTTCCAAGACGCGCCAGAGTTGACCCAGTCAACGAGCTTCTGGATTTCCTCAGGCGTCGGAGCAGGTTTGCCCTTCTGCGGCATGATATCCTTTTCGCCCTGAGCCAGTTTGATCCGGCGGATTGCCTCGCTCGCGTCGGCCTTCCCGGCGACAATGGCGGGCTTTTTGCTCCGACCGCCCGCGGCGGCATGTTCAGCCGTATCGAGCGAAAGGCCACCCTTCGACTGGGGCGGGGTGACGGCAGCAGCACCGTGGCAGGCATAGCAGTATTTTTCGAGCAACGGCTTGACCTCGGCAAAGGTCACGGCCTTGGCGGGTGTCGCAGGTTTGGCCGCAGGCGCTGCGGGCGCCGCCGGGGCGGTGGGCGCGGCAGGGGCAGCCGGCGCGACCGCAGCCGGAGCGGCACCACGCACGGTGACGGACAGCGCCAGCGCGAGACCGGCGCCACCGACAGCCGCCAGTGAGAGCAGACGAAGCGGATTGCTCCGCGTGAGGGAAGATTTAGGGTTCATGCGCTGCCAACGGAACTTGACTTGTCCCCACACGCAAGCAAAAATTCCACTGCTTTTCCGTTCCTCCATGCGCCCCCCCTCCGCCACCCTTGGCCTTTCCGTTGCCCTCATGGCCGCCGTCGCTATTGTGGGCTGCACCCGCTCCGCCCCGCCGGCCGGCCAGGCCGCAGTTCCGGCCGTCGCCTCTGCCCCCGTGGGCTCACCAGCAACCGGGCCGGTGCTGCCAACGGAACCTCGGGAAAAAATATTTGCGGAAAAAATTCAGCCTTTCCTCACCGCAAACTGCCTTGAGTGCCACGACAAGATCGGCAGCCAGGGCGGCCTCGAGCTCGATGCCCCCGCGCTCGCCACCGTCGAGTCCATGCGGACCCACCGCGAGACGTGGGAGCGTGTGCTCACCCAAGTCGGCCACGAGATCATGCCGCCGCCCGAGTCCACGTTGATGCCGACCCCGGCGGAACGCGCCACGCTCGTTGCCGCGCTCGATCGCGTGCTGCATCCGATGGATCCGGCGCACCCCGACGCCGGTCGCGTCGTCCTGCGTCGCCTCAACCGCGAGGAATACAAGAACACCGTGCAGGACATCCTTGGCGTCACATTCAACCCGACCCAGGATTTTCCCGCCGACGACTCCGGCTACGGCTACGACAATATCGGCGATGTGCTCACGCTCTCGCCCCTGCTCTTCGAGCGCTACCTCGCTGCTGCCCGCGCCATCGCGCGCGAAGTTGTGCCCGAGCGCCTGCCGCCCAGCCGCGTGATCTACGGTTCGGCCGACCAGTTCAAGGGCGACGGCATTGAGCAGCTCGTCGCCGCGAAGATGACCCGCCCCACCCGTCTGAGCTGGACCTTCTCCGCCCCTGCCACCGGCAATTACAAAATCACCACCGGTGCCGGCAGCGCCGGCAGCAGCGTGGAAACACCTGCCGGCAACCTCCGCTACAACGTCGAGATTGATGGCGTGGTCGTCGCCAAGGATTTTGAAACCGCCGACGGACTGCGCATGGATGCCCATGTGCAGTCAACCGGCCCCGACATCAGGATCACCAAGGGCACCCACACCCTCACGGTGGACTATTATTCGCCGCAGCCTCCGGCCGATCCGGCTGCGGCTCCAGCCGGCCGGGGCGGACGCGGCGGACGCGGGGGCGGCGGAGGGGGCGGTACCTTCTGGTTCCACTTTGCCAATGTCGAGGGTCCCTTCAAGCCCGAGCCGCTCCTGCCCAACGCCGTCTTCGCCCGCCTCGTCGGCGAGCCCAAATCCGGCGAGTCGCGCGACGTCTGGATCGCGCGCGGCGTCGCCAGCCTCGCCGCGCCCCTGCTCCGCCGCGCCCCCACCACCGATGAGTCCGCCCGCCTCGCCACAATGGTCAAATCCACGCTTGCCGACGGCGGCACGGCCGAGGCCGGCTGGCAGACCGCGCTCCAGGCCATGCTCGTCTCGCCCAGTTTTCTTTTCTGCGGCGAGCTGCCGGGAAAAAATGAGACGGCCGACAAAAACTACGCCCTCAGCGAGTCCGAGCTCGCCAGCCGCCTGTCCTATTTCCTCTGGAGCAGCGCGCCCGACGACCGCCTCCACGATCTCGCCGAGCAGGGCAAGCTCCGCGCCAACTTTGCCTCCGAGCTCAAACGCCTGCTCGCCGACCCGCGCTCCGACCGCTTCGTCCGCAATTTCGCGGGCCAATGGCTCCATCTGCGCAACCTCCCGCAGCGCGAGACCGACCCCAGCCTCTACCCCAACTGGAACGCCGCCATCGCTTCTGACATGGCCGTGGAGACGCAGAAATTTTTCGCCGACTTCCTCACCAACGGCCAGCCTCTCGCCAAAATGCTGACCGCCGACTATTCTTTCGTCAGCCCGCTGCTCGCCAAGTTTTACGGCCTCAACCAAACGCCCGCGCCGCCGCCCGTCGGCGCCGGAATCGCGGTCGTCCCCTCGCCCAACGGCAGCGTGGCGGTCGCCGCCGCCGACCCGCCGGCCGATCCCAACGCCGCCCCTCCTGCGCGGGGCGCGCGCGGCGCGGGCCGGGG
>CAIQBC010000267.1 GCA_903869955.1 uncultured Opitutia bacterium
CGCACCGGATTGAGCGCGCACGTCATTCGGATATGGGAGAAGCGCTACGGCGCCGTGGAGCCAGAGCGCACCGGGACGAACCGCCGCCTGTATTCGGATGAGCAAATCGAGCGGCTGAGTCTGCTCCGCGATATCACGGAGGACGGACATAGCATCGGGCACGTCGCGAAGTTGCCGACGGAGAAATTGCGCCAACTGGCCAAGGAGTCCCACGACACCAACGCCCAAGCTTCTCGGTCGCGGGCCGCTGCGCCTGCCGTTCCTACGGCTTACACGTTTCTCGATGAATGCATCGCCGCAGTGAAATCGCTCGACGCCCGCGCGCTGGAAGCGACGTTGAAGCGTGCTGGGACTGACTTGGGCGCGCAGGGGTTGCTGCAACGTGTCGTCGCGCCGCTTGCGCAAACCATGGGCGACTTGTGGCGTGACGGCACCATAACTGCGGCGCATGAACATTTTGCCAGCGCAGTGCTTCGGGTTTTCCTCGGGCACGCGGCCAAACCGTTCGCTGGAACGGAGAGCGCGCCCGTGCTGGTGGTTGCGACCCCGGCGGGACAGATCCACGAACTCGGCGCGCTGCTCGTCGGTGCGGCCGCAGCGAATCTCGGCTGGCACGTTACCTACCTCGGGGCCAGCCTGCCGGCGGCAGAAATAGCCAGTGCGGCCCGCCAGCATCGCGCCCGCGCCGTGGCGTTGAGCCTGGTCTATCCAGAAGACGACCCGCGGCTGGAAGGCGAGTTGACGCGATTGCACGGGTCACTGCCGCCAGAAGTCACGCTCCTCGTCGGTGGGCGCGCGACGCCTGCTTATCGCGATGCCCTAGAAAAAATCGGCGCGGTGCAAATGAATGACCTAGCGCAGCTCTACTCCGCCTTGGATGATTTGCGCCGGCCCGCCAAGAAAATGAACCGATGAAACCGTTATTCACCCGCAACATTGATAATAAGGGCCGACTTGTGCGTGGACTCGGCGCGCTGGTGCTCCTGATCGGTGCGGGCTTTGGCTTCAAAGTTTCCGTCTGGCTGGGTTTGGGGTTGCTGTCGGCGGGGGTATTCGTCGGGTTCGAGGCGCTTCGGGGCTGGTGCGTGATGCGCGCCTGCGGCATCAAAACCCGGCTTTGAGCGGGGCACCCCACATGAAAGAGTTTACCTTCCAATCCGAAACCTGCGTTCCGCGCCCGCGCAGCGAAGTCTTCCCCTTCTTCGCCGAGGCGAGCAACCTGCAAACCCTCACGCCTCCCTGGCTGAAGTTCGAAGTCCTCACGCCGTCGCCGATCATCTTGCGTCCCGGCACGCTGATTGATTATCGAATCACCGTTCACGGTCTTCCCATCCGCTGGCGCACGGAAATCACCGAGTGGGATCCGCCGCACCGGTTCGTGGATGTGCAACTGAGCGGCCCTTACACCTTGTGGCATCACACGCACACCTTCGAGGAACGGGATGGCGGCACGCTCTGCCTGGATCGCGTGCGCTATCGCCCGCGCGGTGGTGCGTTGGTCCACTGGCTGTTTGTGCGTCGCGATGTCGAACGCATATTCGAGTATCGGCAACAGCGGCTGAAGGACATTTTCGGTTCTTCCGGTTTCTTAGTGGGTGGATGAAGGCTGAAGAACAGCCAGCATCTTGAGTTTACCGCAGTGAAAAAGAATCCGGGTGCGGTAGTTGGGGGGCTTTTGTCCTGCAACAGACAACGAATCTTCATGCCAGCTTTCTGGCTCTTGCCAATAGCCAAAACCAGCCAAAATGGGTTGATGGCGGGATTAGTTGAGCCGAGTTGGAAGGTGGTAGAAAGGCAACGAATGGTCGGCCAAAAGGATTCGTTGCCTTTTCGGTTTATGGGGGTGCTTTGAGCAGCAATTTAAGAGCGTCCAGATGCCGGCCAGAGGGCTTTCTGCGGCCGGTTTCCCATCGGGCCAGAGTCGAAGGATCAATGCCAATCAACCGGGCCGACGCCACCCGGTCCATCCCACGACTGGAGCGAGCCCATACGAGCCGAGCCGGGACGTCTGCGGGTTCCGGCAAGGGATTGTAGTCGAGGAACCTAAGCTGATCAGAGAAACCGAGGTTCTGCCGCCCTCGACGAGCACGCCGTTGAACTCAATGCTGGGCGCGGCGGCGGCGAACAGGGCGGTCGGGAGGAGAGGCAGGGTGAAAACCGCAAGAGGCGGGCGGGGAGTTTTATGCCGGGGAGTTGTGGCCAAACATCGGGTTCGGTAGGACGAGAGACATCGAGGTTCACAAGACTAGCCACGCGAGCGGCGGCTTGCTTGGAAATCTTTGGGGGTAAAATGCGCGGAAAGTCGGGCAGGGACGGGGGATGACGTGGCGGCGGCGTTCATTCGCCCGCTCCTTTTTCGTCGGCGGAACCCGCGCTACGTTTCGCGCAGGGCGGCAGCGATGGGGATGCGGGCCGCGCGGATCGCGGGGAACAGCCCGCCCAGCACGCCGATCATCGCCGCCCAGAGAATCGCCTGCACGAGCAAGGCCGGGGACACCCGGAACGCGAACGCCACCTGGCTGAAGGTCTGCCAGTTCATCGTCGAGGTCGTGTGGCCGTCAAACGCGAGCCACGCTCCCGCCGCGCCGAGCACGCCGCCGGCTAGCGCAAGCGCCAGCGACTCGAGCAGCACGGAGACGACCACCGGGCTGGAGCCGAAGCCGAGCGCGCGCAGTGTCGCGATCTCGCGCGTGCGCGCGGCGACCGAGCTGTACATGGTGTTGAGCGCCCCAAAGAGTGCGCCCACCGCCATCAGCGCCGCGATGGTGATGCCGATGCCTTTGACAAAGCCCACCAGCTGGGTGGACTGATCGGCGTAAAAATCCGACTGGCGCACCGCCTTGATGCTGAGCTGCGGATTGGTCGTGAGCGCGTCGGTGAAGGTGTGAAACGCTTCGGCCGAGATGAGCTTGGCATAGACGGCCTGGTAGGTGTCGCCGCGATGATAGGCGGGCTGGAGCACGGCGGCGTCCGTCCAGATCTCGGACTCGGCCACACCACCGCCGGCGGCAAACACCCCTACGACCACCCACTCGGTCTGGCCGACGCGGACGGTTTTTCCCACGTCGAGCCCGGAAAATTGGCGCGCGGCACCCGCGCCCACGATGACCTCGTTCTTGCCCGGCTCGAAGCGGCGGCCTTCCAACATCATGAGGTTGCCGCGCACGTCGAAGGCGGCGGGTGAGACGCCGCGGAGCGGGACGTTGGCGTCGGTGCCGGTGGAGCGCTTTGGGAGGTTGATGACGACAAATAGCTCGGCCGAGGCGAGCGGGAGATTGGCGGCGTTGCGCGCAAGCCCGGGGGCGTCGGCGATGAGGCGGGTATCGTCGTGGGTGAGGCCGCTGTTCATCTCGGCGTCGGAACCGCTGCGGAGCACGATGGCGACATCGGGCGAGCCGGAGACGGCGAGCACGCGCTGGAAGCCCTCCGCGATGGAGAGGACGCCGACGAGCACGGTCACGACGCCCGCGATGCCGACGGCGGCGGCAACCGCCGCACCGCGCCGCTCGGGGAGCGTCTTGAGGTTGGCCAGCGTGATCGCGGAGATTTGGGAGAGCCAGTTGAGCATCGCGGGGAATGATATTCAGGCCTGACGGCGGAGGGCCTCGCTGACTCCAAGCCGCATGGCCTGGAGGGCGGGCAGCGCGCCGGTGATGAGGCCGAGCGCAACCATGAGACCCGCGCCGAGCATGAGATGCGGTGTCGGGACATAGAAGACGGGCAGCAAGCTCGGCAACGGACTGCCGCCGATGGTCATCAGCCACGCCGCGCCGAGGCCGCCAACCCCGCCGAGCACCGCCAACAGGCAGGACTCGGCGAGGACCAGCCCGAGCACCAGGGTGTTGGTGAAGCCGAGCGCCTTGAGCACCCCGATCTCTTCGGTGCGCTCACGCACGCCTTGGGTGATGGTGTTGCCAGAAACGAGCAAGATGGTGAAAAAGACCGCGCCGAGGATGCCGGTGATGATCGCCCCGATGTCGCCGACCTGCTGGGCGAAGCCCTGCATCATGGCCGCCTCGGGCTCGGTCTTGGTCTCGTAGGCGGAATTGGCAAACTCGCGATCCAAGGCGGCGGAGATCGCGTCGGCGCGCGCGGCGTCGCTCACCCGGACGGCGAACCAACTGATGGTGCCCTTATTCTGGCCGCGGCCCTCGTCGAAATAGTCGTAACGAAAGAAAAACTGCGAGGTATCCACACTTTTCCTGGCCGCCTCATAGGTGCCGACAATCTCGAACTCCCACGCGTCACGGCCGTCGGCATGGCGCCAGATGGGCGCGCTGAGCGGGATGCGGTCGCCGACCTTCCAATTGAAGCGCTCCATCAGGGTGCGGCCGACGATGGCGCCGTTGCGGGTCGTGCGCCACGCCTGCCGGTGGGCGTCGGACACCACGAACTCGGGATACATTTTCAGGAACTCATCCGGCTCGACGGGCATGGAGGCGAAAAAGTTTTTCGGATCCTGATAGATGCCGCCGAACCACGTTTGCGCCGTGACGCCACTGACCCCGGGGATCGCCGCGATGCGCGCCTGGTAGCTGATGGGGATCATCTGGATGATGGAGACCTTGTGCCGTGTCATCAGGCGGTCGGCGTTGGCGATGGACACGTCGCCGGTGAGCGCGAGCTTGAGCGCGCCGAGCAGGCCGAACAGGAAGAACGCGATGCCGATGGACAGCAGCGTCAGCAGCGTGCGCAATTTCTTGCGCCGCAGGTTGCAGGCGACGAGGTAAAGAAACTTCATGCGGGTGCGGCCGCCGAGAGCTGGCCCTTGTCGAGGTGGACGGTGCGGCTGGCGCGTGACGAGGCGTGCGGGTCGTGCGTGACCATGATGATGGTCTTGCCCTGCTCGCGGTTGAGCGTCTGAAGCAGGCTCAGGATTTCGTCGCCGGACTTGCGGTCGAGGTCGCCGGTCGGTTCGTCGCAGAGCAGGAGCGTCGGGTCGGTGACGATGGCGCGGGCGATGCCGACGCGCTGCTGCTCGCCGCCCGAGAGCTGGCGCGGGTAGTGACTCGTGCGGTGCGCGAGGCCCACGATGGCGAGCGCGGTGGCGACATGCTTGCGCCGGTCGGCCTTCGAGAGATGGGTGAGCAGGAGCGGCAGCTCGACGTTGCGCTCGGCGGTCATCACCGGGAGCAGGTTGTAGAACTGAAACACGAGCCCGACGTGCCGGGCGCGCCAGCCGGCAAGACGGCGATCGGAGAGCGCGTCGATGCGCTCGCCTCCGATCTCGACCGTGCCCCTCGTCGGGCGGTCGAGGCCGCCGAGCAGGTTGAGCAAGGTGGACTTGCCCGAGCCCGAGGGGCCCATAAGGGCAAGAAACTCGCCGCATTGCACGGTGAGGCTCAGGCCGGCCAGGACGCGAATCTCCTCGGCGCCGCGGCGGTAGGTCTTGTCCACATCGGCGATGCGGATGAGCGGGGACTGGTCCGTGGTCATGGTTTTTTCGATTCGGCAATGGGGGTGCCGTCCGCGAGGTCGTCGGGACCCTCGAGGACGATGATTTCGCCGCCGGCGAGGCCGGCGGCAAGCGTGATCTCGTCGCCGTTTTTGGCCGCGACGGTGACGGCGCGCGAGGTCACGCGACCGTCGCGTGCGACCCACACGAGGTCCCGGCCGTCGCGGTTGCGGACCGCGGCGCGCGGCACGACCACGGCGCGCGCGGCAGGAGCAGGGCCGGGCGCGACGGGGGCCTGGAACGCGACCTTCACGCCCATGTCGGGCAGGATGCGCCGATCAAGCTGGTCGAAGCCGACGCGGACCTTGACCGTGGCCTTTTGCCGGTCGGCAGTGGGGATGATGGCGATGACGTGCGCGGGGATGCGCCACTCGGGATACGAGTCGAG
>CAIQBC010000268.1 GCA_903869955.1 uncultured Opitutia bacterium
GGAGACCGATGGGTTCGCTGGAGGTGAGCACGCTGGGCGTGGCCGACGCGACGCGCAGGGATGGAAAGGCCGACTGTGCGGCGGTGGCGGCGAAGTCGCAGGCCAGGGCGGAGTGGTCCCAGACGGTGAGCGCATCGAAATTTTCGGGGCCGAAAAACGAGAGCACGCGGCGCGCGGCGATCCCGCTGCCGCAACCCCAGTCGAACACCTGGCGGACGGCCGGCGCCGGGGCCCAGCGCCGGAGCCGGAGCTCGCGGAGCACATGGTCCCACTTCCAACCGATGCGCTCGCCGTACGTGAAATCGTAACTGGCGAGATCCGCCGTCGTTTCCCAGTAGGCGCCGGCCGCGGCGCCACCGTGGAGGAATTTTTGGCGCAGTCGGTCGAGCGCGGGCCAGTCGAGATCGGTCCAGGTCATGCCGGCAGGAGCGGGAGGTGCAGGTGGCGGGCGAGCCGCTGGGTGCGGATGCCGTAAAACGTCGCGAAATCGCGGATACGCCGGGCGCGGTCGTCGTCGGGTTGCCCGCCTTCGCGGGCCTTGATGGCGGAGATCATGAGGTTTTTCGCCGTGTGCTCGGTGGAAATAAACTCGAAGACCTTGGTCTGGTAGCCGGACCAGTCGAGGAGCTGGGCGCGAAGCGCATCGGTGACGAATTCAGCCTGCCGCTCCTGGAAAATACCGTGGCGCAGGGCCTCGGCGAAGACGGGTGGAGCCGTGAGCTGCGGGCGCAGTTCCTTCTGGCAGCAAGGGGAGACCACGAGCAGCCGCGCGCCGGCGCCAAGGCCGCGAGCGAGGGCATCGTCCGTCGCGGTGTCGCACGCGTGGAGCGCGATGAGCAGATCGCAGCCCGCGAGCGGCGTGTCCTCGATGGTGCCGGACCGAAACGCAAGGCGCGACGCGAACCCATGCTGGGCGGCGACGCGATTACAGAGGGCGACGAGCTCGGGGCGTGTCTCGATGCCGGTCACGTGGGCGCGTTCGCCCAGGAGGGCGGCGACGGCAAAGGTCAGGTAGCCCTTGCCGCTGCCCATATCGACGACGCGGATCGGGCCGTCGGAGGGAAAGCCGGCTTCGCCGATGAGGTGTGTGAGCAGCTCGGCAAATTTCTGGATCTGGCGAAACTTGGCCGCCATGCCGTCGCGAGGCTGGCCGCGGGAGTTGGTCACCCCCAGGGAGTCGAGCCACGGTGAACCGGCCGGGATGGGGTATTGTTTTGCGTGATCATGGCCGCTGGGAGGCGAGGCGGCGGCCGTGGCGGCTTTGAGGCGGATTCGCGCCGAGCCATCAGGCTGGCATTCGAGCTGGGCCGATTGAGCGGTTGTGAAGAGGTGGGCGTCGAGAAACTCGCGGCCGAGGAGCGAGTCGATAAGGGCGAGCGAATCGTCGGGGGAGTGGTTCTTGGTGACGTCGCGGGTGGCGTGGCGCCAGACAAAGGTGAGGTGCGGACCAGTCTTGAGGAGGACGGGCCGGACGAAGACATTCTGTAGCGTGGGATCAGAAAGGCCGGGACCGGGTTTGCCGAGGGTGAGTTTGGTGAGAGTGCCTTCCGCGACGGAGGCGCGGAGGAGGGCGGAGAATCGGTCTCGGGCGGACGGTTGGGACATCGGCCTCAGCGTCGCAGGCGGGCGGAGCGGGAGCAAATGAAAGCGTGGCTGCTGGCGTGACC
>CAIQBC010000269.1 GCA_903869955.1 uncultured Opitutia bacterium
CGGGGCCGGTGGCGGGCGCGGGCGGGACAGGGCCGGTGGCGGGCGCGGCGGCAAACAGCGCAACGGCGCCGGCGGACAGGGCGAGCGCGGCGGTGAGCCGCCGGAGGAGGGAAGCCTGGGGGGAGTTCATAGGGATGGGCTTGGCGTGGAAAAGTCTGCTGAAATGCTGCGCAGGTGCAATGCTCAATAGACGCCGGAAGGCGGGGCTTGGTGTCAGACGGAGGGCATCTTTACCCAACGCGCGCCGAGCCGGGCGGATTTCACGGTTGTCTCAATGAAAGCCATTCCCTCAATGCCGTCGTCAATCGTGGGGAAGTCCACGTCGCGCGGTGCCTTTTGGCCCGCGACCTCGGCGGCGATGGCGCGGAAGATCTCCGCGTAGATGTTGCCAAACGCCTCCAGATAGCCCTCGGGGTGGCCGGCCGGGATGCGCGTGAAACGCTTTGCGGTGTCGCCGACGTAGCCGTTGCCGCGCCGCCAGATCTCGCTGGGGCGGTCGGGGTATTTCACGATCAGCTCGTTCGGGTGCTCCTGATGCCACTCCAGTCCGCCCTTTTCGCCGTAAACGCGGATGTTGAGGTTGTTTTCGTCGCCGACTGAAATCTGCGAAGCGTGCAGCACACCTTTCGCGCCGCCCTTGAAACGCAATAGGATGTTGCCGTCGTCGTCGAGCTTGCGGCCTTTCACGAACGTCGTGAGGTCGGCGCAAAGCTCCTGGATGCGCAGCCCGGTGATGTAGCGGGCGAGGTTCTCGGCATGCGTGCCGATGTCGCCGATGCAGCCCGCCGCGCCGGAGCGCTTGGGGTCGGTGCGCCAGCCAGCCTGTTTCTGACCTGTGCCTTCCACCAGTGTCGAGAGCCAGCCCTGCGGATACTCGACCACGACCTTGCGGATCGCGCCCAGCTTGCCCGCGCGCACAAAATCTCGCGCCTGCTTCACCATCGTGTTGCCCGTGTAGTTGTGGGTGAGCGCAAAAATTTTCCCCGACTTCGCCACGATTTTTTTCAGCGCCTTGGCCTCGGCGAGGTTGAAGGTCACCGGCTTGTCGCAGACGACATTGAAGCCCGACTCCAAAAACAGCTTCGCGGGCGGGAAATGCTGGTGGTTCGGCGTGACAATGACGACAAAGTCGAGGCGTTGGCCGGCTGGCTTCGCGGCCTCGGCCTTCGCCATCTCGGCGTAGCTGCCGTAGGCGCGACCAGGTTCGACAAACAGGTCGGCGCCCGACGCGCGGGCGCGCTCCGGATCGGAGGAAAATGCCCCGGCCACCAGCTCGGCTTTTCCGTCCATCTGGGCGGCGATCCGATGAACCGCGCCGATAAAAGCGCCGCGCCCGCCGCCGATCATGCCAAAACGTAGTTTTCTTTGCATAGGAGTGAAGGGGTCAGGATTCAGGAGCGAAGGAGCCGGGCGCTGGAGTGGGTGCGGAGGTTGCTGCTTCCATTCTGGCTCCTGACTCCTTCCATGCTTTCATCGGTTCTTTTTGTCGAAGGCCGCATCGAAGGCGAGGGTGCTGGACGGGAAATCAATTTTGCGGACGAACGCCGCCGCCTCGGTTCCGCCATGCACGCGGTCCATGCGGATGTCCTCCCACTCGACGGAGAGCGGGCCGCGGTAGCCGACATCGTTCAGCGCGACAATGATGTCCTCGAACTTGATGTCACCATGGCCAAGCGAGCGGAAATCCCAGAACCGGCGCGCGTCGCCGAAGCTCACATGGCCGCCAAAGACGCCCACCGAGCCGTCACCGTGTCCCCACCAGACATCCTTCATGTGCGCGTGGAAAATGCGGCTGCCGAACGCGCGAATGAACTTCACGTAGTCCACCCCTTGGTAGCCGAGGTGCGACGGGTCGTAGTTGAAGCCGAAACGCCGGTGGCCCTTCACCGCCTCGATTGCCCGTTGCGCGCTGGCGATGTCGAATGCGATCTCCGTGGGATGAACCTCGAGGGCGAAGTTAACATCGGCCTTGTCGAAGGCCTCCAAGATTGGGCCGAACCGCTTGCCGAAGTCGGCAAAGCCCGCGTCCCAATAGGCCTGCGAAGTCGGTGGAAACGCGTAGATCGAGTGCCAGATGCTCGAGCCGGTGAAGCCATTGACCACCGCCGGAAACGCATCGCGTCCCTTGCGGCCGGGCTTCGCGTCGAAAAACGTGCGCGCCGCCTTGGCTGTCGCGATCATCTTCTTCGCGGCGCGCTGCCGCACGCCCTCGGGTTTGCCGTCGCCCCACACGTCGGGCGGCAGGATGGATTTGTGGCGCTCGTCAATGTTGTCGCAGATGGCCTGGCCGACGAGATGGCTCGAGATCGCGTAACAGGTCAGCCCGTGCGCCTGGAGCAGGGCCCATTTGTCATGGACGTATTTTTTCGAGCTGACCGCCGCGTCCACGTCAAAGTGGTCGCCCCAGCAGGCGAGTTCGACGCCATCGTAGCCCATCGTTTTGACGAGCGGTGCGAGTTTTTCCAGCGGCAGGTCGGCCCACTGGCCGGTGAAGAGGGTGACAGGGCGGGGCATGGCGGGATCGGAGGGACGGAGGACGGAGGGAGTTCAAGCGCCAGAAGACCACGCCTGGCGGGTTTTCTGGCAGCAAAATCTAGGTTTGCTGGGGCTTATTGCGCGGCGGCGGCGACCGGCTTCTTGCGGAGGACGGCGAGGGCGATGAAGATGACGGTGAGGGCGGCGGGCAGGACCGCCATGTTGCCGAGGGCGTGCAGGCCGGCGGCGGCCTGGATGTCGGGGGAGGCGGTGGCGGGGTCGGCACCGGCCGGCAGCCGGAGGGCGATGCCCTTGTCATACCACTTGCCGATGACGGGGAGAACGATGCTGACGCTCAGCATGCCGGCGCCGCCGATGATGGCCATGCCCAGCGCGCCGGTCTTGGGGAAATTCTCGGCGACATAGCCGACCATCGTGGGCCAGAAGAAGCAGACGCCAAAGGCGAAGACCGTGGCCGCGGCGAAGAGCATATTGCCGCTGGTGTGGCTCATGGCATAGAGGCCGAGGGTCGAAAGGATGGCGCTCATGACCAGCATGCCGCTGGGTGACAGCTTATGGACAAAGGGGCCGGCGAACATGCGGCCGACCGCCATCAGGCCCGTGATCCAGACGAGTACCAGAATGCCCTTGACGCCGGCGTGGCCGAGGATATTCGGGATCCAATTGCCTGACCCGAGCTCGGTCGCGGCGGTGAGCAGCATGCAGCCCACCATGAGGATGAAGCCGGGGGCCAGACAGGCCTTGAACATCGAGCCGGTGGACTCGCCGCGCTGCACGCGCTCGGTCTGGGGCATTTGCTGGTTGCCGGTGAAGAACATGAACCCATAGGCGACCGTCGGCACGAGCATGGTGGCGAATTTGGCCTGCCAGCCGAGGTGCAATTTCTCGGCGAATAGGTAGGCTAGGAGGCCGCCGATCACTATGCCGCCGGGGAACCAGACGTGGAAATGGTTCAGCTTGGTCGTCTGGTCCTTGGGATACAGCGTGGCGACTAGGGGATTGCAGGCCGCCTCGACCGAGCCATTGGCGATGCCGAAGATGAGCGTGCCGGTGAACAGGCTCCAGAAATCCCAGGCGAAGATGGTCAGCAGAATGCCTGCGATGTGGCCGAAAAACGCGATGCCGAGAATACGCTTGAAGCCCAAGCTATCCACGAGCGGGCCACCGAACATCATGGCGAGGGTGAAGCCCCAGAAAGCGGTGCCACCGACCAAGCCCACCTGCTCATTGGTGAGGTGAAACTGGGTGGCCCAGTCGCCCGTGGCATCGCCACGGAGGGCGAAACTCATGGCGGTGGTGATGAGGGCGACGCAACTGGCTGTGAACAGGCGGGAGGGATTCATAGGTGACGTAGGGGGGAAGGGGTTGAAGCGGGAAAACGGCCAAAAGCAGCGCACTTGGCAGGGAGATCGTCAATGACGATTTTCGGTGAAACACCCGGGCTAGAGCCTTTTGACGCAATTGTCTTGGGGATGGCTGATCAGCCGGCCTCAGTTGTTCGCGATGTCCTCGTCGGGCAGCTCACCTTGGAGCTGGTGGCGGAGGCGCAGCGTGGCAATCTCGGCGCGCAGGTGCTCACCAAAGAGCCGCAGGCGCATGGGCACGTCGAGGGTCTCAAGGAGGCGCTGCTTGAGAAGCGGATCGTCGCACAGGCTGAACGCGGCGAGGTCCACAAAGCTCTCGGGGTCGTCCACCGTTTGGAGGAAACGCAGAAACTCGCCGGGCACATGCCGGTTGAGGCGCTGGCGTGCGGCGATGAGCCGGGCGATCCCGGCGCGCAGGCGCCGGTTTTCGTCGGCGTCCGCGCCGGGTGTGCTGGCGAGCGCGCGAATGCGGATCCGGCGGTAGGGCTCCTCGCGCAGGATGCCGTGCACTTCTACGCGGGCGAGGCCCTGGAGCAGGAGGTTGGAGGTGCCGTCGGCATTTTTCTGGCAGGTGCGGATGAGGCCGACGGTAGCGATGCGGTGCGGCGGCTCGAAGCGGCCCGGTGCGGCGGCAGGGTTGAGACCGGCGACGGCGAACAGCCGGTCGCTCGCGAGCACGTCGTGCAGCATGGTGCGGTAGCGTGGCTCAAAGATGTGCAGCGGCAGCAGCGCCTGCGGAAAGAACACCGCACCGGGCAGCGTCATCACGGCGACCTCGTCGGGCAGGGTGATTTCCATTTCCATACGGGACAGGGTGGGGAGGCGGCGGGGAATTCAACTAGACGACATTGAGAACATGCACCTTTCTGGTTGAAGTGATTCAACTCGCAAGCAGGTCAAAGGGCGGCTTGAGGCGGTTTTTGCCATGTTTGATGAGTTTTGTCAGCCCATATTCTATGCCTCTAAATGTGACCACGGAGAAATATTTGGCGGTTTTTCGGGGTGATGGGTGTGGCGAAGTGATGGCCGAGGCTGCGGCTGCGGGCCTTGGGAAGACAAGGGACAAGTCGGCAACAATTACGATGACGCTGCTGTCCGCGACGAGAGCGCCGCGGCTCCCTCCATCTCGGAAATTTGCGCCACCTGTGCCAGTGGCGGGACGCGCGGCGCTCGCGGTGGCGCAGGGTTGCGACAGGGTGGCGCGGTTTGGCGGGCGGCGGGACGGGCGCGTGGTGACGTTTAAAAATTCTAAGCGTTGGAAAACAGTGGTTAAGGAGAAATCGAAAAATCGAGGCACACGCGTTGCTGAAGTTGGCAGGTACTATGAGTCGCGTTCTCGGCATTGACCTCGGCACCACCAACTCCTGCATGGCCATCATGGAGGGCGGGGAGCCCGTTGTCATCGCCAACGCCGAGGGCGCGCGCACCACGCCGTCAGTCGTCGCGTTCACGAAGTCCGGCGAGCGGCTCGTGGGCCAGGCGGCGAAACGGCAGGCGGTCACGAACTCGCGCAACACAGTGTTCTCCGCGAAGCGTTTCATCGGGCGCAAGTTTTCCGAGGTGAAGGCCGAGGCGGCCAACATGCCATTCAAGGTCGTCGAGGGCAAAAACGGCGACGCCTACATCGAGGTGCAGTCCGGCGACAAGACCGAGCAGTTTGCGCCGCAGCAGATCGCGGCGTTCGTGCTCGGCAAGCTCAAGGCCGACGCCGAGGCGTATCTGGGCGAGAAGGTCACGCAGGCCGTCATCACGGTGCCGGCGTATTTCAACGACTCGCAGCGGCAGGCCACGAAGGACGCGGGCAAGATCGCCGGCCTCGAGGTGCTCCGCATCATCAACGAGCCGACGGCGGCGTCGCTCGCCTACGGCCTCGACAAGAAGAAGGACGAGAAGATCGCGGTGTTCGACCTCGGTGGCGGCACGTTTGACGTGTCGGTGCTGGAGATCGGCGACGGTGTGTTCGAGGTGAAAGCGACCAACGGCGACACGCACCTCGGCGGCGACAACTGGGACGAGGCGCTCATCGGCTGGCTCGTGGACACTTTTAAGAAGGAAAACGGCATTGATCTCCGCAAGGACCCGATGGCACTCCAGCGGCTCAAGGAGGAGGCGGAGAAGGCCAAGATCGCGCTCTCGTCCACGCAGTCGGTGGACATCAACCTGCCGTTCATCACCGCCGACGCCAGCGGGCCGAAGCATCTGAACGTGCAGCTCTCGCGCGCGAAGATGGAGCAGATTTGCGACGCGCTGTCCGAGCGCTGCATAGCGCCGTTCAAGAGCTGCCTCAAGGATGCCGACCTGACCGCCGCGAAAATTGATGAGCTCGTGCTCGTCGGCGGCATGACCCGCATGCCGAAGATCGTGGAGATTGCGCATGGCCTCGGTGGGAAGCCACCCCACCAAGGCGTGAATCCCGACGAGGTTGTCGCCATTGGCGCGGCCGTGCAGGGCGGCGTGCTTAAGGGCGAGGTGCGCGATGTGCTGCTGCTCGACGTGACGCCGCTCACGCTCGGCATCGAGACGGCCGGGCAGGTCGCCACGGCGATGATTCCGCGCAACACCACTATTCCCTCCAAGAAAACGCAGACGTTTTCAACCTACAGCGACAACCAGGCCGGCGTCGAAATCGTCGTGATCCAAGGCGAACGCCCGATGTCGCGCGACAACAAGGTGCTGGGCACGTTCAAGCTCGACGGCATCCCGCCCGCCCCGCGCGGCGCGCCGCAGATCGAGGTGACGTTCGACATTGATGCCAACGGCATCCTGCACGTTTCCGCCAAGGACCTCGGCACCGGCAAGGATCAAAAAATCACCATCCAAGGCTCGTCCGGACTCTCCAAGGAAGAAGTCGAGAAGATGACCAAGGAGGCCGAGCTGCACGCGACCGAGGACAAGCAGCGCAAGGAGGCCGTCGAGACCAAGAACCAGCTCGACACGACGATCTACCAGCTCGAGAAGACGCTCAAGGATGCGGGCGACAAGCTCCCGGCCGAGACGAAGACCAAGTTTGAGTCCGCCATTGCCGACGCGAAGAAGGCGCTCGATGGCAACGAGCCGGCGGCCATGAAAGCCGCATTGGAGAATCTCACCAAGATCGGCGGCGAGCTTTATGCCGAGGCCCAGAAAGCCGCGGCGGCGGCCGGTACGGCCGGCTCCACCGCCGACGCAGGCACCCCGCCGCCCGAGGGCGGCTCTGCCAAGAAAACTGAGAAGAAGGCCGACGTCGTGGACGCCGACTTTGAGGTTGTGGACGACGACAAGAAAAAGTAACCTCACCTTTCCACTCTTTGCGCGCCTGCCGCATTCCTGCGACGGCGCGCTTTGTTATCCGACAAAAACCAACCCAACTCCCACAACCCAAACCCAACCAACATGGCCAAACTAAAAATCAAGCCCATCGGCGACCGGGTGCTCGTGAAGCACTTGGAAGAAAAAGAGCAAGTCCGTGGAGGCATCATCATCCCCGATGCCGCCAAGGAAAAACCACAGGAGGCCGAGGTCATTGCCCTCGGCACCGGCAAGAAGGATGAGGACGGCAAGTTCGTGGCCTTCGAGGTGAAGGTGGGCGACAAGGTCCTCATCAGCAAATACGGCGGCACCGAGGTCAAACTCGACGACGTCAAGTACACCATCGTCCGCGAGGACGACATCCTCGGCGTCATCGGCTGAGCCGTCTCGCCCGCAAATTAAAATTCCAACTTAAAAACCAGTTCCCATGCCTGCCAAACAACTCATCTTCGACGAGGCCGCTCGTCAAAAAATTCTCCGTGGTGTCGAGCTTCTCGCCCGCGCCGTCAAAGTCACGCTGGGGCCCAAGGGCCGCAACGTCGTCATTGACAAAAAATTCGGCTCGCCGACCGTCACCAAAGACGGCGTGACCGTCGCCAAGGAAATCGAGCTGCCCGACGCCTATGAAAACATCGGCGCCCAGCTCGTGAAAGAAGTCGCCTCCAAGACCAACGACGCCGCCGGCGACGGTACCACCACCGCCACCGTGCTCGCCGAGTCCATCTACAAGGAAGGCCTCAAGCACGTCACCGCCGGCGCCAACCCGATCTATCTCAAGCGCGGCATTGACAAGGCCGTCGAGGCCGCCGTCGCCGAGCTCGTGAAGATTTCCAAGAAGGTCAACGACCGCGAAGAAATCCGCCAGGTCGCCACGGTCTCCGCCAACTGGGACGCCACCATCGGCGAGATCATCGCCGACGCGATGGACAAGGTCGGCAAGGACGGCACCATCACCGTCGAGGAAGCCAAGTCCATCGAGACCACCCTCGACGTTGTCGAAGGCATGCAGTTCGACAAAGGCTATCTGTCTCCCTACTTCGTGACCAACACCGAAGACATGGAAGTCATGCTTGAAGACTGCTATATGCTCATCTATGAAAAGAAG
>CAIQBC010000270.1 GCA_903869955.1 uncultured Opitutia bacterium
CATGCGCTCGCGCCAGCCCTATTGAGCAAGCAGCCGGCGGAAAAGGTTGCGTCGGCGGCGGCAGCGGACTTGCTGCACGCAGCTCACCGCCCCATGGCCCTCGGCCACAAAACCCTCGCCTATTTTTACCTCCAGCTTGCGCAACACCTCGACGCAGGGATCCCCTTGGCGCGGGCATTGCGTGAGACCGCCGGCCCGCCGGCGGCGGGTCTCCAACAGATGGCGGGCTGGATCGAGCGCGGCGGCTCGGTGGAGCAGGCGCTGCAAATGGCAACCGCGTGGCTGCCCCGCGCGGAGCGGCCCCTGCTCACGGCCGCGGCGGCGTCGGGCCGGCTGCCGGCGGCGCTGCGCCGGCTCGCCGAGCGCCATAACCAGATCCGCGCCGCCCGGCGCAAGGTGGCGCTGACCTGCGCCTATCCGGTGCTGCTGTTCCACCTCGGGCTGCTCATTTTTCCCGCCGTACGCGCGACGATGGCGGGCCGGACGCTGACCGTCGGCGGTTATCTGCTCACCGTCGCAGTGACGGTGCTGCCCGTTTGGGCCGCAGGGCTCTGGCTGGCCACACTCGCGCGGCGCGAAAGCCCCGGGCTGACCCGGCTCGCGGACGGGCTGCCGTTTTTTCGCGGCTACAGCCGGTCGCAGGCACTGGCCGACTTTACCTTCACCCTGGGCAACCTCCTCGATGCCGGCGTCATCCTGGGCGAGGCCTGGCTGATCGCGGGCCAGGTGTCGCGCTCGCCGGCCTTGCGGGCGGCCGGCCAGCGCATCCACGAAACCATCGCCCAAGGCGAACCGCCGGGGCTGAGCCTACCGCGGTTCGCCTGCTTTCCCCCCGAGTATGCCGGCCTCTACCGGGCCGGCGAGCTGAACGGCCAGCTCGACCACAACCTCCGCCTGCTGGCCGAGCAAAGCCTCGATCACTCCCGCCTGTGCCTGCAGCTCGCGGCCAAAGCCTATGCGACGCTGATTTTTTTGCTGGTCGCCGGCATGGTCGGCTACATCGCGTTTTCGACCTATGCCGGTTACTTCAACGCGCTGGGCAAGCTTTCCGGGGCCAATTAGCATGATACCGGGGTGCGGAACGCGGCTTTCGGCACGAGGTCATTTTGAAGGACTGATGGCGACGGGGAGTACAATCCTACTCACACGAGGCACGACTGAAACGCGGTGTTGAGGGCGGCCCGGTCGAGATTTTTGCCGATGAAGACGAGGGTGTTGGTGCGCGGGGCGTTGCCCCAGGCGCGGTCCAGCTTCGCGTCAAAGAGCATGTGGACGCCTTGGAAGACCAAGCGCTGGGCGGAGCCCTTTACGCTCAGCACGCCCTTCATCCGGTAGATGTCATTGCCTTTCGTGCGGAGCAGCTCGCTGATCCAAGTGTTGAGTTTTTTGGGGTCGAGGTCACCGGGGGTGCTGATGCCCACCGAAGCCACGTCGTCATCGTGTGAGTGCGTGGACCCGAAGTCACGCTGCCAGCCGGGGCGGACGTTTTTGCCGCCAACCTCGATGTGCAGCGGGTGCTCGCCACAACCCTCGAACACGAGCCAGTGGCCGGCATGCGGGAGCGGGAGGGCAAAGCGGCCGCAGCCTTCCTTGAGCAGCAACCGGTGCAAGGTGCCGCCCGGCGTGACGATGCCGCCGTCGGTGACCTGGTTTTCCCGAGCGGAGAACGTGAGCACGGCGGCGTCGCGGGCGGCGGCGAGATCGGCCTCCCCAAGCGACTTCACCGGCAGGATAACGACATCGAGCTCGTTTTCCGCGTGGTCGTGATGATGGTGATGCCCGGGCGGGTGATCGTGGCCGTGATCGTCCTGGCCCGGCGGGTGGCCGATGGCGAGGGTGTGGGTGCCGGCGGTGAGCGGGTAGGCTCCCGCCCACTCGAAGGGGTAGTCGGGCTCGAGAAACTGGGGGTCGAGCTCGGTGGCCCGCGCAAGATTGAAGCCCCCGACGTTCAGCACCGTGGCGAGCGGCACATCGCAGTTGCGCGCCCGGTGAATTTTGGCCGCGGCGTTGATCTTGCGGATGCGCGTCTCCAGCCGGTCGAGCTCGGCGGACGGCACGAGGTCGGTCTTGTTGAGGATGATCACGTCGGCGAAACCGATTTGTTTTTTCGCCTCGGGGGAGTCGTCGAGATGCAGCCAGATGTGCTTCGCATCCACCACCGTCACAATGCTGTCCAGACGGAAGCGGGCCTTCATCTCATCGTCGGTGAAAAAGGTCTGCGCAACCGGGCCGGGGTCGGCGAGCCCGGTGGTCTCGATGAGGATGCCGTCGAGCCGGTCCTTGCGCTTCATCAGGCGGCCGAGGATGCGGATCAGATCGCCGCGCACCGAGCAGCAGATGCAGCCGTTGTTCATCTCAAACAGCTCCTCCTCGCCGGTGATGACGAGCTGGTGGTCCACGCCGACCTCGCCAAACTCGTTCTCGATCACGGCCAGCTTTTGGCCGTGCTGTTCAGTAAGAATGCGGTTGAGCAAGGTGGTCTTGCCGGCACCGAGGAAGCCGGTGAGGACGGTAACGGGGACGCGGGCGTCGGACGGAGTGGTCATGGTTGACGAAACGAACGCGCCCGCGCGCAGGCGTCAAGCAGCGCGCGAAGCGGGTGCGGCCTGAGGCCGGACCCACCCTTGGTGGCATGGTTGAGAAACGCACCGGACAACCGCAGGTAGGTCCGGGTTTCGCGGAGGGCCAGCGCGAGCGCCCCGGCTCGCACGGGATGGCGTTGGGGGGCGAAAATTATGGGAAACTTTTCTCGCCAGCCGTCCGCACCGCCCCCAACCTGTCCGCCTTATGGGACGCCAATGGCTACACGTGAAACGCGCCATCGTGAACAACAAGAAAGGCCAGCTCGTCGGCAAGCTGGTCAAGGAGATCACGGTTGCCGCCAAGCTCGGAGGCGCGGATGTCGCCGCCAACGCCCGCCTCTTCGCGGTCCTCGAGAAGGCCAAGAAGTCCGGAGTTACCAAGGACGTGATCGAGCGCGCCATTGCCAAGGGCGCCGGCACCGGGGCCGACAAGACCGCCCTCGAGCACGTCGCCTTCGAGGGCTATGCGCCGCACAAGGTGCCGGTCATCGTCGAGGCCTACACCGACAACCACCAGCGCACCGCGCCCGCGATCCGCGTGCTGTTTAAGAAAGGCGTGCTCGGCCAGGCCGGCAGCAACAAGTTTCTGTTCGACCACGTCGGCCTCGTGGAGGCGCACCACGCCGACCTCGCGACGGACCTGGAGGCCGCCGCCATCGAGGCCGGGGCCGATAATGTTGAGCCGCTCACCCACGCCCAAAACGACGACATCCCCGCCGACCACGCCGGCGCGCGTTTCATCACCGACCGCACGGCCGTCCACGCGGTCTCGACCTGGCTGAAGCAGCACGGCTGGGGCGTCATCACGAGCGAGATCGGCTATGTCGCCAAAAATTTCCCCGAGCTGGACGACGCGGCCCGCGCGGAGGTCGGCGAGTTTCTGCAGGAGCTGGAGGAGCACGAGGACGTGCAACGCGTCTGGGCGGCGGTGAAGTGAGACACACTGTTTCCGATTTTTTATGAAACCAAACCGCCGCCAGATTGCCTTGGCTATGCTGGCCGGTGCGCTGGTGCTGCTCGCCGCCTGCACGACCCCCGCCGAAACGCCCCTACCAGCTGACCGGACCGACCACAAATTTTCCGTCGCCACCGATGCCACCAACCAGTTCGGCCTTGCGCTGTTCCGCCAAGTCGCCGCCAACGCGTCTGGCGGCAACGTCCTGCTCTCGCCTTTCTCCATCCAGAGCGCGCTCGCCATGACCTACGCCGGGGCCGATGGCGATACCCGCGCCGAGATGGCCCGCGTGCTCCATTTCCCAGAAGACGACGCGCCGCTGGCAGACTCTTTTGGGGCGCTGCGGGTCGCGTTCGACGAGGCCGTCAAAAAATCCAACGACGTGCAGGCTGTGGTCATAAATTCTTACAAGAATGTCGCGGGCATTGCCGCCCAGCAAATTCAGGATCTAAAAATGCAATATCCCGGGATGCCGCCGCAATATCTGGCGGAGATGCAGCAGCAGATTGAACAGTCAGCGCGCGAAAACGCCAAAATTGCGGAGACCATCAAGCCACATCTGACCGAGTTGCACGTTGCCAACCGGCTTTTTGGCCAAAAGGACTTCGAGTTTCGCCAGCCGTTTCTCGATCTCACCCGCGACCGTTATGGCGCGCAGTTGCAGCCGCTCGATTTCAAAACCGCCGCCGAGGCCGCGCGCGGCACCATCAACGCGTGGGTCTCTGACCAGACCAAAAACAGGATCAACGACCTCATCCCCGCTGACGGGCTGACCGTCAGCACCTCGATGGTGCTCGTCAACGCGCTCTATTTCAAGGCTCCGTGGCAGGACAAGTTCAACAAGCAGGCCACCAATTACCTCGATTTCAAGGTGCGCGGCAAGGAGAAGGCCAAGGTGCCGACGATGTACAACGACAACGGCTACGGCTATGCGAAGCGCCCCGGCTACACCGCCGTCTCGCTGCCGTATCTGGGCGGCGATTTGCAACTGCTCATCCTGCTGCAGGACGCCGACAACGGCGTGGACGCGCTCGCCGCCAAGGTCACACCGGAGCTCCTCCGCAGTTGCGCGAAACTAAACAAAGAATACATCCGGCTCTGGCTGCCCAAGCTCAAGTTCGAGCCTCCGACCATGAAACTCGCGGACGAGCTGAAGACCCTCGGCCTGCGCACCGCCTTCGACTTTCCCGAAAACAGCGCCAACTTCGACCGCATGGCCCCGCGAAAGACGGTGATCATAGATGGATTTCCTAAAGTTGAGTATCTCGCCATCGCCGAAGTCTTTCACAAAACTTTCTTCGCGCTGGATGAGGAAAGCACCGAGGCCACCGCCGCCACTGCGGTTGTAATGGCTACACAAGCAACGGCAGCTATTATGCCTGGGCCGCCACCCCCGCCACCGCCCGAGGTTCATGTGGACCACCCCTTCCTCTTCGCCATCCAACACCGCGACAGCGGCGTGTGCCTCTTCCTCGGCCGCGTGACCGATCCGCGCTGAATAGGCGGTTGGCACGCGCAGCTTTTGCGAGCGGGGCGGCTCGACAGTATCGAACGGGACGGACAGCGTCACCCGACCATTCGCCAGCCTTGCCCACCAAACCGCCGACCATCGCCTACCTCTTTACGACGTTTCCGAAAGCCACGGAGACGTTTCTCCAGCGCGAGGTTGCGGGCCTGCAGGCGCTCGGCGTGCGGCTGCGGTTGTGGTCAATGTGGGGCGGCGGCGGCGAGTTCAACGGCCTGCCCGTCACACGTTTTCCGAAGTGGAAACTCCTCGCGCTCGTCTGGATGATTCCGGTCACCGCGTGGCGCCACCCGAAACTCTTCGGCGAGCTGACGCGCGGGCTGCGCACTCGCCGCGCGCCGTCGGGGCTGAACTTCTGGGAAAATATGCTCGGGGCGGCCTTCGCCTGCCTGCACGCGGGCGAGTTCCGGCGCGACCCGCCCGCGCACACGCATGCCGTCTGGGGCGGCGCGCCCGCGACGGCGGCGTGGCTGCTGTGGCGCCTCAATGGCCAGCCGTACAGTGCGGCGGCACATGCCTATGACCTCTATGATCATGGCGGCGACTGGTGGCTGCGCGAAAAACTGGCCCCGGCGCTGTTCGTCCGCACCTCCACGGAGATGGGCCGGCGCACGCTCCGCGAACGTGGGGTGCCGGCGGAGAAAATCTCCGTCATTCGCCGCGGTCTCCTGACGCTGCCGCCGGCCAAGCCGCTCCGGCCGGCGCGCCGGCCGCTACGCCTGCTGGGGGTCGCGCGCCTCGTGCCGAAGAAAGGCCTGGGCCACCAGGTCCGCATTTACGCCGCGCTGAAAGCGGCGGGATTCGCCTTCGAGGCGCGCATCGCCGGCGACGGCCCCTTACGCGCGGAATTGGAAAAACAAATTTGCGTACTCGGGTTGGAGCGCGAAGTGCGCCTGCTCGGCCACCGCCCGCAAACGGAAATCGCCGGGCAGCTCGCGTGGGCCGATGTGCTGCTCCACACGGGCATCGTCGCACCGGGTGGGGACCGCGACGGGCTGCCCAATGTCATCCCCGAGGCGATGGCGGCCGGCGTGATGGTCGTCACCTCGCCGGCCGCCGCCACGACCGAGGCGATCACGGACGACCAGACCGGCCTCGTGGCCCCACCCGACGAGCCCGCCCGCTGGGTGGCCGCATTGGAAACGCTCACCCACGATGATGCCCTGGCCGAACGCCTGCGCACCGCCGCCCGCCGCTGGGTCGAGGAGAATTTCGACGCCCGCGAAAACGCGGCGAAGTTGCTCGCACGGTTCAAGTCGGCAATAAAATCGAGTGAAGAAGTTCCCGGGAACCAGACCGGGAGGGCGGCGGTCTGGCAGGCACCGTAGTCCGCCTTGGCCCGGCACCTGCAAGCCGGACGACCAGCAACAGGGACGGAAAGCTCCGGCCAAGAGCCCGAGGCCCGCCCGCTGTTTGCCCGCTATTTTTTGGGCTCGGCCGGAGTCGCGGACAGCTCTCTGAGCTCCGCCTCCCAGCGCACGGCTTGCGCGATGTCACCGGCGGCGTGCGCAGCGGTCGCGGCGGGTTTCAGCCAGGCCCGGCGCCAGTCGGGCGCTTCGCCCGCGAGGGCAAGCAGACGTTGCCAAGCCTGCAGCGCGGATTGCTTTTCCCCGGCCGCGTCGAACTGCCGCGCCGCCGTCGCGAGCAGCGGCGCGTCGGCGGAGGCGATGAGGTTTTCCGCCTGGAGCACCGGCGCGAGCGCGCGGGTCGCGCCCGCCTGGTCGCCGGCGGCGAGTTGCAGCCCGGCCAGAGTGAGCGCCACGTGCAGACTGAAGCCGTCGCGCTGCGCAGCCTCGCCCGTGGCGACGGCTTCCACGTGCTGGCCGCCGGCGGCGAGCAGGCGCATCCGGCGCAGGATCACATAGGCCCGCTGCCCGACGGGCAGATTGGCGCGGTCGCGCCATTGCTCGTCAAAAGTTTTCTTGAACGGCCGGTAGAGCGGGTCGCCAATGAGCACCCCCATCCAACTGAAATACGGAATGGCGTAGGCGGCGGCGTCGCCGAGCGTGTCGCCACGGGCGAGCGCGTGCAGCACGAGCTGCGGCTCGTGGGTGAACTGGAGGTAGGGCTCAGTGACATTGCCAAACGTGCCCGTGACACCATGCGCCACCAGCGCCGGCACCCAGGCGCGACTGGCGTCGCGCAACGTCGAGGCGGAGAAACTGTAGATGTGCAGCGCAATGGCACCGGGGGGAAAACGAAAGTCCGGCCGGGCAAACGGGCCGTTGACGGTCTGGGAATACCAGCCGAGGTAGAGTGCAGGCGCGTCGAAACGCGCCTCGGGCGAAAATGTGGCGGGGTTGGCGCGGTCCACATCGGCATCGAAGCCAAGCGCCGTCAGTTCCCTGGCGGCTTCCTCCAGCCACTTGTCCCCGTCGGCGTGCGGGCCGCCGATGTCAATGTAACCGCGCCCGACGAGGCCGGTGGCTTCGGCAGCGAGCGCATTGTCCACCAGCCGGCGGGCGTCGGCGGGCGTCGGGCCGTCGAGCCGGGCCACCTTGACCACCTGCTGGGCGAGGAGCGAGACGGGCCGGTCATTGCGAAAAAGCGGGTTGGCGACGAAGGCGCTGAGCGGCCAGTCATCGCGCGGGAGCAGCGCGAGTTCGGAGTCCACGGCGGCGGCGTTGGTGGCGAGCGGAGGGTTGGCGGCGGTGAGCCGCACGGCATCGTTGGGCAGAGTTGAGTCGTGGGTGACAAACAAGGGCACGCCGCGACAGACGACGAGGTAGCTGAGCCGGTGGCCAAGGATCGCATATTTGTGGCGGGCACGGGGAACCGCACCATCGGCGACGGCAAATGCGAGGCCGTCAATCCAGTGGCGGCGCACCAGCTCGTCTTGCAACGGCTGGTAAAGCAGGGTGTCGAATTCCGGGCGGGTGATGATCTCGGCGGCGGGCAGCTTAAGCGCGATGATGTTTTCCGCCGGCACGCCGCGCTTCTCCGCATAGTAACGCGCGAGCGCGACCGAGTCGGCGTCGGCGCTGTTGGCCAGGATGATGACGCGCAGCGCGGGGTTGTCGGCGGCCAGGGCGGCCGCGCCAGGCGCGCCGGTGCCCGCCAGAAGGGCAAGCCAGCAGCCAAGGAGAAAACGCAGGGGAAGGCGCATGCGAAGGCAGGATACAGGGCTCCGACCGGGAACACCAGCCGGGGTTGCATGCTTTCTGCCACCGACCTGCCCGGCGTCGGCGGAAGATGCCTTACTCCGACGCAGCCGTCAGCCGCGTGGCGGCAGACTCCCACGCGACCGTCGCGGCGGCGAGCTGGTCCACAATCACGCTCAGCTCGCGGTTCAGGTGCTGGGCTTTGCCGGGCTGCGTATAGGTCTCGGGGGCCTCCAGCGCGGCGGTGAGCTCGGCCTGTTTCGCCTCCAGCTCAGCGACATGCTGCTCCAGCTTGCCGACCTCCGTGCGGAGCTTGCGGAGTTCGGCCGGATTCGGTGGTGGGGCCGCTTTGGAAGCCAAAGTCGCAGGTTTCTGACCTGCCGGCGCAGCCTGCTTCGGCCGGGCATCGGTGAAGCCGGCGGTGAGGGCGGCCCGCTCGTTGGTCGCCTTGGATTTTTCGAGATAATAGTCGTAGTTGCCGGCGTAGGCGGTGAGACGGCCGCTGTGGACATGCAGCACGGTCTGTGCGAGGGCGCGAATAAAATACACGTCGTGACTGATGAAGATGAACGTGCCCTCGTATTTTTGCAGCGCACCCACCAGCGCATCAATCGAGGCGATGTCGAGATGGGTGGTCGGCTCGTCCATCAGCAGGAGGTTTGGCGGTTTTACCAGCAGGCGCGCGAGGGCGAGGCGGGATTTTTCCCCGCCGGAGAGCACCGAGACCTTTTTGTGGACGTCGTCCTTGCGGAAGAGAAACGCGCCGAGAATCGCACGCCCTTGCTGCTCGGTGAGCTGGTTTTCGTTGGTGCGCAGCTCCATCACATTTTCAAACACGGTCGCGTCGGCATGGAGGTTGTCGAGGCGGTTCTGGGCGAAGTAACCGGTAACGACGTTGCTACCGAGCTCGCAGATGCCACCTTGGATGGGGACGGCGCCGGCGAGAATCTTGAGCAACGTGGACTTGCCCGCGCCATTCGGGCCAACGAGCACGATGCGCTGGCCGCGCTCGGCCTCAAAGTTCAGGTCGCGGTAGACGACGTGGGTGCCATAGGCCTGCTGCACATGCTCGAGCTTGACGACCTTGAGGCCGGAGCGCGGCGGCTGGGGAAACTTGAAGTGGATGCGCTTGAGCTCGTCCTGCGGCTCCTCGACGGCCACGGCCTCAAGGCGCTCGATCTGCTTCTCCTTTGATTTCGCGCGCGAGGCCATCGAGGCCTTCGCGCCGAAGCGGTCCACGAATTTCTGGAGGTGCGCGATCTCCCGCTGCTGGTTTTTGAACGCGGCGGCCTGCTGGTCCTTGCGCGCCTCCCGCTCGGCGAGGTAGTCGTCGTAGTTACCGGTGTAGCGGTTGAGCCGGCAACTGCGCAGCTCGAGGATGCCGGTGCAAAGGGCGTTGAGAAACGCGCGGTCGTGCGAGATGACGACGAGGCCGCCGGGATAGCGCGTCAGATAGTCCTGAAACCAGAGCAGGGCTTCGAGGTCGAGGTGATTGGTCGGTTCGTCGAGCAGAAGCAGGGCGGGCTCGGCGACGAGCAGGCGGGCGAGGTGCGCGCGCATCACCCAGCCGCCGGAAAAGGTTTTGGCCGGCAGGTCGGCGTCGCCCTCGCGGAAACCCAGGCCGGCCAGGATTTTCTTGGCGCGAGGCTCAAGCGTGTAGTCAATGTCGTAGTCGTCGTCGTTCTCCGGCAGGAGTTTTTTGCCGCTGGTGGCGATATGGAGAATCGTCTCGTCGCCGGCCGGTGCGCTCTCCTGCGGGAGAAAGCCAAAGTCCGCGCCGCGCTCCCACTCGATGGTGCCCTCGTCCTGCGCCTCCTCGCCCAGGATGAGGTTGAACAGCGTGGACTTGCCCGCGCCATTGGGGCCGACAAGCCCGTAGCGGTCGGTGCGCGCGATGAAAAGCGACACCTCGGCGAAGAGCTCGCGGGTGCCGTAGGACTTGGATACATCGGCGATGGTCAGCATGGGAACCGGCTAACCAACCGTATTTTCCCGGGGCGCGTCAATGGCATTGGGAGGAAGCGGCCGCATTTTGCCAACACCCAACCGGGGCAACGGCGCGCCGAGCCAGCGGCGGGCGCCACCGGACCGGAGGGAATGACCGCAGCAGGACCGCCACATAGGTGCGATGCGGCATGGTGCGAGGGTTTCCCGCACCGACCCCGGCCCGCAGAGACCCGCCCCCGAAACCTAGACGGAGGCGGGTCTGTGCAGGGCGGCGGGTGCGCAAGAATGCGTCCGCCAAAATCGTCAGGCCGGGATGCGCTGCGGGACCAAAATTTCAGGGGTTGGCGCAGGGTTGCTGGCCGGAAGGATGGGCGCGGGCATGGTGTCGGCCACGGCCTGTGCGGCGGTCTCCCACCGGAAGCCGGGCGCGCCGCTGTAGAATGAGCGGGTGCTGACGGCCTCGCCGGTGACACCGTGCCAGCTCGCGTTGAGATTGTGCTGGCCGTCGGCGAGCGGACTGCCGCGCAAGGTCAACGTGAGGCCGTGCGACGGGTGGCTGAAGCAGGCTGCGCCGGTGTGGAAACTCACGCGGCGGACCCAGCCGGTGGCATGCTCGGGCCGGAGCAGGGCGAGGTGGTCTTGGACGAGGCTGAGAAAGGAAAGCAGGCGCATGGGTAAATGAGCGGTGGGAGGAAATGGTCGCAGACAGCCGGTTATCGGCACAACGCGGGCTAGAGTTTAGGCCGGAAAACCGGATTTTTGTGCGGGCGATTTTTGAGCGTTGCGGTGCCGGATTGGCTTTGTCAGACCGGTCAGGGTTTCTCCTTTTTTCCTCGTGCCGCCCTCCGGCGCGTGGCTTTTGCTCCCACCTCCCTTCCCTATGTCCCTCGAACGCATCCTGGTCGTTGACGACGAGCCCCTCGTGCGGCGCTCGTTGGAGGACATCCTCCGTGCGCGCAAGCTCCAGGTCGTCGGCGTGGGCACGCTGGCGGCGGCGGAGGAGCTGCTGGGCAAGGATACCTTCGACCTCGTCCTCCTCGATGTGCGCCTGCCCGACGGCGATGGCCAGCGTTTCCTTGAGCAGGTAATGGCGCTGCCCACGCATCCGCTCGTGGTGATGATCACCGGCCACGGCTCCATCACCAATGCGGTGAGCTGTATGCGCGCCGGGGCGTTTGACTATCTCCTCAAGCCCTTTGAGCTGACGCAGATTGATATCATCCTCCGCAAGGCCGACAACTACAGCCAGCTCGTCAAGGTCAACCGCTACTTTAGCGAGCGCAACGGCGGCGACGGCGACCTGATGCTCGGGCGCAGCCCGGCGATGCTCCGGACCCGGCAGTTGATCGAGCGGGTCGCGCCGACCGATGCCACCGTGCTGATCACGGGCGAGAACGGCTCCGGCAAGGAACTCGTCGCGCATGAAATCTACCGCAATTCGCCGCGCCGGGCCGAGCCTTACATCAAGGTCAACTGCGCCGCGCTCTCCGAGCAACTGATTGCGAGCGAGCTATTCGGCCACGAGCGGGGCGCGTTCACCGGAGCGACCGAGCGCCGGGAGGGCCGGTTCGAGCTCGCCAACCGCGGCACCCTGCTCCTCGACGAGGTGAGCGAGCTCCCCCTCGGCCTCCAAGCCAAGCTCCTCCGCGTGCTGCAGGAGCGTGAATTCGAGCGCGTCGGCGGCTCGAAAACCATCAAGGTCAACGTCCGCATCCTCGCCACCTCGAACCGCGACCTGCACCAGTTTGTCGAGCGCGGGCTGTTCCGTTCCGACCTGTTTTACCGGCTCAACGTCTTCCCGGTCGAGGTGCCGCCGCTGCGCGCGAGGCCTGAGGACATTGAGCCCCTTGCCGACACCTTTCTGCAGCGCTTCGCCCGCAAGCACGGCTTCAAGCTCGCCGGCTTCACCGACCATGCGCTGGCCGCGCTGCTCGCCTACCCGTGGCCCGGCAACGTCCGCGAGCTGCAAAATACCATCGAGCGCGCCGTGATCCTGTCCGAGGATCACCGTCCTGTGACGACGGCCGCGCTCAATCTGCCAAAGCTCGCGCGCATCGAACCGGGCCGCCCGGTGGCCCATGTCGGCCTGGCCGATGATGTCTCGCGCACCCCCTTCGTCGCGCCGGAGACAGGCTCTCCCCCTGCTACGATTCCGCCCGCACCGCCCGTCGCTGTGAGCAGGGCCGTTCCGCCCACGCCGGAAGTTGAAAAGCCCGCACCGCCTGAGGCGACCGTTGGGGTTCCTGTTGCCGCCTCCGGGCTGCGGCCTCTCAGTGAAATCGAGAAAAAAGCCATCCTCGAAACATTGATCGCGGCCAAGGGCAATCGCACCAAGGCCGCCGAGCTTCTCGGGATCTCCATTCGCACGCTCCGCAACAAGCTTAACGAATACCGCGTCGAGGATGGTTTTCCGTCCGAATGACGGAAGCCTCGTCGCCCTTTGGCACGGTCCGTCGTCCGGGCTCGTACGATTACTTCACTTTCACGCGTGCCTCGCGCCACCGACGCACATATTCATCGAAGTTCGTAACTGGCTCGTTTTTTTTCACAGAGATACCGAGCACCGACCAGTCGCCTTTGGCTACAACGAGTTTCTGCCACCCAGCTTCATCAATATTCCAAGGCAAGACAGGTTCGCCTCCAAAGTTATGGGTAGCTCCGGGACTCACTCGGTGATGTCGGCACGCAAAGGCCACCCGCGGCCACAACCTTACCAAACTGTAAGGTTCGGGAAAGGTCAGGGCAATGGGCATGTGCGACCTTAGCCACGTCTCCAAGCAACCCATCCCAACCCTCAGCTCTCATCTCAATCCATTCCTCCCATGCACACCACCACTCCTTCCTCCCTCCTGCGTCGCGCGCTTTGGTCACTCGGCGGCACCTTGTTCGCCGGAGCCGTTTTCTGGATGCTCGCGGCTTCCACCAGTGGCGACGCCCGGGCCGCCGTCACCGTCAAGCTCGACGAAAGTGCCCTCGCTCCGGCCGCGTCGGACATCACGGCAAGCTTCGCGCCGGTCGTCAGACGCGTCGCACCCAGCGTGGTGAAGGTGCTTGTCACGGAGCGGGCGAAAAATGTCCCCGCGCCCAATCTGCCGCAGATTTTCGACAACCCGATGTTTCGCCAGCTTTTTGGCGATCAGCTCAACCAGCTCAACGGCCAGCAGCGCATGGTCCAGCAGCCGCCGCAGGAAGGCCTCGGCTCAGGGGTCATCGTCAGCGCCGACGGTTATGTGCTCACCAACCACCACGTCGTCAACGGGGCCGATGTCATCAAGGTCACGCTCAACGATGGCCGCGAGTTCACCGCCAAGGTTGTCGGCACCGATCCGGCCTCGGAAATTGCCGTCATCAAGATTGAGGCAAAGAACCTGCCGGCGATCACCTTTTCCGACAGCGACAAAATCGAAGTCGGGGACCGGGTGCTGGCGGTCGGCAATCCGTTTGGCATCGGCCAGACCGTGACGGGGGGCATGGTGAGCGCGCTGGGCCGCGCCACGCTCGGCCTCGACTACGAGGATTTCATCCAGACCGACGCCGCCATCAACCCCGGCAACTCCGGCGGCGCGCTCGTAGATGTGTCCGGACGCCTGGTCGGCATCAACACCGCCATCCTCAGCCGCAGCGGTGGCTCGCAGGGCATCGGCTTCGCCATCCCGGCCAATCTTGCCCGCAACATCATGGAGCAGCTCGTCGCCACCGGCAAGGTCGTGCGCGGCTACATCGGGGTGAATTTGCAGGACGTGACGCCGGCGCTCGCCGAAGGTTTCAAGCTCAAAGGCCACGAAGGGGCGCTGGTCGCCGAGGTCATGCCGAGCAGTCCCGCGGCGGGTGCCGGGTTCAAAAACGGTGATGTCATCGTAAGCCTCAACGGCCGGCCCGTGACCGATTCGCGCCACCTCAAGCTCAACATCGCCGGACTGGCGCCCGAGACCAAGGCGACGTTTGAGATTGTCCGGGATGGTGAGAACAAGAAGCTCGACTTGAAAATCGGCGACCGCGAGGCGAAGGCGCTGGCCCGCACGGACGGCCGCAGCAGCGGTGGCTTGGGCGGCAGCAGCGGCGGGGCGAAGGATGACACGGGCACGCTCAATGGCGTCGGCGTGGCGGACCTGGACGCGCGCTATCGGCGCGAGTTCAACGTGCCGGTGGAGGTGCGCGGCGCCATTGTCACGCAGGTGGATCCCGGCTCCGCCGCCGCCGCCGTCGGCCTGCAGCCCGGCGACGTGATCCAGGAAATCAACCGCCATGCCATCGTCGGCGCGGAGGACGCGGTGAAACTCACCGAGAAGCCCGATTCGAAGAAAACACTGCTGCGCATCTGGAACCGCAGCGGCACGCGTTACGCCATCGTGGACGAGACCGGTGCGGGCGGCAAATCGTGACCGGCCGGCCGGGCGATCGTTTCGGCGCCGGGTCGCGGGGAAGCGGCCCGGCCCGGTTATTTTGGCATATTCAGATTTCCACGGGACCAAAACCCCGCCAACCTCCCCGCCCATGCGCGTGCTCGTGGTCGAAGACGACGCCAAGATCGCCTCCTTCGTGGTCAAGGGCCTGAAGCAGGAGGGCTACGCCGTGGATCATGCCCCCGATGGCGACACCGGCCTCGCACTCGGCACCTCCACAACCTACGACGCCGCCATCGTGGACATCATGCTGCCGCAGCTCGACGGGATCAGCCTCGTGAAACGCCTCCGGGCCGCACGCCGCCCGGTGCCGGTCCTGTTCCTGAGTGCGCGGAGTTCGGTGGATGACCGCATCAAGGGACTGCACGCCGGCGGGGACGACTATCTGACCAAGCCCTTCGCATTTTCCGAGCTCGTCGCACGCGTGCAGGCACTCATCCGCCGCGCGACGCAGGCGCCCGAGGCCACCCGCCTGACGGCGGGCGATGTCTCGCTTGACCTGGTCACCCGCGAGGTCGTCTGCGCCGGCCGGCGGGTCGAGCTGCAGCCGCGCGAGTTTTCCCTGCTGGCCTTTCTGCTCCGCCATGCCGGCCGCCCCGTGAGCAAAACCATGCTGCTGGAGCACGTCTGGGACTACAGCTTCGACCCACAAACCAACGTGGTGGACGTGGTCGTCTCCCGCCTGCGCGTCAAGATTGACCCCGACCACACGCGGCTGGAGACGGTGCGCGGCGTCGGCTACATTTTCCGCCCCCATGCTTGAGCGCCTGCGCCAGTCCCTCGCGCTGCGGCTCGCGCTGCAATATGCGCTGCTCTTCGCCCTCGGCAGCGGCCTGCTGTTTGGCGTGCTCTACTGGACGCTGGCGGAGTCGCTCAACGCCCGCGAGCTCGCCGCCCTGGAAAAACAAACGCGGTCGCTGGCGGAGGCGTTTGACCGCGCACCGGGCGACGTCATTGCGCGGGTGAACAACAACCCCTCGCCCGAGATGGCGGCGGCCTTCGTGCGGCTGACGGCACCCGACGGGGTGGTCGCGTTCCAAAAATTTCCCGACAACTGGGTCGAGACGCAGGTGAAAGCCGTGCCATTCGGCCCGATCACGCTCAACCAGCAGGTGCAGACCGTGCGCATCCCGCAAAACGAGCTGCACGACTACTCCATCGCCACCTACCGCTGGCCCACCGGCTGGCAGTTGCAGGTCGGCCGGCTGATGGACAGCAAAACGGTGCTCCTTGCGCCGCTGCGGCGTGCGTTTGCCCTCACCGGCGCCGGCGCGCTCGTGCTGGCGTTCG
>CAIQBC010000271.1 GCA_903869955.1 uncultured Opitutia bacterium
CCGGGGCGGCGGCGGGCGTGTCGGGGTAAAATTCCTTCATCCGCCGGCCGACGTAAAATGTCACGCCGCCCAGCAGGAAAAACGGCAGCAGCGGCATCCCGGGCATCAGTCCGAAGATGCCCAGCATCCCCCCGACCATCTGGAGCGCACGTGGATAGCGGAACAGCTGCCGGCCGATCTGGACCCCGAGGTTGGTGTTCTCCGACGCGCGCGTGACGAGCACCCCGGCCGCGACCGAGACAATGAGCGCCGGAATTTGCGAGATGAGGCCGTCCCCGATGGATAGGAGCGTGAATTTTTGCAGCGCCTCTGGCAGTGACAGGCCCATTTGGAACACCCCAATGGCGAAACCGCCGAGAATGTTGACCAATGTGATGAGGATGCCGGCGATGGCATCGCCGCGCACGAACTTCGATGCGCCGTCCATCGCGCCGTAAAAATCCGCCTCTTTCTGCACTTTCACCCGGCGCGAGGTGGCGGTGACCTCGTCAATCACGCCGGCGTTCAGCTCGGCATCAATGGCCATCTGCTTGCCGGGCAGCGCGTCGAGCGTGAACCGCGCGCTCACCTCGGCGATGCGGCCCGCGCCCTTGGTGATGACGACAAAGTTGATCAGCACGAGGATGATGAACACCACGAAGCCCACGATGTAGTTGCCCTGGATCACGAAGTGGCCGAACGAGTCAATCACGCCGCCCGCCTCGCCCTTCGTGAGAATGAGCCGCGTCGAGCAGATGTTGAGCGCGAGCCGGTAGAGCGTGAAACCGAGCAGGATGGTCGGAAAGGCGGAGAACTCCGGCGGGTCCTTCACATAGATGATGACCATCAGCACGAGCAGCGAAATTCCGAGGCTGATTGCGAGCAGCAGGTCGAGGACGAGCGCCGGCACGGGCACGATGAGCAGCATCACGGTGGCAAACAGCGCGGCCGTGAACACGAGGTCGGCCCGTCGCTGGAAAATCAGCGGTAAGCCGGGTGCCGGCGGTGCGAGTGCGGTGGCGGTGCTCATGGGTCAGACCACCGCCTCCGCCGTTCCCGCCGCGCGCCGCGTCGGCAACCGGAAGAAATAGTAGCGATGTGTGCGGTAAACGAACGCGAGGATGCCCGCGACCGCCTGATAAAGTTCCGCGGGGATCGGCTCCCCCACCCGGCCCGCCGCGAACAGCAGCCGCGCCACGGGTTTGTTTTCCACCATCGGCACCTCATGCTCGGCGGCGAGCGCCTTGATGCGCCGCGCAAGGGCCCCCTCGCCCTTGGCGAGGATGACCGGTGCCTTGTCCACGCGCCGCTCATATTTTAACGCGACGGCGAAGTGCGTGGGGTTGGTGATGATCACGTCGGCCGTGGCCACGGCCGCGAGCATCTGCCGCTGCGAGAAACGCCGCGCCATGCGGCGCAGCGCCTGCTTCACCGTGGCGTTGCCCTCAGCGCCCTTGCGCTCCTCCTTCGCCTCCTCGCGCGTCATCATCAGGTCGCGGTAGGTCTTAAATTTTTCGTAGGCGTAACTGAGGGTCGCGATCACCCCGAGCGCGAGGACGAGCCGCGCCAGCAGCCGCAGCGTGCTCTGCTCGAGAAACCGCCCGAGGTAGGACGCCTCCACCGGGGTCGTGAAGAGCGGATCGCTGAACAGGCTCTGCGCCACGCCCCACAGGCACGCCCCGATGACGAGCAGCTTCAGCAGATCCACCGCCCCGTGGATCGCCGTGCGCTGCGACCACAGCCGCCCGAGGCCCGCGAGCAAATTGAGCCGCTCCGGCTTGAATCCGACCGCGTCCGTCGTGAGTTGAAACCCGCTCTGGATGCCGCCGGCCAGCAACGCCGCGAGCACCGTCGCCGCCAGCATCGGCAGCAGCACGACGACCAGCACTTTGCCGGCGTCAATCAACGGCGGTGGGAGCACCCCCGTGCCAAAGTTCACCAAGTGCAACTGCGCCAGCACGCCCGTCGCATACTCCGCCAGCGCCCGCGTCGCGCCCTGTGCGCTCAACGCCACCGCGCCCAGTGCCGCCGCCAGCGCAAACACCACCCCGAGCTCGGCCGAGCGCGCAAACTCCCCGCGCTCGTGCGCGTCGTGGAGCTTCTTTTCCGACGGTCCCTCGGTTTTTTGGTCTTGGTCGTGATCTGCCATGGCGTGCCGCCCAAATAGCACGCCCGTTGCCAAAGCGTTTTATCCGATTGCTACCAGCTACGGACAAGTTGCTTACAACACTAATAATCGTGCTAGTTCAGGTTTTTCCATCGCCAAAAATTCAACCAAAAACCTCGCGGCAAAAATTGCCCGAAGTCTCTGCCTTCTCCACAGCCGGCGTTGCTTCATGGATTTTTCGGGCGAGGTGTTCTCGTCTTCGCCTGCCTTGCTGCAAATTTGCCGCCGAACCCTGCCGATTGTAAGCCCTTCCCCGCTGACCGCAGTTAGATTGCGGGCTCCGATTTTCCGGATTCGACAGGTCTCACCCTTGCGACGCGATGCCTCAGGTTTTTACAACACGAGCTTCACCCCTTTGCGCTGCCAGGTCGGCACATCGAGGTCCTGGCTTTCGAAAAGGTTGCGTTCCGTCTTGTCGAAATAGCCCCGGCTCTCCGCCTCGCCCCCGAAGGCGAACTCGTCCTGCGCGGCCTTTGCCTTGGCCGCCTTCGCCGCCGACGCGGACGGCGGCGTTTCTCCCCTCGTGGCCACCTGCGCGGGCGCAGCCGGAGCGCGCGGGCGCAGCATGGAGAGCGGTCGGCGCGAGGTCGCACCCAGTTCGCTCGTGCCCAACACGACGATCTCCACGCGGCCGGGCAGCGCCTCGTCAATCACCGCGCCCATGATGATGTGCGCCTCGCGGCCGAACTGCGCGGTGAGCGCGGTCATGAGCTCGTTGACACGGTCGAGCGTGAGATCCGCGCCACCGGTGAGGTGGACGAGCAGCCGGTCGGCTTTGCGGGCCGACTCGGCGGTGGCGAGCAACGGGCAGAGCCGGAGGCTCTCCAGCGCGGCGGCGGCGGGGTTCTCGCCCGCGCCGCTGCCCAGGCCGAAGAGCGTC
>CAIQBC010000272.1 GCA_903869955.1 uncultured Opitutia bacterium
AGGGGTGCGAGATGCGGCCCCAGCTCATGTCGGTGATGTGGAGGAGGCCGTCCATGCCGTCGAGGTCGATGAACGCGCCAAAGTCGGTGATGTTTTTGACGATGCCCTTGCGGACCTGGCCGGGCTGGATGCTGTCGAGCAGGTTGCGGCGCTTCGAGGTGCGCTGCTCCTCGATGAGGTCGCGGCGGGAGAGGACGACGTTCTTGCGGATCAGATCAATCTTGATGACCTTGAAGTCGTAGGTCTGGCCCACGTATTGGTCGAGGTTCTTGGGCGGCTGGATGTCAATGTGCGAGGCCGGCAGGAACGAGTCCACGCCGATGCTGACGATGAGGCCGCCCTTGACCTTGGCCTTCACGCGCCCGGCGGCGACGGAGCCCTCGGGAAATTTGGTGAGGATGTTGTCCCAGTTCTTCTTCTGCTCGGCACGGTCGAAGGAAATGATCGGCGCGCCGAACTTGTCCTCCAGCCTTTCCACATAGACATCAATCGTGGAGCCGATTTGCAGCTCGCCGATGTCCACAAACTCGGACGCCGGGACGACGCCCTCGGACTTGCCGCCGATGTCAACGACGACCTCGTTCTGGCGGATTTCAGTGATGACGCCCGGGACGATGGCGTCCTGCTTCAGCTTGTCGAAGGAGGACTGGGCGAGTAATTCTTCCATTATGGAACTCATGGTGGTAACGGACGGGACGGACGCCGCCTTGCTCCGAGGCGCCGGCATCCCGTGAAGGCTGCGCGAGGCGCGGCCATGGGTTGAGGGTTGGACTGACGAGGAGGGCTGGAGGGAGCATCGCGGCAAACTCCAGCCTGACCAAAAGAACCGCCGCGAACGGTCAGCGTCGCAGGACCGGCAGGCGGTCCGCAAGCGCAAATTTCGGGGGGTAGCCGGCGACGAGCCGGGCTCACTTCACCGGCGCGAGGGCGACGCGGAAGCCGAGGTAGTCCCCGTGATGGCCCGGCTCGTTTTGATTGCGAACGGTAGAGCGACGATAATCCTCCGCGTGATTTCGCCAACTGCTGCCACGAAACACCCGCAAGGATCCCGAAGTCGGCCCCATCGGATCCGTCACGCTGCCGCCGGGGTAATCGCCATACCAGTCCCGGCACCACTCCCACACGTTCCCACCCATGTCGAAAAAGCCCCACGCATTCGCCTGTTTCGTGCCGACGGCGTGCGTCGTTCCCTCGCTGTTTTCCGCATACCACCCCACCGCAGCGAGGTCGCCCGCGTAATCGCTGGTCGTCCCGGCTCGACACGCGTATTCCCACTGGGCCTCTGTCGGCAGTATGAACGCATGGTCTGCGGGCAGCCGCCCCGCCGTGCGCTCCCGCTCAGTCAATTTCTGACAAAATGCCATCGCGTCATCCCAAGTCACATTTTGCACCGGCAAATTGTCACCGATGGAAGGAGCGATGTTCTGGCGCGAGGCGGCAACAGGTTGCATGCCCATTCCTTCTTGTTTGTAGATGCTCTCGCTCGGGTTGCCCCCCATCACCGCCGTCCATTGCGCTTGTGTCACTTCTGTCCGTCCCAGCCAAAATGGTTGAGTGAGCTTCACTCGCGTCATTGGCCATTCGTTGTCTTTGCTATTTTTTCTTTCCGGGCTCCCCATCAGAAACTCGCCCGGCGCGATCCAGACCAAGTCGAGCTTCAGGTCGGCAATCTTCCGCGCGTTGGCGATCCGTTGCGCCGCCAGTTGCCGCGGAGGCCGCACGACGCCGAAATACCACGCCGCAGCACCGAGCACGACGAGCGCGCCCGCCGCAATCGCCCAACACTTCGCCCGACGCGCGGGCGCAGGCGTTGGCGGGGTGACAGTTTCCTCGGACATGACGCCGCCAGCCAGTCCGCCCCGCGCGGCGAAGGCAAACCGGCTGTTGCCCCTTGTTTGCTGTCCGTTGCCTCGGTTATCCAACCCAAACCGGCGTGGTTCGGCGACCCCGCCCTACAATGTTCGCGGCTGACGCCGGGATGGCCGCGCGGTCACGCCACCCCCAGCCGCGTGTAGTCGAGCACGGTGTGGCTGATGTGGCCGGCGGCCAGCGCGGCACGGTCCGTCAGCGGCGCGGTGGGCGAGAGGTCGGTCCCGTGCTGAAAGACAAAGCGGTGCGTGCCGTCGTCTGCCTGCGGGCTGAACAGGCCCGTCACCCTGACGCGCGCCGGCACCGTGCGGCGCACGGCGGCGTCGGGCGCGCAGCGGAAGGGAAAGTTGACGTTGTGTACGGTGAAGCTGTGCGGCGCGGTCGCGGCCACAAGCTCCGGCACGAGGCGCGCGGCGTGGGTAGCGGCGACGCGCACCATGGCCAGCGTGGGGGCGTCGGGCCGGCCGTCGGCTCGAGAGATCGCCTCGAACGCCTCGGCGGTGAGGTCCTGCGAAAACGCGATGGCGGGCAGCCCGTGCAACGCTCCCTCCCACGCGCCGGCGATGGTGCCGCTGGCGATGACAAAGCCGAGCGAGGCGTTGAGGCCGATGTTGATGCCGCTGACGACGGCCTCGGGCCGGAACTCGCGCGGCAGCAAATGCGCGAGCGCGATGTTGACGCAGTCGCTCGGCGTGCCGTCCACGCACCACGTCGGGCAGCCGAGGCCGCAGTCGGCCACGGCGGAGGCAACGGGGCGGTGGCGCGACTTGGCGGCGCCGATCCAGCTCTGCTGGGTCTTGGGGGCGACGACACACAGCGTGTGGCCGGCGGCGCGCAGCGCGTGGACGAGCTCGTGCAGAAAAACCGAGCCGAGGCTGTCGTCATTGGTGAGCAGGAGGCGCATGGCAGCCGGTGAAAGCATGAAAGCCCGCCCAAGGGAATGGGATTTGTTGCCCGCCGCCTGCCGGCGGCACCCCCGCCCGCGCCGCTTTCGCTTGCCGCGCGCCGAATCCGGACCAGCCTTGCCCGCCAGCCCATGCCGCCTGCCGCCGCCCCGTTGCCGATCTTCGTTATCAACCTCGAGCGTGACACCGCGCGTTGGGAATCCGCCCGCGCGCAGCTCGCGGCCCAGGGGCTGGCCGGCGAGCGCGTGCCGGCCGTCGAGGGCGCCCGGCTCGGCGCGGCGGAGCTGGCACGGCTCTACTCGCCGGAACTGAATGCGCGCCGGTTTTTCCGCCCCCTCACGCCGGCCGAGATCGGCTGCTACGCGAGCCATCTGCAATGCGCCCGGCTCATCCGCGAGCGCGGGCTGCGCGCGGCCGTCATCCTCGAGGACGACTTTGTGGCCGGCCCGCATCTGCCCGCGCTGCTCGCCGCGCTCGCCGCGCTCCCCCGCCCGTTCGACATGGTCAAGCTCTACTCCAACCTCACGCGCCGCGCGCCGCTCCAGCCGCTCGCCGGCGGCTACGAGCTGTGCCGTTTCCGGCGGATGCCGATCAACGCGCTCGCCTACGTGCTCAGCGCCGCCGGAGCGGAAAAATTTGTCCGCGCCGTCCCGGCCGGGCGGCCGGTGGACGTGGATTTCAAGCACTGGTGGGAGCTCGGTCTCGACATTCTCGGCGTCGCGCCCAATGCCTTCACCGTCGCGCCCGGCCTGGCGTCCTCCATCGGCGACCGCGTGGGCCTGCACCGTCCCCTCCCCGTCAAGCTCCGCCGCTTCCGCTACAAGCTGGGCTATGCGCTCGCCCTGTTGCGGCATGGCGTCGGCCCGGCCTGAGCGGGCGGGCCTTCAGGTGGTGCCGAGGTAGGCGCGTTTGAACTGCGTGATTTTTTTCCGCCAGTAGGGCGGCTTGGGCTCGGGTGCCAGCACGACGCTCTGCCGGGTCCGCGCGAAGTCCAAGGTGCTCAGCAGCGCGCGGACGCGCGCCCCGAAAGCGTGCTCCCCGAGGCAGCGCTGGCGCGCGATTTCGACCTGCGGCAGCATCCGGTCATAAAGCGTCCGGGGCTCGGCGAGGATTTGCGCGACGAGCTGCGTCAGTTGGCCGGGGTCGTGCAAGTCGGCGCGCAGCAGGGAGCCGGGCGGGAAAAAATCACCGATGTTGGGCGCGCCGCCGTAGACCGGCACGGTGCGCGCGAGGTAGCAGTCGGCGATTTTTTCCGTCCAGTAGTCCGGGATTTCGCAGTTCTCAATGGCGATGGAAAAATAATACGGCGCGAGGCCGTCCCACTTGTCGGCCAGGGGATTTATTTTCCGGCCGAACCAGTCAATCTGCGAACCAAAGCGGCGTTGCAACTGCCGCAGCAGGCGCAGGCGGCGGCGGTGGCCGCGCATATTGTGGCGGTTGGAGCAGATGATCGAGAGCGGCCGCGCCTTGGCGGGGACCGCGCCGGCCTGGAGCTGCGACCAGGAACGGTTCACGAACCACGGGAGCGGCACGGCGCCGGCGACCAGTCCGGGGTGCTCGATGCGTCGCTGCGTCGAGACCACCTGGGCAAACCGGCGCAGCCAGCCCGGGTCATAGGCCTTGTAGGCGGCCGGCTCGGCCGTGAGGAGCACGACATTCTCCGGCGGGCAGGCGGTGGTGTCCGGCGCCTCCAGCCCGTCGAGCACGATCCAGGCGGCGCAGCTCTCCACCGGCTCATTCCAGGCGAACCGCACGGGTGGGTCGCCGGGCGCCGCGTCCGGAAATTGCGCGGGCAGGTCGAACGCCGGCCGCAGATACGGGAGCAGCGACGAGATTTTGACGACGGTGGCGGCGGGTGGCATGGATGGCGCGGGGCCGCACTCAAACGGGCGGGGCCGGACGCGCCAACCGGAAAGTAGCCGGGGGCCGCGCCCGGCGGACCTCCCGCCGCCGCTTTCCCCTTGCCGCGCCGCGCGGTCGCACGCGATAGTGCCCGGCCCTCCTCCCACCATGCCCGGCCTCCCGCGTCTCCGCGTAAAATTTGCCGACTTCTTCCCGCAGTTCGACCCGGAGGACAATTTTTTCCTCACCCTGCTGCGCCGCCGCTACGCCGTGGAGGTCCACCCGGAGGCCGACTACCTGATCCACTCGCGCTTCGGTTACGACTTCCTGCGGCACGACGGCATCCGGATTTTTTACACCACCGAAAACGTCCGGCCCAACTTCGACCTGTGCGACTATGCGCTCGCCTTCGACCATCTGGAGTTTGGCGACCGCTACCGCCGCCTGCCGCTTTACCGGCTGTATGAGGGCATTTATCGCACCGTGATCGCCGGCGTGCCGGCGGACCCTGCGGCGGCGCGGCGGAAGTTTTGCAGCTACGTCGTCTCGAACCGCCGCGCCTCGCGCGCCGACACCGCCCGGGTGCAAATTTTCCAGAAGCTCTCCGCGCACCGCCGCGTCGAGTCCGGCGGGCGGCAGTTCAACAACGTCGGCGGGCCGGTCGCGGACAAGCTGGCCTTTCTCCGCGGGTGCAAGTTCAACATCGCCTTTGAAAACGCCAGCACGCCCGGCTACACGACCGAAAAAATCATCGAGGCCAAGGCCGCCGGCAGCGTGCCGGTGTACTGGGGCAACCCGCTCATCGCCGCCGAGCTGAACCCGCGCGCCTTTGTCAACTGCCACGACTTCCCCGATCTCGACGCCGTCGTGCGCCACGTGCAGGAGCTCGACGGGGACGATACCGCCTATCTCGCCATGCTGGCCGAGCCGATTTTTCCCGGCGGCACCGAGCCGGCGGAGCTGCGCGAGGAGCGGCTGCTGGAGTTTTTCGCCCCCATTTTTGACCAGCCCGTCGAGCAGGCCTACCGCCGCAGTCGCGTCGGGCGCTGGGGCCGGCGCGCCGAGAAAGAATACCGTCGCGTGGCCCGTTTTGATTTCAAATACCAGACCGCCCGGCTCGGCCGCTGGCTCGGCCTCGGCTAAAATCCGCCCCTGCCCTGCGCCGGCCGCAGCCCGGCTGCGCCCGTCTGGCCGGGCGGGCGAAATCCGCTTGCCCTGCCCTGCCGGCCCGGGCTTTGTCGGCGCGTGCCGCCGCCACCGCCCACCCTTCCCGAACGTCTGCGCGCCGTCGGGCGCGGGCTCAAGTCCGCCTTCGACGCGGTCTCCTATGGCACGATCCGTCGTGCCGCGCGCACCCGCAAGCTGCGCGAGTGGCAGGTGCGCATTGACGACGTGCTCGCATCCCCGGACTACGCGCTCGTCCCCCGCGTGCCCGGTGCCGGCACGGTCTCAGACGGCGTGCAGACGATGCACAACGGCCTGCGCGTCATGGTGGACAGCTATTACGGCTGGCGCGGCACACGGATGTTTGCGGCCACCGGCGGCGTCCACGAGCCGCAGGAGGAGCGCGTGTTTTCCGAAGTGCTGAAGTTCGTGCGGCCCGGCGGCGTGATGGTCGAGCTGGGCGCCTACTGGGGCTTTTACTCGATGTGGTTTGCCCGCACCGTGCCGGGCGCCCGGTGCGTGCTCGTCGAGCCACGCGCGGGCAACCTCGACTTCGGCCGCGCCAATTTCCGCCTCAACGGGCTCGACGGCGAATTTGTGCTCGCTGGCATCGGCGCCACCTCGGGCCGCGTGCCGCGCCTCGGCGCGATGACCTGCGTGGACGACCTCGCGGCGGAGCGCGGGCTGGGGCAGATTGATATTTTGCACTGCGACATCCAGGGCTACGAGGGCGACATGCTGCGCGGGGCCGTGCGCACGCTCGCCGCGCGCCGGGTGCGCTTCGCCTTCATCTCGACCCACAACGACGCCCTCCATACGGAGTGCCGCGCCGCGCTTCTCGCGCACGGCTTTGATCTCATCGCCGACGCCGACCTCACCGGCACCTACAGCTTCGACGGCATCCTCGTCGGCCAGTTGCGCGGCACCGAGGGCCCCGGCCCGGTGGCGATCTCGCAGCGCCCGGCGCGGAAATCCAGCCCGCCGGCCGCCACCTGAGGGCGCCGGCCGGCCCGGCTCAGGGAGCGGGACGCGCCCGCTTTCACTCTTGCCGCGCGGCGCGGGCGCCCGCGATAGTCGCCGGCAACTTTTCTCCATGCTCGATCCCAAGCTCCTCCGCGAATCGCCCGAGGTCGTCCGCGCCGCCATCGCCAAGAAACACCTCGACGTGAACCTCGACGCGGTCCTCGCGCTCGACACCGCCTGGCGTGCGCAGTTGCAGGAGGTCGAGTCGCTCCGCGGGCAGCAGAAGGCCGCCAACACCGCGATGGCCGCGCTGCCGAAGGGCTCGCCGGAATTTCTCGCCAAAGTCGCCGAAATGAAGGCCGTCTCCGCCTCGGCCAAGGAAAAGGACGCCGCGCTCAAGGAGACCGAAGAAAAATGGAAGCAGGCGATGCACACCCTGCCCAACCTCCCGCACGCCAGCGTGCCGGAGGGCCGCACGCCCGAGGAAAACGTTGTGTTCTCCACCCATGGCGACCTGGCCGCGCTCTCGCCGGTCGCCGTGCCGCACTGGGAGATCGGCGGCTTCGACCGGCTGTTCGACTTTGCGCGCGGCGCGAAGGTCACGGGCGCGGGTTTTCCGTTTTACGTCGGCGACGGGGCGCGGCTCGTGCGCGCGTTGCTCCAGTTCTTCCTGGATGAGGATGTACAGGCCGGCTACACCGAGGTCGCGCCGCCGATCTTCGTCAACGCCGCCAGCGCCACCGCCACCGGCCAGCTCCCCGACAAGGAGGGCCAGATGTATGAGACGACCCCCGACCGGCTCTACGCCGTGCCCACCGCCGAGGTCCCGCTGACGAATTTTTTCCGCGACGAGATCCTCCCCGAGGAGACCCTGCCTGTCCGCCGCTGCGCCTACACGCCGTGTTTCCGCCGCGAGGCCGGCAGCTACGGCAAGGATGTGCGCGGGCTCAACCGCCTGCACCAGTTCGACAAGGTCGAGCTGCTCAAATGGGTCCACCCCGCGACCAGCTACGACGAGCTGGACAAGCTGCGCGACGACGCCGAGCGCCTGCTCCGCAAGTTGGAGCTGCCCTACCGCGTGCTCCTGATGTGCGGCGGCGACCTCGGCTTTGCGCAGACGAAAAAATACGACCTGGAGGTCTGGGCCGCCGGCCAGAAACGCTGGCTGGAGGTGTCGAGCTGCTCGAATTTTGAGGCCTTCCAGGCCCGCCGCGCGCAGATCCGCTACCGGACGAAGGAGACGGGCAAGCCCGAGCTCGTCCACACCCTCAACGGCAGCGGCCTCGCCGTCCCCCGCGTGCTCGCCGCGCTGCTGGAAAACAACCTCCAGCCCGACGGCCGCGTGAAAATCCCGCCCGCGCTCGCGCCGTATTTCGGGAAGGAGTTTTTGAGCTTTGAGTGAGACGGTAACGGCCCCGGAATTTTTAACCGTGAAGGGACGCGAAGGGTCGCGAGTTTCGGAGTCGAGCAACAGCGGGAATGAGCCACGGAAAACCGGAAGCATTTAACAGGGGGTAACAAAGGCAACGGATGCCGGAGCGGGCCTTTTCTCCGTTCTCTCCGTCACCTCCTGCTCAACCTCTGTGAGAGGGACGTTGAGCGCGCGAAAAGAAGTTGCCGCCCGCGCCGCCCCGCGCCTAGCTTCCTGCCGCCATGCCGCCCTCCGCCACAGTCCATGCCGCTCCCGCGCGCCCGCCGCTCACGGACGCGGAGCTACAGGCGATCATCGGTCGCATTGTGGCGAAGTTCAACCCGCGCCGGATTTTTGTCTTCGGCAGCTACGCGCGCGGCGACTGGCAGGAAGGCAGCGACCTCGACCTCATGGTGGAGCTGGAGACCAACCTCGCGCCCGCCGCGCGTCGTGTCGCGCTCCGCGAACTGCTCTGGCCGCCGCCGTGCGGAATTGACCTGCTGGCTTACACGCCGGAGGAGGTGGAGCATTACAAAGACACCGTGGGGATGACCCTGCGGACCATCCTGCGGGAGGGAAAGGTGGTTTATGCCCGGCCCGGCGCATAACGCGGCGGCGTGGGTCGCGAAAGCCGAGGAGGATCGCGCCGTGATCCGGCTGTTGCTGGTCGGCCCGGGAACGCCGTGGTCGGCCGTGAGCTTCCACGCGCAGCAGGCGGCGGAGAAATACCTGAAGGCGCTGCTGGTCGCGCACCTGTTCGACCCGGAGAAAACTCACGATCTCGAAAAGCTGCTCGTGCTCGGCCTGAAACACGCGCCCGCGCTCGCGCGGCTGGAGGAAGATTGCGAACGTCTCACCGCCTATGCCGTGGACTCGCGCTATCCTGACTTGCCGGCTGGCGACCTTGAGACGCTGGCGCGCGAAGCCATCGCGGCCAGCGCGCGCATCTGCGACGCCGTGCGGGCGAGCCTGCCGCCGCTGGGCAATGGGCGATGAAAAACGACTGGCCCCATCTGGCCGACTTGCTCGCGGCGCGCGTGCCGCGCGATGCGCTGCATCCGGCGGCGCTGGCGCTGGCGTGGGCGGAGACGCGCACGCGCGGCGCGTGGGCGGTGGCGTTTTCCGGCGGAGCGGACTCGCTCGCGCTACTGCTGCTGCTGTGGGCGCATTTCCCGGAGCGGCGCGGGAAACTCGTCGCGCTGCATTTCAACCACCGGCTGCGCGGGCGGGCGGCGGACGCTGACGAGGCGTTTTGCCGGCGCGTCTGCGCGGCGTTGGGCGTGACGTTCCGTGCGGGCCACTGGCGTCGGCCGGCAAAAAACGCCAGCGAGGCGGAGGCGCGGGCGGCGCGGTTCGCGTTTTTTGAGCGCGAGCAAAAACGCCTGCGTGCGCCCGCGCTCTGGCTCGGGCACCAGCAGGACGACATCGCGGAGACGATGCTCATGCGGCTTGCGCGCGGCAGCGGGACGGCGGGGCTGGCCGCGCCGCGCCCGGTGCAGGCGATGCCGGGCGGGCGGGTGCATCTGCGGCCGTTGCTCACGTTGAAGAAGGCGGAGCTCACGGCGGCATTGCGGGCGGCGGGCGCGACCTGGCGCGAGGATGCGACCAACGCGGGCGGCGATTTTTTCCGCAACCGCGTGCGGCGGTCGGTGGTGCCGGCGTGGCGGCAGGCGGCGGCGGGACGCGACGCGCTGGCGGGCGCGGCGCTCGCGCGCGAGCGGCTGGAGGAGGACGACGCGGCGCTCGAAGCCTGGGTGGACGGGATTTTAGCGGGGGACGCGAGGTCAGAACACGGGCAGGATGCCCGTGCCACGCTGAAAGGACGCAGCAAGACTGCGCCCCTACATGGGCGTGTCGCCCATGCCACGCTCGACGTCGCCGCGCTCGCCGGTGTGCCGCGGGCGGTCGTGCGGCGGGCCTTGTACCGCTGGCTGCTCGCGCAGGGGGACACGGGCGATCTCTCGCGGCAAGGGTTCGACGCGTTGTTGGCGGCGGTCGAGCGCGGGAAGGCGACGCGTTTTAGTTTGGGCCGCGCGGGCTTCGCGGTGATCCGGCGCGGAAAACTGCTTTACGAAAAAATGCGGCGCGGAAAAAAACGGTAGCCGAGCTAGCACCAAGTTTGGGCGCGGCAAGAGATCCTTTGCGGGCCGCTTAAAGATGGCTGGAGGATCCGTTCAATGTTTTGGGAACTATGCGCCTGACAAAGGCGGGGCAGGAAGGAGCCGGAGTGAGCGTCACCTTCCTTCGCCCGGCTCCATCCTCCTTGACGGTTGCGCTCAACCGGCGGCGCATGACGGCCCTGAACCGTAAGGATCAGGGCGGATTCATTGTGCCGCCGGCCTGGCACGCGGGTCAGCGCGCGGACGCGAGCGGAGTGAGCGTCGTGGCGGGAGCCGACGAGGGCGTGGCCGCGCCCCGCTGGCCCGTCTGCGCCGGCACGGCCGGCCGGGTGGTGATGGTCACGGCGACGGCGGTGGCGGCGGCGGCGAGGTCGGCCATGATTTTCTCGCGGTGGCCGTCCAGGGAACCGATGACGGGGCCGGTGTAGGTTGGCGAGGGATTGTTAAGAAATTCGTTGAGCGCCAGGTTGAGCGCCTCGAGGGCGGTGAGCAGGTTCACGCCCGGGGCCGAAGAGGCCCCGCGCCCGCTTTGCGTAAGCGTGACGGGGCGGGCCAGCGAGGTCTCAGCCGGGGCGGGCCCGGCGGGCAGCGCGTTCAACTCAGGATGCGCGGCGAGGAACACGGTCGCATCGGCCACATCGGCCAGCGCGCGGGCGGCGGCCGCACGGGCCAGATCCAAAGATCCGCCGGCGGGAGAACTGGCGGCGCGGGCGAGCGCGGCCTGTGCCTGCTCAATCGCGTGCCCGGCCGCGGCGAGGCGGGCTTTGGCGGTGGGCGAGGGGTTGGCTGCGAGGGGAGGGGGGGCCAGCCGGGACTGTCCGCCGCCACCACCGCCACCTGCGCCGCCCCCGCGACCAGCCCCGCCGTCCCCGCCGGCGAAGTCACCACCGGGGGCGGCTTCGTATTGGGCCAGGGCGAGGGAGGGGAGGAGCAGGAGCGCGGCAGCGAGCAGCGCGGCCGGGCGACGACGGGCAGGGAGCAGGCGGGTGGTTTTCATGGTGGTCATGGTGGTGTTGGGTTGGGAATTTTTTTCGGAACGGATGTCAGCGCAGTTGCAACGGGTCGTTGAGCTTGGTTGCGGAGGCCGGTTTCACCTCGACGGGCTGGGCGCTCGCCGTGATGCTGCGGCTGGTGCGGAGGCCGACGACGAGCCGGGCGGTGACACGGTAGGAGCCGGGCGGAAGATCGGGGACGGTGAACGCGCCGTCGGCATCGGTGAGTGTCATGGGCACATCGGACGAGGGGCCGTTGTATCCCAGCTTATGGACGCGGGAGAGGTTGATGAGGACGTTGGCGACCGGGTCGCCGGCGGTGTCAAGCACACGGCCGGAAAGGGCGCCCTGGCCGGTGGCGTTCGCCGGGACTTCCGCCGTGGCCTCGCCCTCGCTGTCGCCGGGCTTCGGCGCGTCGGTCGCGGGGTCGTAGAAGGCGAGGTCATAGACTCCAGTGGCGAGCGTGACGAGCGCGGTGCCGGCATGGCGGAGGATTTTGTCTCGGAAGCCGCCGAGCGGGCCGATGACGGGGCCGGGGCCGATGGGGTTGTAGGTTGGGCTGGCGAGATTGCCCATGGTCTGCGTCCCGAAGCCGCCCCCACCACCTCCGCCTCCGCCACGCGCGTTCATTTGGGCGGCGCTGGGGGCGGGCGTGCCGTTGAGAAAATCGCGCAGGCCGAACAGCAGCGAGTCATACGCGGCCGGCAGCGTGTGATAGGCTTCGGCCACATAGCCGGGCCCCGTGTTGCGCCGGATAATGATGAGCGTGCCGGGCGAGAGCAGGCCGGGCAGGGCGACGGTCACCGTGTCGGCAGGCGGCAACTCCGCCTCGGGGTGCGCGGCGAGGTAATCGAGCGCGCCGCCGGTGTCGGCGAGGGTGTCGCGTGCGGCGAGCAGGGCCCGGTCGGCGAAGCCGCCGGAGGGCATTTGCTTGAGCGCGGCGATGGCGGCGCGGAGGCTGGCTTGTAGCTGGAGGAGACGCTGGCGGGCGGTTTCGGGCTCGCGGGGGGCGGCGGCGATTTCCGGCGGGGCCGGGGCGGGACCAGTGGAGACCGCGCGCGCCGCCACGGTCGCAATGGCGGGGTTGCTCGAGTGGCTGTCGAGAAACTGGATGCCGGCGATGATGTCGGCGGCGGCCTGGCCGATGTCGGCGGCGATGGCGTCGCGGTTGCCGCCGAGCGTGCCGCCCGGGGCGCTTTGCAGCGCGTCGAGCGCCGTCCGCAGCGGTGGCAGAGCGCCATACATGCTGGATTGGGCGCTGCCTCCGCCGGGCCGCGTGTGGGCGAGGCGGCTGTAAATCTCCGTGAGGCCGGGTGGCGTGGTGGCGGGCGAGGCGGCGGCCCCGGGATCAGCCTGCACGAACGCGAGGGTGGCGGCGCGCACGTCCGTCAGCGCGCGGCCCACGTCAGCGCGCGCCTTCTCGACATAGCCGCCGTGGTTGCCCGTGCTCGCGCTGCTCAAGGTCTTGGCGGCCTGCTCCAGCCCCACCCGCGCCGAGTCGAGCGAGGTGAGCGCCGGATTAGCCGGGATGGGAGGCGCGCCCGCCTGCGCGGGGAGGGGGCCGGCAGGCGCGAGGGCAAGCAGGGTGAACGCGAGGGCGGCGGGAAGGCGGTGGGTGGCGAACATGGCCGGAATTCAGGGAGTATGACGGACAACGATGAAATTTATTAGGAATAATTTCAACTCCGGGGCAGGCGGCCGGATTATGATGGGGCGGCGGGCCGCAAGTTTCACCCATTGAGGGTGGCGCGGGAGCCCGAGAACCCGGTCAGAAATGCGCGCATCCTGACGGTTGTTCCACCGGCTTGATCTTGTCCGGAATGCCGGGGGCTTAAGGCGGATGTTTCGGTCGCAGATGATCTGTGAGATCTGGCGTAAAAACGGCCCGCGTCCGGCGCGGTAAAATGGTGGCAAGTCCCGGAATCGAACCGGGGACACAAGGATTTTCAGTCCTCTGCTCTACCAACTGAGCTAACTTGCCATGACTGGGAGGGGCCAAGGCAACCCACGCGCCCGGTCGCGTCAACGCGATTCTTGCCGGGCGCACCGGGGCCGGCCCCGGCACGTTTTGCCTTGGCACGCGCCGATGGAGCGCAAGTGTGGCCGCCCCCGCGATGAAACCCACGCAGAAATTTTTCAAGGACCACCTGCTGCCGGCGACCGTTTTTTTTGGGGTCGCGTTTGGCCTGGCACAACTGGTCACGCTGCAAAATCTGGAAAACCTCACGCTCGACCTGCGCTCCCGGCTGCGCGCCCACTGGCGGCCCACGCCGCCGCCGGAGCAACTGGTGGTCGTGGGCATCGGGGAGCTGAGCCTGCGCTCGAAAGACCCGAAGTTCGGCCGCTGGCCTTGGCCCCGGACCGTGCATGGTGATTTTTTGACCATCACCGGGCTGGCCGATGTGGCGGTGACGACCTGGGACCTGATGTTCACCGAGGCGACGCGCAACAAAGACGAGGACGCGGCTTTTCTCGACGGGATCAAGGGGGAGGGAGCCCCGGAAGTCGTGCTCGGCGCCGTGGCCACGACGCTGGAGGACGGGCAGGATCCCGCCGGGGCCGAATTGAAATCAGCCCGGCTGGAGCCGTTGACCAAGGTGGAGGGCGACCGCTCCCGGATCCGGGTTAATTATCCGGGCGTGCAGATGCCCGCCGGCGCGCTGGGGGAGGCGGCCCATTCCGGCTTTGTCAATGTGGAGCCGGGGCCCGACGGCGTGCGCCGGCTCATCCCCCTGATCGCACGCGTGGGCCAGAATATTTATCCCGCCCTTTCGTTGCAGACCCTGATGCAATACTGGAAGGCCAAGCCGGAGCAGGTGACCGTGCAGCTGGGAGAGTCCATCACCATCGCAACCCCCCAGGTGACCCGGCGCATCCCGATTGACGAAACCGGCGCTTTGTTGCTGAACTACCGGCACGTCCGGTCGGGTTTCCAGCTCTTCGACTACAGTGTTTTTTTTGAGATGGTGTACCGGCAGCTCAAGGGCGAGGACATGAAGGGGCTGCCGCCGCTCAAGGGCAAGATCGTGCTGCTGGGACAGACCGCGAACGGGCTGGCCGACTTTGGCCCCACCCCGCTGGAGCCGCTGACCCCGCTGGTGCTGATCCACGCCAACGTGATCGAAAACATCCTGAACGAGGACTACGCCCGCCCGGCCCCGGCGGGCCCGGTGTGGCTGGGCGCATTTGCGCTCGGTCTGGCCGGAATCGTGGTTTTCTCCAAGCGCAAGCTCCGCGACCATGCCATCTATTCGCTTGGGTTGCCGGCCCTCTATGCGGGAGCGGCTTATCTGGCGTGGGCACAATGGAGCCTGTGGCTGCCGTTCGTCGGGCCGGTGCTGGGCTTTGTCTCGCTGCAGGTGTTTGAGGTCGGGCGGCGGGTGCTCGTCGAGCAGAAGGCGAAGCAGGAAATCAAGGGGATGTTTGGCACCTATGTCTCGCCCGCGCTGGTCACCAAGATGATTGACTCGGGCAAGCCGCCGGAGCTCGGCGGCCACGACGACGAAATCACCGCGTATTTCAGCGACATCCAGGCGTTCTCCACGTTTTCGGAAAAACTCGGCTCCGGCCCGCTCGTCGAGCTGATGAACGAATACCTCACGGCCTGCACCGACATTGTGCAGGGCGAGGGCGGGGCGGTGGACAAATACATCGGCGATGCCGTGGTGGCGATGTTTGGCGCGCCCCTCCCGCTGCCCGACCACGCCTACCGCGCATGTGTGACCAGCCAGCTCGTCCACCGGAAACTCGGCGAGCTGCGGGCCAAATGGAAGTCCGAGGGCGACAAGTGGCCCCAGATCGTCTGGAACATGCAGACGCGCATCGGCCTCAACAGCGGCGTGTGCATGATCGGCAACATGGGCAGCCGGACGCGTTTCAACTACACCATGATGGGTGACAACGTAAACCTCGCCGCCCGCATGGAGAGCGGCGCGAAAAGCTGGGGCGCCTACACCATGGTCGCCGAGGCCACCAAGCTCTCCTGCGAGAAGCACGGCGGCGACCGGGTGGTCTTCCGGCTGCTCGGCCGCATCGTGGTCAAGGGCCGCAGCACGGCGGTGCCGATTTACGAGATCGTGGGCCTGAAGGAGCACGTCACCCCGCAGACGCGCGAATGCCTGGGCCTGTTTGAACAGGGTCTGGCGAAGCACTTTGCGCGAGACTGGGACGGGGCCATCGCGCTGTTCCAGCAAAGCGCCAAGATCGAGCCCAACATCCCCGGCCAGACCCCCGGCGTGGTCAGCAATCCCTCCCTCGTATACATCGGCATCACCGAGCACTACAAGGAGGATCCGCCCCCCGCCAACTGGGACGGCGTCTATCATATGAAGGAGAAATGAAACATTTGGGTGTCGGGCCGCTGTCCCGCTCAACTTTCGCTTGACCCCCCCAAAAATAGTGCTTGCGCTTCGGGTGCTACTAGTTTGCATTTCATCCACACCTCCACTCATCTATCATCCCCGTTTCCTCGCTGCCTGATAACCTTGACCCTTTTGCGCCATGAAAAATACGCTCGTCCGCTCCTTGCTGGTCTCCGTCGGCCTCGCCTTCGGCTCCCTCTCTGCCGTCGCCGCCAGCGCGCCCAACCAGGCCACGGTCGTCAAAGTCACCGGTAGCGCGACCTACACCCTGCCCGGCGGGACCCCGCAGACGCTCACCCTCGGCGCAAAGCTCCCGCAGGGCGCGACGATCACCACGGGCGCGGGCGCCGAGGTTTTCATCGAGCCCTTCTCCGGTTCGATCACCACGATCAAGGAAAACACCTCCGTCAACCTCGAGAAGCTCTCCCTTGAGACCAACAGCGCCGGCAAGCTCACCCGCCAGACAGCCCTGCTCAATTTGAAGAGCGGCAACGTCGTCTCCACCATTGATCCGGGCAAGAAGGACATCAACGACTACGGCATCGGCACCGCCAAGGGCGTCGCGGCGGCGCGTGGCACCAGCTACACGGTTACCGCCACCGACGGCGTCCAGATCACCGCCAACGCCGACTCGGTGGTGTTCACCCAGCCCGACGGATCCACCGTCACCATTGCCCAAGGCAATGTCACGGTCGCCCCGCCGGCCATCAACGGCGTAGCCCAACCTGCCACCACCGTGACCCTCGCCTCGCTGGCAACCAGCACCACGCCCGCCGCGGTCGCCGCCCGTGCCGCCGTACAGGCCGGCGTCAATGCCATGACCTCGGTTGTGGCCGGCAACATCGGCAGCCTCGGTGCGGCCGCGACCCAGAATCTCGCCTCCAGCGTCATCGCCGTCGCCAATGTCGCCATTCCCGCCCAAGCCGCAGCCAATACCGCCGCGATTGTGACGGCCGTCAGCGCCAACACCGGCGGTGGCACGCAGGCGACGGCCAGCGGGATCGTCAGCGCGGTTATGACCGCCGCCGTTAATGCCGCCCCCACCCAAGCTTCTGCCATTACTTCCAATGTCGTGACGTCCGTGAGCGCCAGCGGCCAGTCAGCCGCCGCCGTGAGTGCCACGGTCAACGGGGCCGTGCAAGCAGCCGTGAGCGCGCAGCCCACGCAGGCGGCGGCCATCGCGACCACGGTCGTGACGGCGGTCGCGGCGAGCGGCGGTTCTGCGGCCGCGACGGCCGCGGCCGTGACGAATGTCATGCAAGCGGCCGTGACGGCCGCCCCGACCCAGGCGTCGGCCATTACCAACACCGTCGTAAGTTCTGTGGTTACCACCGGCGGCGCGGCGGCCAACAGCGTCGTTGGCGCAGCGGTGTCCGGCGCGGTGAGCGCGGCCCCCACCCAAGCCACGAGCATCACTTCTGGTGCGGTTGCCAGCGTCAACAGTGTTGCGGGCCAGTCCACGGGCGCAGCCACGTCTGCCGTTCAGTCCGTGATCGGCGGGGCTGTTGCTGCCGCCCCGACTCAAGCCGCCGCCATCACTACCACCGCGATTTCGGCTGCACCCGCTGCCCAGCAAGGCGCGATCACGGGAGCGGCCCAAGCAGCGGCGCCGAGCCAAGCAGCAAACATTACTGCTGCCGTCGTTGTATCCACCGGTCAGACTCAAGCGCAGGTGCAAGCGCAGGTAACGGCGGCTCCGCCGCCGCCGCCCGTCCCGGTTGCCCCGCCGCCCCCGCCGCCCCCGCCGGTGGTCACTCCGACGGAGACTCCGACTCCCACCCCTCCGCCCACACCGCCCTCGCCCACCACGCCGACCGAGAATACCACGGTCGTCCCCGGCGGCGGCGCGAATACAAATACGAACACGAATACGAACCCGAACCAGGTTCGCTGATTTTGGTTCGAGTCAAAATCTCAAACCGGCGTCCTTCCAAGGGCGCCGGTTTTTTATTTCCGCTCGTCGAGAAACGACCCCTGTTTCGGCGTCCGCGCCGCCGTGCGCCGGGCGGCCTCGTCCTCGGGCGTGGCGTTGAGATGGCGCGGCGGCTTCGTCGCCTTCAGCGCCACCGCCGCCTCGCGGTCGGCCACGATGCGGTCGCAGATCTGGTGGACGTGCATCCGCAGCCACTGCGCGGTGCTGCTCGTCGGGGTGTAATCCGCCGGCCCGTAGCCGTGGATGCGCCCAGTCTGGAGCAGGCGGTCGTTCTGCGCAAATTCGTCGGGCCGGGCCGGGTTGTACACCGCATAGGCTCGCCCGCCGCCACCCTTCACCACGGCGAAGCTCGGCACATCGCTCGGGCCGTCGGCAATGTAGATCATGTTTGGCAGCGGGATGCGCCGGTCCTCGGCGGCCATCTTGGAGTTCACATCAATGCCGGGGTTCTTGTTCGTGCCCTTGTTGATCTCGAAGATGGCGCGCGTCTTGGTCGTGTTGTCTATGACCATGCCGATCTGGGCGATCTCGGCGGCGGGCGGGTCGAGCGAGAGGTCGCGCTGGCGCAGGAAGCCCGGCTGGAGCGGGTTCTCGATGAACTCGCACGCCCAGACTCCGTCCACATGGGGGGCGATGGCGCTGCCGCGGATCATCGGCGCGAGGCCGGTGCTCACGATGTAGTGCTCGAGCGTGATGCCGTGCTCCACATATTTTGCCCGCTCACGGACATAGCCGCGCGCGTGGTCGAAAAACCCCGGCAGGCCGGGGTAAAATTTTATGTCCGCGCCGCACTCAAAGAGGATTTTGTTGCTCAGCCCCGCCAGCGGCCCGGCGAGGACATGCGTGAGCAGGTGGTTGAGATAGGCGATCTCCGGCGAGAGATGGTAGCCGCGCTCATGGTAGCGGGCGGCAAGGGCATTGGTCTCGGCCCAGAACGTCGCCTCGTCGAGCGCGTGGCGGCGGAACAGCGGCGACTGCATGTATTCCGGGATTAAGGTCTTGTCGAAATCCCAGATGAGCGCGATGGTGTTCTGCGTGAAAAGGGTCGTGGCCATGTTTGCTGGGCAGCAACACCGTTAGCGGCAGCCCGCCTGCCGTCGTCGTTGCCCGCGCCCACGCAAGCCGCCCGCGCCGCGCCGCGCAATTCCCAAATCGCCGCCCGCCGCCGTCCCGATTTTTTCTGGCTCCCGTCTTCCGTATCCTGACTCCTGCTCCCTCCTCCGTGGAAAATCTGCCCGCCATCGCCCCTTTTCAGCGCCGTCTCGACGAACTCAACGCGCGCATGGCGGAGCCATCGTTCTACACCGCCGCGCGCGCCGCCGCCGAGGTCACGCGTGAGCAGCAAAAGCTCGCCGCGCTCGTGGGCGACTGGCGGGCGCACGAGAAGCTTTCGCACGACCTCGCCGAGCTGCACGCGCTCCTGCGCGACCCCGCCGCCGACGCCGGCCTGCGCGAGCTCGCCACCGCCGAGCTGCCGGCCGCGACCGCCCGCGTCACCGCACTACGCGAGGCCGTGCTGCGCGCGATGATCCCGCCCGACCCGGCCGACTCGCGGAACACGGTCCTCGAAATCCGCGCCGGCACCGGCGGCGAGGAGGCCACGCTGTTCGCCGCCGAGCTGGCGCGCGCCTACCAGCGGTATGCCGACACCCGCGGCTGGCGGGTCGAGCCGACCGGCAGCAGCGTGAGCGAACGCGGCGGCTATAAGGAGGCGGGTTTCCTCGTTAGCGGGGCCGACGTCTATCGCCAGCTCAAATTCGAGAGCGGCGTCCACCGGGTGCAACGCGTTCCCGTCACCGAGGGCGGCGGCCGCATCCACACCTCAACTGTCACCGTCGCCGTGCTGCCCGAGGCCGACGAGGTGGACGTAAAGCTGGATCCGCAGGACCTGGAGATTTCCGTGATGCGGGCCAGCGGCCCCGGCGGGCAGGGCGTCAACACCACCGACTCCGCCGTGCGCATCGTCCACCGGCCCTCCGGGCTTACCGTCTATTGCGCCGACGGCCGCTCGCAGCAAAAGAACAAGGCCAGCGCCCTCGCCGTGCTGCGCGCCCGCCTGCTCAAGCAGCAGGAGGACGCCGCGCTCGCCAGCTACGCCGCCCGCCGCCGCGGCCAGATCGGCACGGGGGACCGCAGCGAGCGCATCCGCACCTATAATTTCCCGCAGAGCCGCGTGACCGACCACCGCGTGGGCCTCACGCTGCACAGCCTCCCACAGGTGATGGAAGGCGCTTTCGATCCGCTCATCGCCGCGCTCCAGCGCGCCGACTTCGAAGAGAAGCTCGCCGCGCTCGGCACCGCCCGCTGACGGGCGGCGGATTTCGTACTGGCCTATCGCCGATCGCTCATTGGTCCTTTTCAAACCACCTTTTGTTATCCGCGTCCCGCTTGCCTCCGAAATAGCCCATAACCCATTTTCTCCCGTGCCCGCCGTCCTTGAAATCATCCAGAAATCCACGGAGTTTTTCGCGGGCAAAGGGATCGAATCGCCGCGCCTCAACGCCGAACACCTCGTCGGCCACGCGCTCGGCCTCAAGCGCATGCAACTCTACCTCCAGTTCGAGCGCGGACTCACCGAGCCGGAGCTGGAAAAAATCCGTCCGCTGGTCCGCCGCCGCGCGCAGCGCGAGCCGCTGCAGCATATCCTCGGCGAAACCGAATTTTTTGGCCTGAGACTGAAAACTGACCGCCGCGCGCTCATCCCGCGCCCCGAGACCGAGGGACTCGTCGAGCTGGTCACGCAGCTCCTGCCCACGGCACCCGCGACCGTGCTCGACCTTGGCACCGGCAGCGGGGCCATCGCGCTCGCCCTCGCGCGACACTGGCCATCTGCCCGCGTGACCGCCGTGGACAACAGCCCCGACGCCCTCGCCCTCGCCGCCGAAAATGCCGCCGCGCTCGCCCTCGGCGACCACGTCGTTTTTGTCCGCTCCGACTGGGGTGCGGCGCTTCCGCCGAATGCGCGCTACGACCTGATCGTGGCCAACCCACCCTACCTCTCCGCCGCGGAGACGGCAGCGGCCCAGCCCGAGGTGCGCGACTTCGATCCGCCCGGTGCGCTCACCGCCCCGGAAGACGGCCTCGCCGACTTGCGGCGGATACTCACGGAGGCCCCCGGCCGCCTCAACCCCGGCGGACTGCTCGCGCTCGAAACCGGCGTGGCGCAGCACCCCGCTTTGCTCCGACTCGCCACCGAGGCCGGCCTGACACGTCCCGAGTCGCGCCAGGACCTGACGCAGCGCAACCGCTTCATCCTCGCTTGGTGCGCGGCGTGAGCGGGCAAAACAGACCCCCCTGCCCTTCCGCGCCTGAGGCTAAATGGTCGCCCGTTCCGGGAGAAGCAGGATTGGGCGGAAACGCCCGTGACAAACTGCGGCCCGGCGACAAGCACCGGCCCTACCGGAGTGACGGATTTATTTTATCTCCAGCGTCCATTGCTTTGAACCGTGCGCAGCGACGAGCGTGGCCGCGTAGCGTCCCGGCTTGAGGGTGCCGGCAGGCACGCTCAGCAGCACGGCGGTGCTATCCGAACGCGCGCGCAACCCGCCCTCGGCCGGCTCCGACTGCGGGATGATCACCACGCGGTTATCGCGCTGGAAAACAAGCACGTCCGCGAGTTGCTGGTCGGCGGGAAACGCCCCGGTGAACAGCACCTGGTAGGCGACCGGGGCGCTGCCTTGGGCGGCGGCGGATGCGGCCGATATGTCCGTCGGCAGCGCGCTCGCCCGCGCGAGCGCTTCCGGCAGCGCCGCAGGCAGACCGCCGGACCCGGTGGAAATTTTGGCGGTCGGCTCGAGACCCGTCTGCACGCGTGCCGGGTCGGCCGGGCGCTCGACCCGGACCTCGATCCGCGCCCAGCCAGCAGCGGGATCGGCGGCGCGCTTCTCCGCCTCCGCGTTGGGCTCGTAGGCGGGACCCGGTTTGGCGTAGTGCAGCCGGAGGAAGGTGTAGGGCACGATGAAAGCCACGATCGCGAGGGCGATCCATTTCATCGGCCAGGGAGTCTTGCTGGCAGGGAGGCGCGGACGGATGGGCATGGCAGGAGAATTTCTTATGGGTTATCGGCTGGCGCTCGTTGGGCCAATTCAGACGGACGACCCTTGGCGAAGGCAAGCATCCCAGCACAGGAGGGCCGGTCTTTGCGGCGGGCCGTGGTTTTGGCCGTCCCGCTTCTCACGAAGCGGGGGCCATGGCGGGCGCACGGAAAACGTGACCCCAGGATCCGCA
>CAIQBC010000273.1 GCA_903869955.1 uncultured Opitutia bacterium
CTCGACGTGCTCGACAGCGACGACGTGCGCAGCAAGGTCGCCAAGGACGCTCGCGACGAGTGGCACCGTTTCACCGCCTCGCTCACCCAAATCGCCGACGCGATGCGCACGCTCAAGCCCTTCAACGCCGTCGAGGTCGCCATCGAGGGCTGGTATGGCGACTACCTCAAGGGCGCCTACGCCAACTACAGCTCGCGCCTCGACGACCTCAAGTCGCTCATCGGCTTCGCCGGCCGCTTCGAGGACATGCAGGACGTGCTCTCCCAGATCGCGCTGCTGAACAGCGAGACGAGCGACCGCCGCGTGGACCCCGACGCCGACGCGCTCCGCCTCACGACCGTCCACCAGGCCAAGGGCCTCGAATACGCCGCCGTGTTCCTGATCGGCCTGGCCGACGGGATGTTTCCGCTGCGCCGCGCCATCGAGGCCGGCGACGTGGAGGAGGAGCGGCGCCTGTTTTATGTCGCGGTGACGCGCGCCCGCGACGAGCTGCACCTCGTCTATCCGACGGTGAGCAACCGCGCCGGCCCCGGCGGCATGATGCTGACCCCCAGCCGCTTCATCCTCGAACTGGACCCCGGCCTTTACGACGCGCTGAAAATCAAGCGCAGTTACGGGTGGTGAGGCCAGTTTTTCGGTTTTGGGCACCGGCCTGCGCCGCTGCTTTCGGTCGTGGCTCAGTTTGGTCGGGGACGGCTCTCCGAGCCGTCCGCGGTCGCCTCGGAGAGGCGCCCCCCACCTCCCGAGGCCCAAATCATCCTGCCCTGCTTTCGGCTGGCTTCGCGCGGGTGGTAACGGCATCAAGAGACCATGTCCGCCCCCGATCCCGGCCCCCCCGGTGTGCTTTCCGCTGCGCAGCGCAAGCTCGTCGGCTTCGCCGCGGCGTTGCTCGCGCTGGCGGTCACGCTTGCGCTGCTCGTCGGCACGGTCGCCGGACTGGGCTGGCTGCTCGCATTTTTCTCCGGCGTGCTCTGGCCGCTCGCGGTCGCCGGCATCCTCGCGCTCATCCTCCGGCCCGCCGTGGACGGGATCGAGTCGCGCCTGAAGTTCCATCGGGCCACGGCCGTCGTGATCCTCTACGGCGCGGCGGCCATCGTGCTGACGGTGTTTCTCGTCATCGTCGTGCCGCCGCTCATCAGCCAGGTGCAGGAGCTGGTCCGCTCCCTGCCGGACTTCTGGCAGCGCGCGCTGGCCTGGACCCGCCAACACCTGCCGGCGGGCGTCAAAAGCCTGGATGACCTGATGGACGACCCGACGGTGCGCGACCTCGGCCAGACCCTGGCGGCCGAGGCGCAAAAGCTCCTTGGCAATGCGGCCTCCTCGCTCGCGATCGCCGGGGCGGGGCTGCTGGCGGTGCTCGCCTTTGTCACCCATGTGCTGCTCGTGCCGTTCTACCTGTTTTTTCTGCTGCTGCTGCGCGCGGGCAAGGGCGGTGGGCTGCCTCGCGCGCTGGGCTTCCTGCCGCCCGGGCTGCGCGACGATGTGATTTTTCTCACCCGCGAGTTCGTGGGCATCGTGGTGGCGTTTTTCCGCGGGCAGATGCTCATTGGTGCGATGCTCGGCGTACTCTATGCGGTGGGGTTCACCTTTGTTGGGCTGAAATTTGGCTTCGTGCTCGGGTTGGTGCTCGGGCTGCTCAACATCGTGCCCTACCTCGGCACCCTCACCTGCCTGGTGACGGCGCTGCCCATCGCGCTGCTGCAGGCCGGGGGCGGCTGGCAGCGGGCGGGCCTGGTGCTCATGGTGATGGGCCTGGTGCAGGCGACGGAGGGCTGGGTGATCACGCCGCGCATCATGGGCAAGCAGACGGGGCTGCACCCGATGGCGATCACCGTGGCGATTTTTTTCTGGGGCACTGCGCTCGGCGGGCTGCCCGGGCTGGTGCTGGCCGTGCCGCTGACGGCGTTTCTCGTGACGTTGTGGCGCTTTATGCGGAGAAATTATCTGCAGGACTGAGCATTTTTTCACCCCGGGCGCTGCGCTGGGTGGCCACGGGCGGGAATCACCAACCCGGACGGAATGAATTTGTCTCCCGGTTTTACTTTCTCCGTGCTCTCCCTGTCCTCCGTGTCCAATCTTTTCCCATCATGAGACCCCCGCCCGAAGAATGCGCCAACTGCGGCGCCGCCATCCCCCGCAACGCGCACGCCTGTCCCGAGTGCGGCGCCGACGAGCGCATCGGCTGGCGCGAGGAATCGCCCGGCGACGGCCTCGACCTGCCCGCGGGCTACGCCGACAAGGCCCGGACCGGGCACGAGGCCACGCCGCCGCGTGTCGCCGTCAACGGGATCGCCTGGTATTGGTGGCTGGTGGCGGTCGCGCTGCTGGGGCTGCTGGCCTTCGGGGCGGTGAAATTTTTCCGGTAAGCGGTTTTGCCGGGAGCCGCGCTGCCCACGTCGCGTCCCTGGCGGCGGCAGGCTGCACGCGCTCCTGCGGGAGGATCCGCGGCAAAATGCGCGCGCTTTCCGCTTCCGTTGCCCCGGCCGCGCCGTTTGCGTGAGGCATGGCGTGGGACATCCAGCTCCGGCGCGGCGTCTGGCTGCCGCAAATTGCGTGGTGGCTCGACGCGCAGACGCGCGCCGACCGCGCGTTCGTCTCACACGCGCACAGCGACCATGTCGCGCGCCACCGCGAGATCCTCTGCTCGCCCGCGACCGCACGTCTGGTACGCGCCCGCCTGCCGGGGGCGCGCGTGGAAACCATCCTGCCCTTCGGCGTGTCGCGGGAAATCGCGCCCGGCGTCACGGCCACGCTGCACTCCGCGGGGCACATCCTCGGCTC
>CAIQBC010000274.1 GCA_903869955.1 uncultured Opitutia bacterium
CCGCTCTATGATGGGAACACGCGCAACGAGCTGACCTACCATCTCACGCCCGGCTGGGATGCCGTGGTGGAAAAAGACATTGACGGAGACCGCGCCGAAACCACCGAGCTTGAAAGTAAGGAACCGCGTTTCGGTTCCCTTAATGCGGCGCGTCGCGTCGCGCGCACCCTGTTCCTTGGCAGCGCGCCATCCTCAGTCGGCACCAAGCCTGGCATCCGTGGCCTAGACCGCTCGCGGGTGTTGCTCGGCTGCTTCCAGCCCGGCCAAGCCGCCTCGACTTACACCGACGCGCTGAACCGGCTCGCCGACCGCCTGCACTATCTCAACTCATCTGGCGACAAGGCGCAGGAGGCGACCCGTTTTTGGTTCGATACCCGCGCGAATCTCCGCCGCGAGATGGAGGAGCGCAAATCCCGTTTTAACGACCAAAACGAAGTGCGGGGCAAACTCGCCGAGGTTCTCCGTCGGCTTGCCGGCAGTGCAACCGGCTTTGACGGCGTGCATATTTTCACGCCTCACGCCGACGTGCCCGACGACAGCGCGCTTCGTCTCATCTTCCTCCCCCTCGAAAAGTTCTACTTGAAAGCGGAGCCACGGCTGGCAACTGAGGAGGTGGTTGAGTTTGTCCGCAACAACGGCCCCAAGCCCCGGCACCGGGGCAACCGCCTGATCTTTCTCGCGCCCGACCAAGCCGCGCTCGGCAGGTTGCGCGATTGCATCCGCACCGCGCTCGCGTGGGGTTCGATTGTTGAGGACGTGAGGGACAACCGGCTCAACATTGACCGGCTCCAGGAGGCGCAGGCCAAGAAAGAACAGCAAACTGCCGAGGAGGTGCTGCCGCGCATCGCGCGTGAGACCTACAAATGGCTGCTCTGCCCGGCCATGTCTCTGCCCACCGACCGTCAGCCTACCGTTGAGCCGTTCCCCCTGAATCCGGCTGGCAACACTTACGGGGCGGAAATCGAGCGTGTCTGTCAGGAAAACGAACTCATCATCCCGGTTTGGTCTCCCATTCACCTTCGCACGAAACTCCGCGAACTCTATTGGAAACCCGACCGTGTTGCCGTCGGCGCGATGGCGTTTTGGGAGGATATGCAGCGTTACCTTTATCTGCCCCGCCTCAAAAGCCGGGACGTGCTCTCGCAGGCCATCGTGAAGGGCGCGGGCAGCCGCGACTTTTTCGGCACTGCCTATGCCCAGAGTGGCGATAACTTTGAGGGCTTCAAATTCGGCGACGCAAACGTCCAACTCGATGACACGCTTCTCCTCATTGAGCCGGAGTTCGCAAAGCGACAAGCGGCAAACATGGCGGCAGCATTCGCGCTCAGGATGCCCGACGCACCGCCCGCTGACTTTCCCAAGCCGGCGTCTGCCGACGGCAGAGTCACGCCGGATGAAGGCCGTCCGGCCACCGCGCCCAAGGCCCGAACCTTCATTGGCTCGGTGGATGTCAACGCCACGACCGCGAAGATGCGTTTGGTTCAAATCGCCGATGAAATTGTCAACGTCCTGGCCGCTGACCCCAACGCCAAGCTCAAGATCACCGTCGAGATCAACGCTGAGTTTCCCGGAGGCGCGTCC
>CAIQBC010000275.1 GCA_903869955.1 uncultured Opitutia bacterium
AGCGCGAGCTGGCGCGTGGTGGGGTCGAGCGTGGCGAAGAGCTTGTCCTCGGCGAGGACGGTCGCGCCAGTGAGGGCGTTGAGGAGGGTGGACTTGCCGGCATTGGTATAGCCGACAATGGCGCAGGTGGGGATGGGGACACGCTGGCGCCGTGTGCGCTGCACGCCGCGCTGGGAGACAACTTTCGCGAGCTCCTCCTTGAGGTGTGTGATGCGGTCGCGCACCGTGCGGCGGTCGTTCTCGAGCTGCGTCTCGCCCTCGCCACCCATCGCACCCTTGCCGCGCTGGCGCGAGAGATGCGTCCAGGCACGGGTGAGGCGTGGCAGCGAATATTCCATGCGCGCGAGCGCGACTTGGAGGATGGCCTCGCGGGTCTGCGCGCGGTCGGCGAAAATTTCGAGGATGACTTCCTGCCGGTCAATGACCGCACCGCCGAACAGCTCCTCCCAGTTGCGTTGCTGCGCGGGGGAGAGCGCCTCGTCCACCACGATCACGTCGGCGCCCTCGGCCTTAGCCTGCTCGCAGAGTTCCTTGGCCTTGCCGCTGCCGAGAAGATACGCGGGCGTGGGTGCGCGCAGATTGACGAGCACGCGACTGGTGATGGCGAGGCGGAGATTTTCGACCAGTTCCGTCAGCTCGTTGAGCAACTCTGCGCCCTCGCCGTCGGGCATCTGGCCTGTCTGCACGCCGACGAGAAACGCGCGCTCAAGTTTGGCGGGGCGGGTGGAATCGAGAAAGTCGGCCATGCGGTGTGGGGAGACAAGTCCCCGCAGTGGCAAAGTCAACCGGGGCGCGGCGGGCGGGCTGTAGGGGCGTCGCTCGAAGACGCCCCTGCCTGTGCTGCGTTGTGGTCATTTGCTCAGCGCCGCCACGGCCGTCTGGTGGTTCGCGGCCGCCTCTTCCGGACTGCCCGCCGAGCAGCGCAGGTCGCGCAGCACCCCGTCGCTCAGACCGTAAATCCAGCCATGCACGCGCACCGGCTGCGTGCGTTTCCACGCATCGAGCACCGGCGAGGTCTGGCAGACGTGGCGCACCTGCTCGATGACGTTCAGTTCGCACAGCCGCGCGCTTTGGGCGGCTTCGTCCGGAAGTTTGCACAGGCATGCCTCGTGTTGCTCGCGCACGTCCTGCACATGGCGCAGCCAGTTGTCGGCGAGGCCCACGCGCTCGCAGCGCAGCGCCGCGCGCACGCCCGAGCAGCCGTAATGCCCGACGACCATGATGTGCTTCACCCGCAGCACTTCGACCGCAAACTGGATCACGCTCAGGCAGTTCAGGTCAGTGTGGACGACCACGTTCGCGATGTTGCGGTGGACGAACAGTTCGCCGGGCAGCAGGCCGACGATGTCGTTGGCCGGCACCCGGCTGTCCGAGCAGCCGATCCAAAGATACTCGGGGTGCTGCTGCCGCGAGAGCTTGGCGAAGAACTCCGGGTCGCGCCGCTTGATGGCGTCGGCCCAGGCCTGATTCTGGGCAAAAAGGTGGTCGAGTTGGTCCATAAAACGCGGAAAGGCTGGCGCGAACCCGAGCGGTGTCCATCCCGAAGGGAAGAGGGCAGACTGGGTCCGATACCACATGAAACAAAGTTGCCCTGCTCCTTTTTCCCTGCTCCCGTGCCTCCTCCCATGCCCGCCGCCACCGACCTCAACATTGACCATGTCGCCCACCTCGCGCGCATCGCGCTGACGCCCGAGGAGCGCACGCAGTTCGCCCGGCAGCTCGGCGACGTGCTCGCCTCCATCGAGCAGCTCAAGCGCGTGGATGTGTCTGGCGTCGAGCCGACCGCGCACGCCTTTCCCGTTTCCAATGTGTGGGCCGACGATGTGGCGCAGCCCGGCCTGTCAGCAGAGGACGCGCTGCGAAACGCCCCAGCCCGGCGCGACAACATGATCGTCGTGCCGAAAGTGGTCGAATGAATACAGGGGCGTCGCTGGCCGACGCCCTCAAGCCGGGCGGCGTCAAGCACCGCCCCTTGTTACTACAAACTAAAATTTCCAACGTGTCGTCCGAACTATTTTATCAAACCGCCACCGAACTCGTCGCCCTCCTCGACGCGAAGAAACTTTCTTCCGTCGAACTGACGGCGGCCGTCATCGCGCGCACCAAGGCGGTGGACGCGCGGGTGAAGGCGTTCAATTCCTACGACGAGGCCGATGCGCTCGCGCAGGCCGCCGCGTCCGACGCGCGCCGCTCAGCGGGGCAGGGCAGGGGGCCGCTCGACGGCATCCCGGTCGGGTTCAAGGATGTCATCGCCGTCGCCGGTCAGCCGCTCACGGCGTCGAGCAAAATGCTGGCGAACTTCGTCTCGCCCTACGATGCGACCGTGACGACAAAGCTTAAAAACGCGGGCGCGATCTGCTGGGGCCGGCTGAACCTCGACGAGTTCGCCATGGGCTCCTCAACCGAGAACTCGGCCTTCGGTGCGACGCGCAACCCGTGGGACCTCACTCGCGTGCCCGGCGGCTCGTCGGGTGGGAGCGCGGCGGCGCTCGCGGCGGGCGAGGCGATTGTCACGCTCGGCTCCGACACCGGCGGCTCCATCCGCCAGCCGGCGGCGTTGTGCGGCGTGGTCGGGCTCAAGCCGACCTACGGCCTCGTCTCGCGTTATGGGCTGATCGCGTTCGCGTCGTCGCTCGACCAGATCGGGCCGTTCGCGCGCACGGTCGAGGATGCCGCGATTTTGCTCGGGGCCATCGCCGGCCACGACGAGCGTGACTCGACCTCGTTCAATACCGCAATTCCCGACTACCGCACTGAGCTTAAAAAACGCAAAGGCCCGTGGCGGCTGGGCATCCCCAAGGAGTATTTCGGCGCAGGCCTTGACCCTGAGGTGGCTGCAGCAGTGGAAAAGGCGATTGCGTTTTACCGGTCGCAGGGCTGCGAGATCAAGGAAGTGTCGCTGCCGCACACGGAGTTCGGCGTGGGCGTCTATTACATTATCGCCACCGCCGAGTGCTCCTCCAATCTCTCGCGCTACGATGGCATCCGCTATGGCCACCGCGCCAAGGAGGCGAAGGACATCATTGATCTCTATTTCAAGTCGCGCGCCGAGGGGTTTGGCGCGGAGGTTAAACGCCGCATTATCCTCGGCACTTACGTCCTCAGCAGCGGCTACTATGACGCGTACTATCTGCGCGCGCAGAAGGTTCGCACGCTCATCCGGCAGGATTTTCTCAACGCCTACCGCGAAGTGGACGCACTGCTCACGCCCACGTCGCCCACGCCCGCGTTCAAAGCCGGTGCCAAAGCCGACCCGCTCGCGATGTATCTGTGCGACGTCTATACCATTGGCGTGAACCTCGCTGGTTTGCCCGCCATCAGTGTGCCCTGTGGTTTCAGTTCTGGCGGACTACCCATCGGCCTACAGATCATCGGCCAGCCTTTTCATGAGGCCGGCCTGCTCGCGATAGCCCACGCCTACGAGCAGGCGCATGACTGGAAAAACCTGCACCCAAAACTTTAATTTGAACCACAGAGACACAGAGATCACAGAAAAGATCATCGGGGCGGCGATGGAGGTTCATCGCCAGCTTGGCCCCGGCTTGCTGGAGTCCATCTATGAGGCAGCGCTGGCCTACGAAATAGCGCAACTTGGCTTAACGGTGGAGCGGCAAAAGGCGGTGGCGGTCACCTACAAGACGCTGCGTTTTGACGAAGGCCTACGGCTCGACCTGTTGGTTGCAGGCGAGGTGATCGTCGAGTTAAAATGTGTCGAAGCCATTCTGCCCATCCACGAGGCCCAGCTGCTTTCTTACCTCAAGCTAACCGGCCTGCAAGTCGGCTTGCTCATCAACTTCAAAGTCCCCGTGCTCAAGCAGGGCATCAAGCGCCTCGTCAATTGAACCTCTGCGCTCTCTGTGCTTCGGTGGTTCAAATCTCTCTCCATTATCCAGTATGAATTACGAAGCCGTCATCGGTCTTGAGGTCCACGTCCAGGTGCGGACGCGGTCCAAGATGTTCACGCGCGTCGCTACCGGCTTCGGTGCGCCGCCCAACACCCTCACCGACCCCGTCGTGCTCGCGTTGCCCGGCACGCTGCCGGTGATGAACAAGGCCGCGCTCGACGCCATCATCAAGACCGGGCTCATGCTCGGCTGCGACATCGCGCCGGTCTGCAAATGGGACCGCAAAAATTATTTCTACGCCGACTCACCGAAAAACTATCAGATATCCCAATACGACCAGCCCATCTGCCTCGGCGGCTCCGTCGAGATCGAGCTGCCCGGCCCCGCCCGTAACGTCATGGGCGAGCACAAAACCATTCCGCTCACCCGCATCCACCTTGAGGAGGATGTCGGCAAACTCAACCACGGTGCCGCCGACTCGCTCATTGATTTCAACCGCGCCGGCACGCCGCTCATGGAGATCGTATCCGAGCCGGCGATGCATACGGCCGAGGAGGCGTTCGCCTATCTCACCTCGCTCCGGCAGACCATCATCTACGGCGGCATCTCTGACTGTGACATGGAGAAAGGCCAGCTCCGCTGTGACGCCAATATTTCCATCCGTCCAGTCGGGGAGACGAAGCTTGGCACCAAGGTGGAGCTGAAGAATCTCAACTCCATCTCGTTCGTCCGCGACGGCATCGCTCACGAGATCAAACGCCAGCTCGCCGTCGTCGCCGCCGGCGGCACGCTCGTGCAGGAGACGCGCGACTACGACGGCCAGACCGGCGCGTCGCAATCGCTCCGCTCGAAGGAAATGGCGCACGACTACCGTTATTTTCCCGATCCCGACCTCATGCCCGTCAAGGTGGACGAGGCGTGGAAACAAACGCTCCGCGCCGAATGCCCCGAACTGCCCTTCGACAAACAGCGCCGTTTTTTTGAGCAATACCAGTTGCCCTACACGCTCACCTCCGTGCTCGTGCCGGATCATGCGTTTGCCGACTGTTCCGTTCCTCTATCGGATCGCTCGCTTGCTGATTATTTTGAGGAAACTGTGAAGCTTGCTGGCTCCGATCGGGCTCAGTCTGTCGGCAACTGGATCGTCAACGACTTCCTGCGCATACTTCGAGTGCGTCAGGAGGCATATGACGAAAAACTTCAACTACCTCGTCTGAATGACCGCGAGCTTCAAAAGGACTTCGATTCTTCTTTGGAGAATTTGGGAAACCGAGAGACTTTTCAGTCACTCAAAAATAAAATAACGCCGGCAAACCTTGCCGAACTCGTCAGTGAGGTTGCGGCTGGCAGACTTCACAGTGGCACCGCTTACCAAGTGATCAACGCAGTGGCTTCCAGCGGCGAGGCTCCCTCAATTATAGCCAGCCGGGCAGGACTGTTGTCTCTGCCGACAAACTCTGCTGAGCTGGAACAATGGTGCCGGGAGTCCATCGCCGCCAACGCGAAGGCGCTGGCCGAGTTCAAGACGGGCAAGGAGAGCGCGATCAACGCCTTCAAAGGCCCGGTGATGAAGGCCGCCAAGGGCAAGGCCAATCCCAAGCTCGTGGACGAAACGCTCCGCCGCCTGCTGGCGGCATCGTAGGGGCGCAGACTTGCTGCGACCAAGCTGTGCGAGAGCGCGACCGTCCCGTTTCTCCCGGACCGGGCTACGTTGCCATGGTAGCCTGCTTCGGGAGAAGCGGGACATTCAGAGCGACTGAGGGCGGTCGCGCCCCCACGTTTTGTCCCCAACGAATTGCCTCCCTATCGCCGATGGTTGCCTTCAGGTTGCGCGGCGCATGGCGCTCATCGGCCAACCTAACTCGCTCCGCGTCGTCCGCGCGGCTCCGCCGGGGTTTTACCTCGACGGCGGCTCGCATGGGGAAATCTTGCTGCCCGGTTGCTACGTCCCGCCCGGCGCGATGCCCGGCCACACGCTCGACGTGTTGGTGTGCCGCGACTCCGAGGACCGGCTGGTGGCGACAACGGAGACGCCCTACGCGGTCGTGGGTGAGTTTGCATTTCTGCGCGTCGTGGGCATGAACCCACGCGTGGGCGTGTTTCTCGACTGGGGCCTGGAGAAAGACCTGCTGCTGCCCATGCGCGAGCAGGTCGCACCGCTCAAGGTGGGCGACTGGCTCGTCGTGCGCGTGGCGCTCGACCCGAAGTCCGACCGCATCTTCGCCAGCGCGCGCCTGCCCCGCTGGCTCGACCGCGATATGCCGGCGTATCCCGAGGGCCAGAAGGTAAGGCTCCTCGTCATGGGCGAGACGCCACTGGGCTACAACGTCATCGTCGAGCACGCGCACACCGGCCTGCTTTACCGCACCGATCTCGCTGATCCACTCTCCGTCGGCCAGCCGCTCGAAGGCTATGTGCGCGCCCCGCGTTTCGATGGCCGGCTCGACGTCGCGCTCGACCGCGCGGGCTTTCATCGGATCGCGCCGCTCACCGAACAGATTCTTGCGAAGTTGAGCGCGGCGGGCGGCCGACTGCCCTACCACGACGACAGCACACCGTTGCAAATCCGTACCGCGTTTGGCGTGAGCAAGAAGGCGTTCAAGCAGGCCATCGGCGCGCTCTACCGTGAGCGTCGCATCAAGATCGAGGCGCACGGCATCCGCATCGGGGCGGAGCCGGGCAAGGGCGCGGTGGCTGCCGCGCGTTGAAGACGCGCGCAATTTCCGTTTGGCCGCCTTAAGTTTTGCCGTCAGCGGGAGCGGCCGCACGCCTATCTTGCGCGTCGGGCTTTGCGACCGGGACATGGGCGGTGCGGCGCAGCACTTCGCCCGGGGAAATGTTGAGGCCGCGCGCGATGGCGTTGAGCCGCGTGGCCTCGGGCAGGGTCAGCGCGGTGTGGCGCGCGCTGCCATCGCGGTCGGTCCACGGCACCTGCACCGGTCGCTGGCGGGAAAATTTTATCAAGCCACGCAGAAAGGCCGGTTCGTCGTCGGGTGTTTCCATCGGGGCACTTGTCGTCGCTTGGCGCATCTTGGTCAAGATGGCTCGGAGGCTGACCTTCGGGTCAGCGTTCGTTGCTTCAGCAACCAGCACCTCAGCCGCGATTTTTCTTGGCCCGCTTGTCGGCTTTTTTCTGCGCCGGTGTTTTCAGCGGCTGTTTCTTGGTTTGTTTCTGGGCGTTTTGTGATTTGGCCATGGTGATTTGAGTTTGAGGGTGTGGGTATGAGGACGGAATGGGAGAAGGGAAAGAAAGGCCGGAGCAACGCATGTTGCCCCGGCCGAAACCGAGGAGCCGAGCGGGCTACTTTTTCTTGTTCGCGGCGGCTTTGGCTTTCGTTGCCTGCTGCGCCATGATCAGCGCGTTTTTTTTCTGATTCGCACCGTCGTTTTTAGACTGTTTTTGTGACGCCTGTTTCTGCACGGATTTAGGTGATCTATCGCCCATAGTGGTGGTTTTTTCGTTGAGTTGACTCACCTTCGGAATGTTCGTTTCCCCGATGGCGTGGGCCGTTGTCCGCCAAGCCGCCGCCCAAAGCGAGCCATATCGCTCAGAGCCGCCAGTGGGAAGATGCCAAGGGGCGAGGCCGGAGGCAAAGGCCAAGCCTGGAAACAAATCCACCACGGATTCCCCGATGGCCACGGATGTGACGAAAGCTGCTCGGATCCGTGTGACCGGTGGTCAAAACCCCCTTACGACTTCAGACCGGCGCAGAAGGTGGCGAGGCGGGTGACGCCCTTGGCGATGATCTCGTCGCTGGTCGCATAGCTGAGGCGCAGGTAGCCCTCGGCTCCGAACGCACTGCCATGGACGGCCGCAACTTTGTGCTGTTCGAGCAGACGCGTACAGAACTCCTCGGATTTGAGCCCGAAAGCGGAGATGTTGGGGAAAAGATAAAATGCGCCTTGCGCGAGCTGGCAGGTGATGCCGGGGATTTTATTGAGCTCGGTGTGGAGAAATTTCCGGCGACGGTCAAAGGCCGTGAGCATCTGGGCGAGCGCGGCGGCGGTTTTCCCCTTCTCCTTGAGCGCGGCCAACGCGCCGAACTGGGCAAAGGTGGTCGCATTGGAGGAAATCTGGCTTTGCAGTTCAGCGATGGCCTTGGCGATGGGGGCGGGGGCGACGGTAGTGCCGAGCCGCCAGCCGGTCATGGCGTAGGTCTTGGAAAAGCCGGAGACGATGATGGTGCGTGCCTCGGCCTCCGGGCTGAACGTGGCGGGTGAGGAGAAGGCGAGGCCGTCGTAGATCAGGTGTTCGTAAATCTCATCCGACAGGATGAAGAGGTTATGCCGCAGGGCGACGGCGACGAGCGCCTCCAGCTCGGCACGAGTGTAGACGGCACCGGTGGGGTTCGAGGGCGAGTTGAGGATGAGAAGCTTCGTCTTCGGCGTGATCGTGGCTTCGAGCTGTGCGGGCGTGAGGCGGAAACCAGTCGTATCGTCGGCTAGGACAAAGCGGGGCACGGCACCGGCGAGCTTTACCATCTCGGGATAGCTCACCCAGTAGGGTGCCGGGATGATGACTTCATCGCCGGGCGAACAGGTGGCGAGGATGGCGAGGTAGCAGGAAAACTTCCCACCGGGCGAAACGATGACCTGTGACGGGGCGACCTTCATGCCGTGGTCGGCGGCGTATTTCTCGGCAATGGCGGCACGCAGCGGCTCAATGCCGGGGGTGGGGGCGTATTTGGTCCTGCCGGCCATGAGGGCGGCGACGCAGGCCTCTTTGATGTGGACGGGCGTATCGAAGTCGGGTTCGCCGGCGGCGAACCCGCACACATCCTCACCGGCGGCGGCGAGTGCCTTGGCCTTGGCGTCAACGGCAAGCGTCGGCGATGGCGAGATATGGCGGGCCCAGGTGGAGAGGGAGGCGGGAGCTTGGCTCATGGATTGGTAGGATGTAAGACCGCCAGCGTAAGCGGCGCCAAAAACGAAACGCAAGTCCCGCCGGCCGACCGCTTTTTTCTCGCCCCGCGCGAGTTGGAACACAGGTTTGGGCAGATCTATGCCGGCCCAAAAAATTTCTCCCAAGCAGCCCGCTTGCTGGCTTGTGAAATCAGAGCCAGAGGCCTATGCGTGGGCCGACTTGGTGCGCGACGCACGCACGGCGTGGACGGGCGTCCGCAACTTCACCGCCCGCCTCCACCTGAACGCGATGCGACCGGGTGACCGCGTGCTCTTTTATGAGAGCGTGACAACGAAGGCGGTGGTCGGTATCGCCGAGGTCACGCGGGCGGCGTTTCCCGACACAACGGCGGACGAGCCGGGCTGGGTGGCCGTCGAGCTGAAGGCCGGGCGTGCGTTGCCCACGCCGGTCACGCTTGCGCAAATCAAGGCCGAGCCGGCGCTGATGGGCATCATGCTCGTACGGCAGGGCCGCCTGTCGGTCATGCCGCTGGCGGCGACCGAGTTTGCGCTCATCGTGGGGTTGGGCGGCAAAACATAGGCGCAGGTCATGCCGATCGGCTCACGGCTGGAACGACCAG
>CAIQBC010000276.1 GCA_903869955.1 uncultured Opitutia bacterium
ACGAGGTTCTTGGCGCAACCGAGGGAGATGAGGCTGACCTTCAGCATGGGCCGGTCGGGCGCTCCGGCCGGGGCGTGGCTGACCGGCCGGGGCGGGGCGGTCACTTCTTGGCCGGGGCCTTCTTGGCCTTTTCGGCGAGGCGCCGCCGCTTGACGTAGGCGATGCGGCGTTTCTTTTTGATGACCTTGTTGTATTGTTTTCCCATATGTTTTTAAAGACGTGGGGGACAGAATGCGCGCCCCCGGCAAATTGAGTCAAGCCTCCGTCCTGCTGGGCCGTGACGCATTTTAAATCTGAATCCCCAAGCTCGGGACAGCTCTTCGGGCCGTCTGCGACCACGGAGTAACGTCGCTGCCAAATGCGTTGCTGCCAGTTGGAGCCGATCCAAAAAACGTCTGCCGGTGTCGGGGCGCAGTCTTGCTGCGCCCGTTTGGCCTCGCTGCCCTTGGGCGCATTCATTCACCCTGATTTTCGGGGAGCCGGCCCTTGGCCCTGCCAAACGATCCACGGCTTCATCTGTGTCATCCGCGGGTAAAATTCAGCCGTCCCATGCCTCAGTCGCCCCCGTGATGCGGCCGGCCGCGCGGTGCCAGCGGTAGGGCGGATGGGCGGTCGCGTGGCCCAGCCGGCGGTACAATGCATGGTCGGCGCGCTTCTGCAGTTCCAGTTCCTCGACCCCTTCGGCCGAGCAGGAGAGCAGGCGCACGTAGCCTTTGAAGCTTTCCGCCCGCCCGAGCACGCGGGCCGTGCCCGCGGGCGGCGGTGCGCCGGCCGGCCGCTCCAGCGCAAGCCAGGCATAGGGCAGGCTGCGGAGGTCAATGCCGGCGCGCTGGCCGAATTTTACCCAGCCGGCGTCGGCTTGGAGATTGGCCGGCGGGGGCGCAAAAAAATGACACCAATGCCGGGCGTTGCCCGGCGTGAGCAGGCCGCACGCGCCTTGGTGCGGGCAGGGGGCCACGAGGGAAAATGTGTCGCGCAGCACTTCGCGCACCGCGATGAGCTCGCGGCTGACCGCGTGTGTGCCGGGCTCGACCCAGAGCACCGCCCGGGCCCGGCGGGCGAGCGCGAGCAGCTCCGCGCGTGCCGGCGCGGTCAGCTCGTTCAGGACGTGGCTGAGGACGAGCAGCCCGGCCGGGGCGGTCCCGTCGTCGTGCCACTCCTCCACCTCCAGCCCGGGAAACGCGGCCCGGGCGCGGCCGGCCGCAAACTCCCGCGCCGCCGGCGAGTGATCCCAGACGCGCAGCGTCGAAAAATTTTCCACCCCCAAGGCGGCGATGACGCGCCTTCCGGCCACGCCGCTGCCGCAGCCCCAGTCGAGCACCGGGATTTTTTCTGCGGTGCCGGCGGCCCCGCTCCCCGGCCGCCAGCCGCGCCGGGCCAGCCCGGCGAGCGCGGCGTCCCACTTCCAGCCAATGCGCTCGGCGAAAGTGGCGTCATAGGTGGCGAGGTCGGCCGGCCCGCGCCAGTAGGGCTCGGTCGCGGGCGCACCGCGCAGGAAAATTTCGCGCAGCCGGTCGAGCGCTGGCCAGTCGAGTTGGGCTGGGTCCATCGGAGCATCGTGCCCTGATCCGGGGCGTTGGCGATAGTTTCCTCGGGGCGTTTTCGTCGGCGTGTCCGCCGGCGCGGGTGGGGCGGCCCGGGGGTCACGACGCGGGCCGGATTTTTTCGGCGAGCCGGCGCAGGAAGTCGTGGCTGTAGAGCCCGCTGCCGTGGCCGTCGCTGAAGGTGAAGCGCAACGCATAGCGGCCGACCTGCTCCCAGCCGAGCACGGTCACCCCGGGAAAAGCCTTCGGGCCGTCGCCGCCATGCAGGTGGCCGAGGATGTCGCGCTCGCCGACATTTTCCGCACTGGGCGACGCGGCGCGGAGCAGTTCCATTGGGAAGAAACTCTCCGCGCCGTCGCTCCAGGCGATGGCGACCTCCGTGCCGATGAGCTGAATGTTGGTGGGCATAACCATAGGCGTGAAAGCAGGATACGCGTCGCGAGGTGGATAGAAAGCTTTATGCCTCCCCAGGTGGCGCAATGTGTGATACGACTTTGAAGCTGAACCAGAAGGGGAAGTAAAGGCGACCTGACCCTCCCCCAAAACCCGGATCAAACACCCACGATAATTCGGAATGGATTTTGAGAGCTGCGACCAAAGGTATCCAGGTCCCAGATGGTCGAAACTGCAGCGGTAATTCTGCCAGTCTCACTTATTGCCCCAGTCAAACGGCAGCTAAAATCACGCAGCCGGGCCGGCGGCGGCTCCGCGCGATCCGCACGAAATCCAGACCAAATAGTCACATCTAAAATTTGGTTTGCGTGTTAGGATAACGGTGAATAACCTCCGAATAAGTTTTTGCAGTTTTCAGCGCATTTTCCCTTGACAAATTGGGGTCATTTTGGGTTAAAAGGGGGCATAGGGGAGCAAGAGTGTTCCCTGTCGCCAATGACCGAACCTGCCTCAGCCCACTACACGGGCGATTTTGAGCATAAGCTCGACGATAAGAATCGGATCACGATTCCTTCGGCTTGGCGCTGGATGCACGCGGAGAGCGACACCTTTCTGGCCCTGCCGCAGGACGAGGATCTGCCGGATGGCGGCCATATCGTCGTGCTGCCGCCCGCCGCTGTCGCGCAACTGCGCGCCAAGGTTGCCTTGATCCCGCTGGGCGATCGCGAGGGGCAGAAATTTTTGTCCCGCCGTTTTGCCAAGTCGCTCTCGTTTTCCTTCGACAAGCAGGGGCGCGTCCCGCTCACGAAAAAATTGCTCGCGCTCGCCGGTATCACGGAGACCGACGTAACCGCGGGCGTCACCGGCAGCGCCGTGCTCGTCGGCTCACTGAACACGTTCAAAATTTACAGCCCCGGGCGCTGGCGCGCGTTGGTGGCGGAAGACGCCGTCTCGGTCGCCGCGACCACCGTGGGCGACGCGGAGCAGATGCGCCGCCTTGGCCTGTGATTTTTCTCCACCCCATGACCACCCCCATGCCTCCCACCTTTCCCCTGCCATTTTTGCCGTCGCGGGACGCCGTGTTCGCGGCGGACCCGCGGCGTTTGTTCCCCGCCATCTCATTGCGCGTGCGCGCCAGTCTCACCCGGCGGCGGCTTGCCTTGAAAAATTCCCTGACCCGCACCGCAGGTGCCAGCCGGAGCTTCAACCATGACGTGCGCCCCGCCGCGTGAACCATTCGCCATGTCACATGGCCACGAACCCGTCCTGCTACGCGAGGCCCTGGGGCTGCTCGCGCCGCGGGCGGGAGGGCGTTATCTCGATGCCACCTTCGGGGGTGGCGGGCATTCCCGGGCCATCCTGGAGGCCGCACCCGGGGTACAGGTGGTGGCGCTGGACCGCGACCCGGCGGCCGCGGCCCGGGCCGAAAGCCTGGTCCGTGAGTTCTGCGGCCGGTTCGAGTTGCTGGATCGCGACTTTGGCCGGCTGGGCGGGCTGGAGCTGGGCCGGTTCGACGGCATGCTGTTCGACCTCGGCCTCTCTTCCTTTCAGCTCGACGACCCGGGGCGCGGTTTCGCGTTCCGCCACGATGCGCCGGCGGACATGAGGATGGATCCGCGCGCCGGCGTGCCGGCGTCGCGCTGGCTGGAGACGGCGACCGAGGAGATGCTCGTCCGCGCCGTGCGCGACCACGGCGAGGAGCCAAGCTGGCGGCGGGTGGTGCGCGCCCTCCTGGCCGCGCGTGGCACCGGCGCGCTTGCGCGCACGGCGTCGCTCGCCGCGCTCATCGCCGGCGCCATCCCTCCGCGGGTTCGTTTTGCCTCGAAGATCCACCCGGCCACCCGCGCCTTCCAGGGCATCCGCATTGCCGTCAACGACGAGCTGGGCGCGTTGGAGCGCGCGCTGCCCGCCGCGTTCGCCCGCCTCGAGCCCGGCGGGGTGCTCGCCGTCATCGCGTTTCACTCGCTCGAAGACCGGCCGGTGAAACAATTTTTCCGCCGCCTCTGCGGCCAGCCGGAGAGCGCGGAGGATTACCGTCCGCAGGACATGCGCGAACAGTCGGCCACAGCGCTCACCCGCCGCCCCCTCACGCCGGGCGAGGCCGAGCTGGCCGCCAACCCCCGCAGCCGCTCGGCCCGGCTCCGTGCCGTCCGCCGGCTTTAGCCTCCTTTTTTCCTTCCCGCCCACCATGCCCACCCTCGTCCGCTCCCGTTCTCCCTTCCGTCTGCGCACCCGCGCTTTTATCCACCCGCTGCTGCTCGCCGGGCTCACTCTCACCTTCACCGGCGCGACCGGCCTCGGCGTCGTTTGGGCGCGCCAGCAGATCACCGCCACTGCGGTGCGCACCCAGGGCGATGAGCGGCAGCTCGCGCAAACCGAGCGCAGCCTCGCCGAACTCAACACCGTGCTCACCGCCGAGCAGACCACCCCGATGCTGGAGCGCCGCAATGCCGAGTGGCAGCTCGGACTCGTGCCGCCGCGCGAGCCGCAGCTCGTGCGTGTGGCCGCCGCCGACGAGCGCCGGTTTGCGGCGCTCCGTGACGCCGCCTTCCTCGCCGACTTCCGGCCCGCGACCCCGGTGGCTTCCTCCGCGCCCGCCCTGCATCTCGCCGTGAACCTCCCCCGCCGCTGATTCTGCGCCCGCCATGTCCCGCGGTTTTTCCTCCAGCCACCGCCTCAGCCTGCTCGCCGCCTTCGCGCTGGCTGGCTTTGGCCTCGTCGGCGGGCAGCTTCTGCGGCTCCAGGTGTTCAACCGCGCGGTCCGCCTGGCTGAGATCAACCGCACCCGGGACGCCGTCGTGGTCGTGCCGGCGCGGCGCGGTGACATCCTCGACGCGCGCGGCGACACGCTCGCTACCAGCCGCACCAAGGTCGCCCTCGCCATAGATCCGTGGGCGCTCGACGACCTCCTGGCCACGGAGAAACCCGGGCCGCGTCAGGAGCAGCTCCGCCGGGCCGAGCTCGAGAAGCGTGCCACGCTCGCGTTGTTGCTGGGGATGTCCGCCGCCGAGCTGGATTTGCTCTACGCCCCCGTGTCGCGCGACCGCCAGCCCGGGGAGAAAGTGGACGCGCGCAACCTCACGGCCAACGGCCGGGTCAAGATCCGTTTCGTCAAGTTCAACGACGGCGTCGAGGAGTCCTTCTATGCGCGTCTGACCGACGGGAACAATTACCCTTCGTCCGGCAAAAATAATTCCACGTCCACGCCGGCCGCCGGCCTGGTCGGCGAGCGTTACAGCGTGCGCACCTATCCCCATGGGCAGCTTGCGGCGCATGTCGTCGGCTATATCAACCGGGACGAGCACCCCGTGACGGGGATGGAACAATTTGCCGATTTTTACCTGCGGGGGGCGGACGGCTGGCGTGAGTCCGACAAGGACGGCCGGGGCCGCGAGCTCGCCCAGTTCCGCACGCGCGAGGCGCCCGCCGCCGACGGCTGGTCGGTGATGCTTTCGCTCGACGCGATGGTGCAAAACATCGTGGAGCAGGAGCTCGCCGGCCTGGGGAAGAAATTCGAGCCGGCCTCGGCCACCATCATCGTGAGCGACCCGCGCACGGGCTTTATCCTGGCCCTGGGCAATTATCCGACCTTCAACCTCAACGAATACAACCAGGTCCCGCGAGCAGCGCTGGCGAGCATGAAGAACATCGCCGCGACGGACAGCTACGAGCCCGGCTCGGTGTTCAAGATCGTGGCCGCATCGGGCGCGCTGGAGGAGGGCCTCGTCACGCCGGCGAGCATCTTCGACTGTTCCATCGAGAAAATCGACTATGCCGGCCGGGTGCGCTCGCTGCCCCGCGAGGATCACACTTTTGATCACCCGCTGTCCGTCGCCGAAATCATCTCCCACTCGTCGAACCGGGGCGCGGCGCAGCTTGCGATGCGGCTCGGTGATCAGCGCTTCTACGACTATGCCCGGGCCTTCGGGTTCGGCCAGCGCACCGGTTTTCCCGGCGGTCCGGAGGTGAATGGCGATCTGAAGCCGCCCAACAAGTGGGATGGTCTCACCATCACGCGGATGCCGATGGGCCAGAGCGTCGCCGTGACCGTGCTGCAAATGCATCAGGCGATGGGGGTGATTGCCAGCGGCGGCGAGCTGCTGCGGCCGCAGGTTGTCCGGCAGATCCGCGACGCGGCCGGCGCGGTGATTTACCGCTTCGAGCGCACGCCGGTCCATCGCGTGGTTTCAGCCCGCACCGCGCAGACGATGGCGCAGTTGCTGATGGGGGTCGCCTCCAGCGAGGGCACCGCACCGGAGGCGGCAATTCCGGGCTTTGAGGTGGCGGGCAAGACCGGCACGGCGCAAAAATTTCAAGATGGAAAGATCTGGGAGCACCACCACGTCGCCTCCTTTGTGGGCTTTTTTCCCGCGAGCCGCCCGCAGGTTGCCATTTCAGTGATTGTCGACGATGCTGACGCCCATGCTCCCGGTGGTGTCGCCTACGGGGCCAAGGTCGCCGCCCCGGCGTTCCGGCGCATCGCCGAGCAGCTCATCCCCTATCTTGACATCAAGCCCGTCACGGCGCTCTCCGGCGTCAGCCTCTCCGCCTTGGCCGGCGGCCGCCCATGATCCATTATCCTGTGCCGAACTCGCCGCTCGTCCGGGTATTCCGCCCGGTCCCGCGCCCCGTGGGCAGCCGCGTCTTCCGTTCCGGTCCGGACCTTTTTCCCATGGCCCCCCAACTCGCCGATTATTTTCGCGAGGACACGTTCCTTGCTGTCAAAGGCCCGCTCAACCGGCCGGTCTCCGGTCTGGTGATGGACAGCCGCCGCGTCGTGCCCGGCAGCCTGTTCTTCGCCCTGCCCGGCCGCCGGGCCGATGGCGCTTCGTTCATTGACGAGGCGGTGGCGCGTGGCGCGGTCGCCGTCGTCACCGAGCGGATGCCTTCGCACCCGCCTGCGCGCGCGACGTTCATCCAGGTGGCCGACGCCCGCGCCACGCTCGCCCGGGTCGCACGCTGTTTCCACCATTTTCCTGACCGCGAGCTGGAGGTCGTCGGGGTCACCGGCACCAACGGGAAAACCACCGTCACCCACTTGCTCAAGCTGTTCCTGGAGGCGGACGGCGGGCGCACCGGCCTCCTCGGCACGGTGCACTACGATCTGGGCGCGCGCACGGTGCCGTCCTTCAAGACCACGCCCGAGGCGCCCGACACCTTTGGCATGCTCGCGCAGATGCGCACCGCCGGATGCAGCCGTGCCGTGATGGAGGTCAGCTCGCACGGCCTCGACCAGCGCCGCGTGCTCGGCCTGCAGTTTGCCGCCGCCGTCTTCACCAACCTTACCCAGGACCACCTCGACTACCACCCGTCGCTCGACGCCTACTTCGAGGTGAAGACGCGTCTCTTCACCGGCGCGAACGGCGCCGCGCCCCGCGTGGCCGTCGTCAATCTCGACGACCCGCATGGCGCGCGGCTCGCGGCCCTGGTGCCCGCCCACCTCCGCACCGTGACGTTTGGTGAAAGTCCGCGCGCTGCGGTCCGCGCGGAGCAAATTGTCCTCGGCTTCAAGGGGGCGACGTTCCGCCTCGTCTGGCCCGGCGGCGCGGCGACGGTCGTCTCGCCGCTGCTCGGCCGCTACAATGTCAGCAACGTCCTCGCCGCCGCCGCCACGGCCTTCGCACTCGGCGGCAACCCCGTGGCGTTCCTGCCGCGCCTGGCCGCGTTTGCCGGCGTGCCCGGCCGCATGGAGCGCGTTGAGGCGGGCCAGCCGTTCAACGTCCTCGTGGACTACGCGCACACCGACGACGCGCTCCGCAATGCCCTCGGGATGCTCCGCCCCATCACCCCCGGCCGCCTGCTCGTCGTTTTCGGCTGTGGCGGCAACCGCGACCGTCGCAAGCGCCCGCTCATGGTCCGCGCCGTGCAGGCTTTTGCCGACCAGGCTTTCGCCACCGCCGACAATCCGCGCAACGAGCCGGTGCCGCAGATTTTCGCCGACATGGGCGAGGGGGTCTCCGCGCCGGAAAAAATCACCTGGGTGGACGACCGTCGCCGCGCGCTCAGCGTCGCGCTCGACGCCTGCCGCCCCGGGGACAGCCTGCTCGTCGCCGGCAAGGGTCACGAGACTTACCAGGAATTTGCCGACACCATCGTCCCGTTCGACGACCGCCAGGTTCTGCGCGAGCTCATTCGCCTCAAGGCCGGCGTGCCGTCGGCCTGAACTCTTTCCGCCCTCATCATCCAACCTCAATCGTGGCCGGGGCGGTTTCGCCCGCTCTGCGCCACCCCGCCACCATGCGTGAATTCTCTCCCGACCTTCTTGCCCGTTGGACCGGCGGCCGTTGGACGGCCGCGCCGGTTTCGCCGCTTTTGGGTTTCTCCCATGACACCCGCACGCTGCGGCCGGGGGATGTTTTCGTCGCGCTGAAAACGGCGGGCCGCGACGGCCACGACTTTCTGGCCGCGGCGGCGGCCGCCGGCGCGGCCGCCGCGCTCGTGGCCCATGCCAGATCCGCAGGCACGTTGCCGCAGTTGGTCGTGGCCGACCCGCTCGCGGCGTTTCAGGCCGTTGCCCGGGGGCAGCGCGACACTTTCTCCGGCCCCGTCGTCGCCATTACTGGCAGTTGCGGCAAGACCTCGACCAAAAACCTGCTCGCACTGCTGCTTGGCGGGGACGGAGCCGGCGTCCTGGCCACCGAGGGCAACCTCAACAACCACCTCGGCGTTCCGCTCACGCTCACCCGGCTCGATCCGGCGCGGCATCGGTTCGCGGTCATTGAGGCCGGGGTCGGCGGGCCGCGCGAGATGGCGCCGCTCGCCACGATGATCCGGCCCGATCTCGCGCTCGTCACGACCGTCGCGCCTGCCCACCTCGGCGCGTTCGGCTCGCTTGAAGCCATCGCGGCGGAGAAGGCCGCGCTCGCCGCTGCCGTGCGGGCGGGCGGCACGGCGATCTTCCCCAAGGACTGCACGGCCTTCGCCGCATTTCGTGACCTGCTCGTCAACCAGCTCGTGCTGGAGCGCTCGACGGTGCTCCGCCCGGCGACGCTCCCGTCGCATACCGTGCATTTCAACATCATCCAACGCCCGGCGGAGACAGTCATCGTCATTGCGAGCGGCCCACCGCCGCCGATGCTGTTCCGGCTCCGCCGCGTGACCGACGGCATGGCCCAGAACGTCGCGCTCGCGCTGGCCGCCGCGCTCCGCCTTGGGGTCCCGCCGGGCGACCTCGAGGCGCGCCTGGCCGCATGGACGCCGGCACCGCTGCGCGGCGAGATCCGCCAGGAGGCCGGCCGCCTGCTCTATCTCGACTGCTACAACGCCAACCCCGCCTCGATGGCCGACGCGCTCGCGACATTCGCCGCCATCGCGCCTGTCGCCGCGCCGCGCCTCTACGTCCTCGGCTGCATGGAGGAGCTGGGGGCGGATTCCGCCGCGCTCCACCGCCGCCTCGGCCGCTCGCTGCGGTTGCGCGACGGCGACCGCCTGTTCGCCCTCGGCGAACAGGCCGACGAGATCTGTGCGGGCGTGCTCGATCAGGGCGGGCTCGCGCCGTCCGTCCGCGCCGTCGCCACGCTTGAGCCCGTTGCCGGGTGCCTCGCGGAGTGGCGCGGCGCGGTTTTCCTCAAGGGCAGCCGCCGTCACCGGCTTGAGACCGTCCTCACCGCCGGGCCGGCCCTGGTCGCCGCCCACTGAGGCAACCATTTTCATGCTCAGCTTCCTTGCCAATTTCGAGAACCAGTTCGGTCCGTTGCGTCTGCTGCGCTACCTCACCGTGCGTACCATGCTCGCGACGGTCACTGCGGCGGTGATCGGCTTCGTCCTCGGCCCGATGCTCATCCGCCGCTTCCGCGCGCTCAAGTTCGGCCAGGGCTACGCCGACGGCCGCACGGGCGGCCTCGTGGGCCAGTTCGACAAAAAACACACTCCCCCGATGGGTGGGCTGATCATTTTCATCGCGGTCTTCGTCAGTGCGGTGCTCTGGGCCGAGCCTAATGTGTGGGTATTTGTGAGCCTCTTTGTCTATGCGGCGCTGACCTATGCCGGCTGGCGCGACGACTACCTCAAGGTGGTCCGCCAAAATTCCGACGGCATCTCCTCGTGGGAAAAAATCGGCTGGCAATCGTTCGCCGCCCTCGCTGCGCTCGGCGTGCTGCTCTGGCACCCGGCCAGTGCGGAGAAAATCCGCGAGCTGTGGGTGCCGTTCGTCAAGCACGCCGTCATCGGCCAGATGCCTTGGTGGCTGTTGCTAGGGCTGATTTATTTCTGGATCGTCGGCTTCAGTAACGCCATCAACCTCACCGACGGTTTGGACGGCCTCGCCGGCGGCTGCACCGTCACCGTCGCGCTCGTGTTCGGCATCATGGCCTACCTCGCGGACAATATCCGCGCCACGGACTATCTGGGCATCTCGCACATTCCCGGCACCGGCGAGCTGGCAGTCATTTGCGGCGCGCTCATCGGGGGTACGCTGGCCTTTCTTTGGTACAACGCCCACCCCGCCGAGGTGTTCATGGGTGACACCGGCTCGCTCGCGCTCGGCGGGCTGATCGGCGTGATGGCGTTCATGATCCATCAGCCGTTCACGCTCGTCATCGTCGGCGGCGTGTTTGTGTTGGAGGCGCTTTCGGTTATTGTCCAAGTCGGCTGTTTCAAGCTCACCAAGCGCCGCACGGGCGTGGGCCGCCGCGTCTTCCTCATGGCGCCGTTGCATCACCATTTTCAAAAGCTCGGCTGGCCGGAGACGAAGGTCGTCCTCCGGTTCTGGATTGTCTCGCTCCTGTGCGCCCTGGCCGGTCTTGGCACCTTGAAGCTCCGCTGAGTCTGAAACCCGCTCTCTTTTCGCGATGAAACTCACGCCTCCCGCCCTGCTCGCGCCGCTCCTCGCGCCCTCCGTCGCCATTTTCGGCGGTGGCGTGAGCGGCCGGGGTGCGCACCTGCTCGTCGCGCGGCTGGGCGGTACGGCGGTGCTCTACGACGAGCATGGCGCGGGCGGCGGGCGGGCCGCGTTCACCGCCGCCGACGCCAGCGCGCACCGTCTCGTGGTCTTTTCGCCCGGTTTTGTGCCGACGCACCCCTGGCTCGCGCTGGCGCACGCCGCCGGCTGCGTCTGCCTCGGCGAACTGGACTTCGCCGCGTTGTGCTGGCGCGGCCCGGTCCTCGCCATCACCGGCACCAACGGCAAGACCACGCTTACCGCGTTCCTCGCGCACGCCCTCCGCTCGCTTGGCCGCGATGCCGCCGCGGTCGGCAACATCGGCCATGCCTTCGCCGCGCTCGTCGCCGAGACCGGCGGCGGCGGGCCGGACACGACCGCCGTGGTTGAGGTCAGCTCGTTCCAGGCCGAGACGTTGCATCACTTCCGCGCCGACGCCGTGCTGTGGACCAACTTAGCCGAGGACCACCTTGAGCGCCACGGCTCGATGGCTGGCTATTTTCTCGCCAAATGGCGGCTGGTGGAGCGCGCAACGCAGGTGTTTGCCGGTCCGTCGGTCGCTCTCCCGGCCCGCCAGTTTTCCGCCGGGTTGCCCGGCCTCGTCTGGGTCCCGACCGAACATCAGCCCGCCGACCCGCGCCTGCTCGGCACGGCGTTCGCCCGCTATCCGCAGCGGGAGAACTTTCTGCTGGCCGCCGCGTGGTGGCGTGCGGCTGGCCTCGCCGAGGCGGCCTTGCTGGCCGCCGCGCAGACGTTCCCGCTTGGCGCGCACCGCCTCGCGCCCGTCGCCGAGCTTGGCGGCGTGACGTGGTGGAATGATTCCAAGGCCACGAATTTTCATGCCGCCGAGGCCGCGCTGGCCGGGTTCGCGGCTCCCGTCATTCTCATCGCTGGCGGCAAGCCGAAAGGCGGCGATGTGGCCGCCTTTGTTGCCCGCGTCGCGCCACACGTGCGGCATGCTCTTTTGATCGGCGAGACCCGCCTCGCCCTTGCCGCCGCCTGTGCTTTCCATGGCGTTGAGCACACCGATTGTGGCACTCTTGCCGCTGCGGTCCGCCAAGCCGCCCTACAGGCGCGCCCGGGTGACCATGTTCTCCTCAGCCCTGCCTTCTCAAGTCTCGACCAGTTCAATAGTTACGCCGACCGTGGTGCCCAATTTACCACCCTGATCCCCACCCTGTCCCCCCTGTCGCCGCATACCCCTTACGTCGCCCTTCCTTTATCCTCAACCCTCGTCGCCATATCACCATGAATCGCCTAAAAATAATCGGCATCGTCGCCGCCTTCCACGCTACGCTGTTTCTCTTTATCTTCGCCATCCCCGGCTGCCGCTCCACTGGCAAAACCACCGCCGGCGAAACCGTGCCTGCTGCCCCCGTCACGCCCCCTCCGCCCGCAACCTTCGATCCCTTCGCGCCCGCGGCCGGACCGCGCGTCACGCCGGTGAGGCCCGGGTCGGCCGCGGCCATCTCACTCGCCCCGCCGCCGCCGATTGTCTCCGTTGCGCCGCCGCCCTCTCCGGCCGCAGCCACCAGCTACACCGTGAAGAGCGGCGACAATCTCTGGAATCTCCATCAAAAATACGGCGTCACGATCAATGCGCTTGCCCAGGCGAACAACATCGCCGCCGATGCCATGCTTCACCCCGGCCAAAAGCTCCTCATTCCCTCCGCGCCGGCCAAAGGCACTGCTGTCGTCGTCTCCACCGATGCGGGGACGAACAACTACGTGGTGAAAAGCGGCGACACACTCAAAACTATTGCGACGCGCAACCACACGACACCCGAGGCGATCAAGGCGCTCAACAATCTCCGCAGCGATACCGTGCGCGCGAACCAGACGTTGAAGCTCCCGGTCGTCGCGCCCTCGGCGGCCACGCTTGCGCCTGCGATCCCGGCCACCGACGGCCTCATCCATACCGTCAAGCCGGGCGACACCCTCGGGGCCATTGCCAGAAAGTACAACGTGAAGCAGGCCGACCTTGAGGTGGCCAACAGCATCAGAGATCCGGGCAAAAAACTGGTCATTGGCCAAGAGCTCAAAATCCCCGTCAAGGGGCCGGGCAAAGCTCCGGTGGCGGACACATCCGTCGTCCCCGCGCCGCCGCCGCCAGTTTCGAACAGCAGGCCCGCATTGGATTTGATCCTGCCACCCGTCGGGCCGTCCCCGGCCGCCACCCCGGCCGAGGTGTCACCCATCAGTCCGGCGCCGCCGCCGCCCGCTGGGCCAGTGATCAAGATTGAGGGCGACGGTGCACCACGCATTCCGTGACGTGAGATTTTCCCACCATCCGATGACCTCCGCCGTCCCGTCCCCCGTTTTGCCACGCGCCCGCTTCGCGCCCGACCCGGTCCTCATCATCACAGGGTGCGCACTCGCGTTGCTCGCTCTCGGGCTGGCGATTTTATTCAGCGCGAGCGCAGCGCTTCGGCAGGGGCCGTTTTTTTACCTCAACAAGCAGGTTGAGGGCGCGGTCATGGCGGCCGCAGTGGCGTGGTGGGTGAGCAGCCGGGATCTCGAGCGCTGGCGTGGGCGGGTATGGTGGATCGGCGGTGGAGCGGTGCTGCTGCTGCTGCTGGTGGCATTGCCAGGGATCGGAAGCAAGGTGAACGGCAGCCGCCGGTGGCTGGCCGGGATCCAAGTCTCGGAGTTCGCCAAGGTAGCGCTGGTGTTCTGCCTCGCGCACTATCTTGCGGTCAACCAGACGCACGTCCGCGGGCTCAAGCGGGGTTTGGTCTGGCCGCTGGCGATCATCGGCGCGTTTGCCGGCCCCTTGGTGTTCGAGCCGGACTACGGCATGGCCGCGCTCTTTGTCGGGATTGGACTGGTGCTGATGTTTCTCGCGGGCGTCAGGCTGCGCCATCTGTGGGCGGCGACCCCGCTGCTGGCGGCGGGGCTCGCGTTGATCGTACTGCAGGACCCGAACCGCCGGGAGCGGCTGAGGGAGTATTTTGGCGGCCAACCCGCCGTGCCGGGGGCGTTGGCCGGAGTGCAGCCGGCCAAACCCAAGCGGACCCAGCTCGACGAAGCCCAAGCGGCGTTCACGGTCGGCGGGATCGAGGGCGTGGGTCTGGGGCAGGGCCGGCAGCAGCTTTCCTATCTGCCGGAGGCGCATACAGACTTTATTTTTTCCGTCGTAGGCGAGGAGCTGGGGCTGAGATTCACCCTCGCCGTGGTCGCGTTGTTTGGGATTATGTTTGTGGCCGGCCTCATGCACCTGCGGCGGGCGCCGAACCTGTTTCAGTTCCTGCTGGTGGCCGGGGCGCTGGCGTTCATCACCACCCAGGCGCTCATCAATTTTTTCATGGTCACGGGTCTGATCCCGCCGAAAGGCATTTCGTTGCCGTTTATCAGCGCCGGTCGTTCCAATCTGCTCGTCATGGGGCTGCTTGTCGGGCTCATGCTCAACACGCGCCGCGCGTGGCCGCGTCCTGGGCTGGACGGCGGTCGGCGCGCATGGCTGGAGGTGCCGCCCGACGCGCCGGTGGAGGCTGCGCCATGAGGCATTTTCTCATCTCATGCGGTGGCACCGGCGGGCATCTCGCGCCGGGCATCGCACTGGCCGAGGGGCTCGCGGCGCGCGGGCATGGGGCGACGCTGCTCGTCAGCGAGAAGAAAATCGACGCTCGCCTCGGCGCGAAATATCCCGCGCTGAAATTTGTGACCGTGCCCGCCGCGCCTTTGGCGCGTGATCCCGTCCGGCTCGCGCGGGGCGCGTGGCAACAGTGGCGTGGTCTGCGCTTCAGTTTGCGGCTCATCCGCGCGACGCGCCCCGCGGCCATCGTCGGTTTCGGCGGTTTCACCAGCGGCCCGCTGGTGCTCGCGGGCTGGCTGCGCCGTGTGCCGGTTGCGTTGCATGAGGCGAACCGCGTGCCGGGCCGCGCCACGCGCGTGCTCGGCCGGCTCGCGCGGCGAATCTATCTGCCGCCAGGCGTGGCGCTGCCAGGTCTCGCCGACGCCGCCCGGCGGCACGCGGCGCTGCCCGTGCGCGGCGAGATCGTCCGCTTGCCGCGCGCCGAGGCGTGTGCGCGCCTCGGCCTCGACCCAGCGCGCAAGATTCTGGCGGTGCTCGGCGGCAGCCAAGGGGCGACCGCGCTGAATGACTGGGCGCGGCGCGAGCTGCCGGCGTTCGCGGCGACGGGGGTGCAGGTCATCTGTGTCACCGGCCCAGGCAAGGGCACGGAGATGGCGGGCACTGCCGAAAAAATTTCTCTGCCTGACGCGGCGGGCCAGCCGGTCGCGACGGTGTTTCTTGCGTTTTGTGACGACATGGCGGCGTTGCTCTCGGCCGCCGATCTCGCGGTGTCGCGGGCGGGCGCGGGCACGCTCGCCGAGCTGGCGCGCTGTGCGACGCCCGCGATCCTCGTGCCATTTCCACACGCCGCCGACAACCACCAGCAGGCCAACGCCGCGTGGCTCGTGCAGGAAGGGGGGGGGCTCGTGCTTGACCAGGCCGGGTTGGAAAAACTTGGCCCGCTCGCGCGAGAACTCCTCGCCGACGACCCGCGCCTCGCACGCTTTCGCGCCGGCCTGCGCCAGCTCGACCGTCCCGGCGCGCTCGGCCTCATCCTGGACGACCTCGAGTCACTCAATCAGCCCCAGTCCGCCGCGATGGCGATGCAGTTCACCCTCGCATGAGACACCCCCCGCTCCCTCCGCTCTTTGGCCGCGAGGTGGCCGCCATCCACTGCGTGGGGGTCGGCGGAATGGGCGTCGGCCCGCTCGCGATCTACCTGGCGCAGCTCGGCTTTACTGTGAGCGGCGAAGATGATGCGCCCACGGAGCCGATGCGGGCGCAGCTCACCCGCGCGGGGGTCACGCTGACCGCCGCCGGCGCGGTGCCGGCAGACTGCGGGCTAGTGGCGTTTTCCTCCGCCATCGCGCCGGAGCATCCCACCATCGCCGCCGCGCGGGCGCGTGGGTTGCCGCTGGTGCGGCGCGGCGAGCTGCTGGCCGAGGCGACGCGGGGACAAAAACTCGTCGCCGTCTGCGGCTCGCACGGCAAGACGACGACCACCGCACTGCTTGTCACGGCGTTGCAGGCTGCGAATTTTCCGGCGGGCTGGGTGCTCGGCGGCCTGTTTGCCGACGACACCCCCCCCGCGCGGGCGGGAAGCAACGGCTGGGTCGTGGCCGAGGTGGACGAAAGCGACGGCACGATCGAACGCTTTGCGCCGGAACTGACAGTGGCGGTGAACCTCGACTGGGATCATCCCGACCATTACCACCGGCTCGCGGACCTTGAGGCCACGTTTGCCGCACTGTTTGCCCACACGCGGGGCGTGGTTCTGGTGAGTGACGCCTGCGCGCTGTCGGCACGGGTCGTCGGCGGGGCCGGCCCGCCGAGCCGGCCGCCAGCCGCGATGCGGCCAGCTGCGACGCCCTGCCTTGCCTTCGGCCGCACGGGCGATTTTTCCGGCGAGATCGCCGACGAGTCGACGGGGCGGATGACGCTGCGGCTGGGTGGCAAATTTTCCATCGCCACCGCGACCGTCGCCGCGCAGGGCGACTTCAACGCGGCCAACGCCACCGCCGCGCTGGCCGCCGCGCAGCTCATGGGCGCGGAAATCTCCCCGCGCGCGCTGGCCAGTTTTCCCGGAGTACATCGACGGCAGGGGGTGCTGCGCGAGGACGCCACCCTGACGGTGATCGAGGACTACGCACACCATCCGGCAGAGATCCGGGCATTGCTCGGCAGCCTGCGCCGCCGCGCGCCCCGCCGGCTCCTCGTGGTATTCCAACCGCACCGCTTCAGCCGCACAGCACAGTTCAAGTCGGAGTTTGCCGCCGCGCTCGCGCTCGGGGACGCGATATTTCTGCTCGATGTCTATGGCGCGGGCGAGACATTGCGGGAAGGCGGCACAACCGCCGACCTCTACGCCGAGCTGCAACGGGCCGCACCGACGCTGCCCCTGGCTTACCTGCCCGGTGACGCGGCCGGAGTGCTGGGCGCGTTGGTGTGCGCGCGGGCGGAAGGCGATTGGGTGGTGTTTGTAGGGGCAGGGGACATTGACCGCCGGGCGCGCGACTGGCTGGGCGCGGTGGCGGCGGAAGAAAAAATCGCCCACAGTTGGGAGGCGCACGCCGCGGCGTTACGCACGGCCGTCTCGCCGGCGACAAAGGTGCGGCGCGAGGAAGGGCTGGCGAAAAAAACCACAATAGGGGTCGGCGGCCGGGCGCGCCTTTACGCCGAGCCTGCGGACGAGGAGGATTTGACTGCTCTCGTGCGTGCGGCACGGGCGAGGGCCGTGCCGGTCACCGTGCTGGGGCGCGGGTCCAACCTGATCGTGCCGGATGAGGGGGTGGACGCGCTGGTCATCAGCCTGCGGCAGCCGACGTGGGAAATTTTCGAGCCGCGCGGCGACGGGCGCGTGTGGGTTGGCGCGGGGCTGCGGCTGAAGCAGCTTTGCGGGCTGGCGACGAAGGCGGGGCTGGCGGGCTTTGAGTTTTTGGAGGGCATCCCCGGCAACGTCGGCGGCGCGCTCCGGATGAATGCGGGTGCGATGGGCGGGTGGATGTTCGGCGTGGTCGAGGAGGTGCGCGTTATGAACCTCGACGGCGAGGTGCGCGGGCTGCGGCGCGACGAGATGCACATCGCCTACCGGCATTGCGCGGAGCTGCATGAAGCCATTGCGCTCGGCGCGCTGCTGTGCCCGGCGGCGAGCGGCGAGGCGGCGGGGATCACGCGGCAGCTCGAGAAGTATCGCGAGCAGCGACAAAAATCCCAGCCGCGCGAGCCGAGCGCAGGGTGCGTATTCAAGAACCCCCCGGGCGACTTTGCCGGGCGGCTGATCGAGGCGAGCGGCCTCAAGGGTGCGTTCGAAGGAGACGCCGCAGTGTCAGAGACGCACGCGAACTTTATCATCAATCGTGGCCACGCGACGGCGGCGGATGTGATCGCGCTCGTGCGCCACGTGCGCGCGCACGTCGAGCAGGTGCAGGGCGTGCGGCTGGAGCCGGAGGTGCTGCTTTACGGGAAAAAATGGGAGGACGTGCTATGAATACACCGGGGCCCGTCATCGCGGTCCTGTGCGGCGGCACGTCGGCCGAGCGTGAGGTGTCGCTCGGCTCGGGGCGTGCGTGCGCGCTGGCATTGGCGCGGAATTTCCCGACGCGGCTGCTCGAGCTCGACGCGGACGCGCTGCCGGCCGGGCTAAACCCGGCGCAGCACGTCGTGTTTTCGACGTTGCACGGCACGTTTGGCGAGGACGGCGGGATGCAGCGGCTGCTGGACGCGGCGGGCGTGCATTACGCCGGCTGCGACGCCATCGGCAGCGCGCTCGCGATGGACAAGGCGCGAACGAAACAGACGGTCGCCGCGCGAGGCGTGGGCGTGCCGAAGGGTCTCGCGTTTGCCGCCGGGCAAAAACCCTCGGCGGAGGAAATTATCTCCGCGCTCGGCGAGCAACTTGTCGTGAAGCCGAACAGTGAGGGCAGCAGCGTCGGCCTCGCCGTCCTCACCGGCCGCGCGGAGCTCGCGGCGAAGCTCGCGGCCATCACGGCTGGCGAGTGGCTGGCCGAGGAGCGGATCATCGGCCGCGAGCTGTCCGTCGGCGTGGTCGGCGGCCGCGCGCTGGGGGTCGTTGAAATCAGCCCGCGTTCCGGCGTCTATGATTTTGCGAGCAAATACACGAAGGGACTGACGGAGTATTTCGCACCGGCGCCGCTCGATGCCGCGACGACGCGCGCCGTGCAGGCAGCAGCCGAGACGGCGTTTGCCGCCTGCGGCGGCCGCGATTACGCGCGGGCGGACTTCATTCTGGCCTCTGAACAAAATGTGAACAACCCGCTTTATTTGCTGGAGCTAAACACGCTCCCCGGCATGAAGGAGACGAGCCTGCTGCCGATGAGCGCGCGCTGTGTGGGGCTGGATTTTACGGCTCTGGTCAGGGAGTTGGTCAGCCCCGCCGCGCAACGCTTCCGCGCCGGAGACCTCGTTCACGCATGAATCCACCCGCCATCAGCCTTCCGCCCGCGCGCTCCTGGCGCGACCTGCCGCAGCCCATCAAGCCGCGGGCGATGTCGCGCGAGGGCCGGCGTCGCCGAGTGCTGGCCGCGGCGAAAACGGCGTTGCTCGCGGCCACGTTGCTCGTGACGGGGTGGGGTGGGGCAGAATTTCTGGTCACCTTGAAGACTAATCCCGGCCGCCTCGTCGCGCCGGCGGGCGGCACGCCGGTACGCGGTCTCGAGCTGCGGACCGATGGCGTGCTGGACGAGGGGTGGGCGCGAGGGACGCTCGCGTTGCCGGCGCAGGCCGGCCTGATGACGCTTGATCTTGCGGCGTTGCAACGCCGCCTACTGGCCAGCGGCCAGGTGGAGCGCGCCGAACTGACGCGGCAACTGCCCGGCAGTCTCGTAGTGACGTTGCACGAGCGGGCGCCGGTCGCGCGCGTCATGGGCCAGCTGGGCGAGGCGGTGCCACAGACGCTGCTGGTCGCGCGCGACGGGACGGTGTTTGCCGGGGCGGGCTACGCGCCGGAGATGGTGGCGCGGCTGCCGTTCCTCGACGGGGTGAGACTGCAGTTGGCGGGTTCGCGGCTTGCGCCCATCGCCGGCATGGCGGCGGTGGCCGACCTGCTCGCGGCGGCGCGCGCAGCCACGCCGGCGCTGGCGCACGGCTTTAGCGTCGTCTCGCTGGCCCGGCTCGCGACGGACGATGTGCTGGTGGTGCAGTCGGCCGATGTGGGCGAGGTGGTGTTTGGTGCGGCCGGGGGTTTTGCCCGCCAGCTGGCGCGGCTCGACTTCACGCTGGCCGAGACACGGAGGCAGTTTCCCGTCGAGCCGCTGCGGGTGAATCTCGCGGTGGACAGCCGGCAGGTGCTGGTCGCGCGGCTGCTGGCCGGCACGCCGGCACCGGGACGCGCGGTCCTGCCACGCCCGGCGGCGGGGAGCGTTGCGACCCCGGTGTTGTTTTTTCCTGCACCCCCAGCCTCCGCCAATTTTTCCCATGCTCTCTAGGACCAAGTTTATCGGCGCCGTCGAGATCGGCACCGCCAAGATCACCGTGCTGGTCGGCCAAGTCACGCGCGGGCGCAGCCTGAGCATCATCGGGCTCGGCGAGTGTCCGTCGCGCGGGGTGGTCAAGGGCATCGTCGTGGACTACAAGGCCGCGAGCGAGTGCGTCCACGCGGCGCTCGAGGAGGCGGAGCGGGTGGCGGGCGCGCGCGTAGGGGAGGTTTTTCTCGCACAGAGCGGCGCGCATTTGGAGGGCTTTCAAAACGAGTCCGAGGTACGCGTCTCCTCAGCCGACAACATGGTCAGCGCGCTGGACATTGACAATGTCTGCCAGCTCGCCAAGTCGAAGCAGCTCCCCGAGGGGCGCATGGTCGTCCATCATCTGCGCCGGCCGTTCCGGCTCGATGGCCGACTCGTGCCGGACCCGGAGCACTTGGACGGCCGCCGGCTCGAAGTCGGCTACTGGACGGTTCACGGGCAGGAGAGCCGGATCGCCGACCATATCCATGTCATCCGTGGCTTCAACGTCCGCGTGACCGAGCTGATTTTGTCCAGCCTGGCGTCCGGCTCGGTGATGACCACGGCGGACGACCGGCGCCACGGCGCGTTGGTGCTTGATCTCGGTGCAGGCACGACCGACTTCGTGCTCTACCGCGACGGCTGCGCGCTGCTCACCGGCGTCGTGCCGGTCGGTGGGCTGCATTTCACCAATGACCTCAGCCTCGGCCTGCGTCTCAACGACCACGACCAGGCCGAGCGGCTCAAGCTGCGTCACGGGCGTGGCGTGGTGACGGCGAAGGATCGCGCGGAGAAGGTGTGGCTCAACGGTGATCTGGGCATCGGTGACCGCCAATTTCCACGTGTCACCATCGAGCAGATCACCGCCGCGCGGGCGCGGGAGCTGTTCGAGGTGGTGAGAAAAAAACTTGGGGCGAACTTCGACGCCGGGCACATCGCCGCTGGCGTCATCCTCACGGGCGGCGCATCGAAGCTCGCCGGCATTGAGGAGGCCGCCGCGCAGGTCTTCGACGTGCCAGCCAGGCTCGGCGAGCCGCCCGGCTGGGTGGGCGATCACCTGCGCGCGCCCGGCCACAGCACCGCCCTCGGTCTGCTGCATCACGGCCTGGGCGCACCCGCCGAAAACCCGGCCCGCCGCCAGCCCGCGACGGTGTCCGGCCTGCTGCGGAAAATTTTCACCGCCGGAAACTGACCGCCATGGCCACCTCCTTCTCCCCCGCCGCCGTTGCCACCGAGCTGCCGCTCGCCGCTAAAATCCTCACCGACCGCGCCATTGCCCTCAAGGTCATCGGCGTCGGCGGCGCCGGCACCAATGTCGTGGACCGGCTCAAGATGGAAAGTCTCGACCGGCTCCAGCTCGCGGCTATTGACACCGACCACCAGGCTTTGTCCGCGTCGCCGTTGCAGGAGAAAATCCTCATCGGCGCGGAGGTGACGCACGGCCTCAGCGCCGGCGGCGACCCCGCCTCGGGTCACGAGGCCGCCGAGGTGGACGAGGAAAAAATCGCCGCCCTCGTGAAGGACTGTGACCTGGTGTTTCTCGTCGCCGGCCTCGGCGGCGGCACCGGCGGCGGCGCGGCGCCGGTCGTGGCGCGGCTCGCGGCGCAGGCGGGCGCGCTCGTGATCGCGTTTGTCCCGCTGCCGTTCAGCTTTGAGGGCGGCCGCCGGCTCAAGCAGGCCGACGAGGCGCTGCGCGCGCTGCGCCCCGTATGCGACGCCGTCATCCCGCTGCCCAACGATGCCCTGCTCCAGGCCGCCGGCGCGGGCGAGACGGCGCTCCACGCGTTTGCACGCGGCGACGAGTGGATCGGCCGCGCGGTGAAAGCCGTGTGGGCCATGCTGTTTCGCACCGGGCTGATGAACGTGGACTTTGCCACGCTCCAG
>CAIQBC010000277.1 GCA_903869955.1 uncultured Opitutia bacterium
CCGGCAAGCCGGTGGTCTTCATCAACTCAAGCGGCAGCGCGATGGCGATGCCCTGGGAGGCCGAGAACCTGCCCGCCGTCGTGCAGGCGTGGTATCCTGGCGAGGCCGGCGGCACCGCGGTGGCCGACGTGCTGTTTGGCAGTTACAACCCCGCCGGCCGCCTGCCGATCACCTTTTACCGCGCCACCACCGACCTGCCGGATTTCAGCGATTACCACATGAACAATCGCACCTACCGGTTCTTCACCGGCCAACCGCTGTTCGCCTTCGGCCACGGCCTCAGCTACACCCAGTTCGCCTACGCCAACGCCAAGGTCGCCGGGCCCCAAGTCGCCGCCGACGGCACCATCAGGGTAAGCGTCGAGGTCACCAACACCGGTGCCCGTGATGGCGACGAGGTCGTGCAGGTCTACGCACGGGAGACCGGCCTGAGCGACCCCGCCCGCGCGCAACAGAGCCTCGTCGGGTTCCAACGCGTAAGCGTCGCCACCGGCAAAAAGCAGACGGTCGAGATCGCGATCCCGGTCTCGGCCCTGCGCCATTGGGATGCCACCAAAAAGGATTACGTCGTGGATGCCGCCAGCTACGAGCTGCGCGTCGGCGCGGCTTCCGACGACATCCGGCAGACCGTCACCACCCGCGTCAACCCCAAGGGCTGAACCTGATTCCGGCCTTGCACCACGAGCTTTTACCATCAACATTACGTCATGCGCCGGGCCATCGCCTACCTCGTCATTGCGCCGTTAGCGGCGCTTACCACCGTGCTCGTCTGGCACGCCTATCTCACCCCGCCCGAGCCGGAGCCGGCGGCACCGCCCATTTCCGCCGAGGAGCGGGCCACGCGGCGTTTCGCGGCGGATTACAACATCAGGGTGCGGCCCTTTGTGCAGACCTACTGTGTCGAGTGCCACGCCGGCGCGAAACCCGAGGCGGGGCTCGACCTCGCGGGCTTTTCCAACTTCGACGCCGTTACCAAGGATCCGGCCCATTGGAGCCTCGTGCTGGAGCGGCTCCGGGCCGGCGAGATGCCGCCCGACGACGCGAAAAAACACCCGGCGGTGGCACAGCGCACGCCCGTCGTCGCCTGGCTGGAGGCCCTGCGCCTGGCCGAGGCGAAGCGCCGCGCCGGCGATCCCGGCCTCGTGCTCGCCCGCCGCCTGAGCAACGCCGAATTTGACTACACCATCCGCGACCTCACGGGCGTGGACCTCCGGCCCGCCAAGGAGTTTCCCGTGGACCCGGCCAACGAGGCGGGCTTCGACAATTCCGGCGAGTCCCTCGCCATGTCTCCGTCGCTCGTGAAAAAATACCTTGAGGCCGCGCAAAGTGTCGCCGACCACCTCGTGTTCAAGCCCGACGGCCTCGCCTTCTCACCGATCCCGGTGGTGACCGACGAGGACCGCGACAACTACGCCGTCCACCGCATCGTGGATTTCTACAAAAGGCAGGGCCTGGATGTCGGCGCACAGTTCCTTCACTACATGGGCCAGTCGCCCGATTACACGAAGTATTTCCGGGCCCTGTGGCGGTTCCAAAACCGGGCCGCCCTTGGACGGCCCAGCGTCACACTCGCAGACTTGGCGAAGGACGACAGCCTCAGCCTAAAGTATCTGGGCAAGCTCCAGGATTTTCTGGCGCTCCCCGGCGGGGAGGCCGGCCCCGTCGTCGCGATCCAAGCCCGCTGGCGGACGCTGCCGGCCCCGGCCGACGGCCAGGAACCGCCAGCGCTTGCCACGCAACTCGGCTTCCTGCGCGACTTCATCGCGGAGCTGCGGCCGTTCGTCACCAAGACCGTCGCCAACCTCCTGCCAAACGAGCGGATCATCGGCGGCGGCTCGCAGACATTGGTGCTCTGGAAGGACCGCCAGTATGCCGCCAACCGGCTGACTTATCCCACCGGCATGGCGCTGGAGACGGACATGACCTACTACGCCAGCTCCGACCCCGCGATGCTCATCCCGACGACAGAGGCCGGCCGGGCCAGCTACGAGGAATCGTTCAAAAAATTCTGCGCCGTATTTCCCGACGCCTTCGTGGTGTGGGAGCGCGCCCGCATGTTTCTGGCCAACAACTCCGGCGAGATCCAATCCGACCTGAAGGGCCACCGGCTGCTTACGGCCGGCTTTCACAGCCAGATGGGCTACTTCCGCGACGATGCCCCCCTGTGCGAGCTCATGCTGGACGACGCCCAGCGCGCCGAGCTCGACCGCCTGTGGGTCGAGCTGAACTTCATTGCGCAGGTTCCTTTCCGCCAGTTCCGCCAGTTTGTCTGGTTCGAGCGCGGCGAGCCGCCCAGCTTCATGTTCACGCCGGAGTTCAACGCCTACCGCTCCGAGGACGACGACCTCCTCACCGAGGCCAAGCTGAACAAACTGGCCGAGGATTACACCGCCAAGGCGGTCAAGGCCAACATGACCGCCCCGGCGATGCAGGCGGTGAAGGATTATTTTCCCGCCATGAACGCCGCCATCCGTCAGCTGGAGAAGGCGCGGACCGAGGCCGAACCGCGCCAGCTCGACGCGTTGCTGGCCTTCGCCCAGCGCGCCTACCGCCGGCCGCTCACGCCGGCCGAGCAGGAGGACCTGCTCGCGTTTTATCACACGCTGCGCGCGCAGAAGCTCGGCCATGAGGACGCGGTGCGCGACTGCGTGGTCAGCGTGCTGATGTCGCCCAACTTTGGCCTGCGCGTCGCGCTGCCCCGTATCGTCGCGCAGGCGGCGGTCGCCCCCACCGGCCCGGGCCGGCTCGCGAGCGCGGCCCGGTCCACGCCGGCCGTGGCGGTGGAACCGTTGTCCGACTACGAGCTGGCCAGCCGGCTGAGCTATTTTCTCTGGTCCACGATGCCGGACGAAGGGCTGCTCGCGCACGCGGCATCCGGCGACCTGCATCGCCCGGAGGTGCTCGCCGCCGAGGCACGGCGCATGATGGCGGATGACCGCATTCGCGGACTCGCGACGGAGTTTGGCGGCAACTGGCTCGACATCCGCCGGTTTGAGGAGCACAATGCCGTGGACCGTGAGCGCTTTCCCGAGTTCACCAACGAGCTGCGCGAGGCGATGTTCGAGGAACCCGTGCGTTTCTTTGCCGACCTCGTGCGCCGCGACGGCTCCGTGCTCGATTTTATTTACGGCAACTACACGTTTGTGAATGCCGCCCTCGCCCGGCATTACGGAATGCCGGTGCCCGCCGCGCCCGCGCCCGACGGCTGGGCCCGGGTGGACGATGCCGGCAAATACGCGCGGGGCGGCCTGCTGCCGATGGCGGCGTTTCTCACCAAGAACGCCCCCGGTCTCCGCACCAGCCCCGTGAAGCGCGGCCACTGGGTCGTCACCAAGCTCCTCGGCGAACACATCCCCGCGCCCCCGCCCAACGTCCCCGTCCTGCCCACCGACGAGACCAAGCTCGGCGACCTCACCCTGCGCGAGACGCTCGCCCGCCACCGCGCCGATCCCACCTGCGCCAGTTGCCACAACAAGTTCGATTCCTTCGGCCTCGTCTTCGAGGGCTATGGCCCCGTCGGCGAGCAGCGGGCCAACGATCTCGCCGGCCGTCCCGTGCAGTTGGACGCGACCTTCCCCGACGGTAGCGAACGCGCCGGCCTCGCCGGGCTGAAAAGCTATATTCAGACGAAGGTCCAGGACGAGTTTCTCGACAACCTGGCCCGTAAACTCACCGCCTACGCCCTGGGCCGCACGCTGTTGTTTTCCGACGACTTGCTGATTGCCGACCTGAAGGCGAAGCTCACGGCCAACGACAATAGCTTCGGCTCGCTGGTGGAAAGCCTTGTCACCAGCCCACAGTTCCTCAACAAAAGGGCCCCGGTCGCTCCGACCGGGCTCGCAACCAACTGATCCCATGCGCGACCCCAACGAAAAATCCCCCGCCGCCTTCCAGCACCGTCTCTCCCGCCGCAAATTCCTGCGCGGTGCCGGCGTCGTCATGGCGCTCCCTTGGCTCGAGTCGCTGCCAGTGTGGGGCCAGGCCGCCGTGACCAAGGCCGGCGACCCGGTCGCACCGCCCAAACGGCTCGCCGTGCTGTTCATGGCCAACGGCGTGAACACCAACACCAAATACTGGTCCGCGACGCAGGACGATGGCAGCGGTGAAATCACCTTGGGGGAAACCCTCCGCCCCCTTGAGCCCCTGAAAGACAAGGTCAATTTCATCTCGGGCCTCTTCAACAAGGCCGCCACCAGCGTCGGCATCCACCCCGGCATGACCGGCAACCTGCTCTCCGGTGCGCCGCTCACCAAGGGCGCGGAGCTGCATGGCGGCGTCAGCTTTGACCAGGTGCTGGCGCAGCGCATCGGCGATCAGACCGTGCAGCCCAGCTTGGTGCTCGGCTGTGAACAGCCCGTCACCGGCTACCACGAGACGAATTTCTCGATGGCCTACAGCTCGCACATCTCGTGGCAGACCCCCACCTCCCCCGTGCCGATGGAGGTCTATCCCTCGCTCGCGTTCGACGGGCTGTTTGAGAACCGCGGCAGCCAGCGCAATCTGAGCGTGCTCGACCGGGTGCTGGAGCAGGCCAATTCCCTGTCACGCCAGGTCAGTGCCACCGACAAGGTCAAGCTCGATGAATACCTGAGCAGCGTCCGCGAAGTCGAGAAACGCGCCGAAGGCATGAAGGCCGCCACCGAGAAGGCGGCCAGCAAATCGGCCGACTCCGGCGTGCCGCTCGGCATGATGAAACGGCCCGAGAACGGCCTGCCCGAGGACATCCGCGAGCACATGCGCCTCATGTGCGACATCCTCGCGCTCGCGTTCCAGACCGACAAGACGCGCCTCGCCACCCTGCTGATGTGCCGCGACATCTCCGGCCTGTTCTATCCCTTCATCGATGGGGCCAAGCACGCCCACCATCTGGCCAGCCACGACAACGACGACGCGTTCATGCGTATCAATCAGTATTACATCAGCCAGTTCGCCTACCTTATCAACAAGCTGAGCTCCATGAGCGAAGGCAATGGCACCGTGCTCGACAACACCGGTCTCGTGTTCATGTCCAACATGCTCTCCGGTGCGCGGCACGACAACAGCAAGGTGCCCCTGCTCACGGCCGGCAGCCTGGGCGGCACGCTTGAGACCGGCCGCGTGCTCGACTACTCCGACGCCGGCAACGATAACCGCAAGCTCTGCAGCCTTTACCTTTCCCTGATGGACCGCATGGGGGTTTCGCTCGACAAGTTCGGCGATGCCACCACGCGGCTGGAGGGGATTTAAGGGCCGCCTCAGTTTGCACCGGCTGTCGCCGCACTGCGGCAGCAGCTCAGCCTCCGGTCAGGAACTGCTCGACCGGCTCTTTGCAATAGACTTTGGCATCAGACTGATCCGCCGCTGTAACTGGCCGCAGGCCGCGTCAATATCGGGACCGCGGGAACGGCGAAAATGGGTGACGAGCTTTCGCGCGCGCAGCACGGCGGCGAAGGCTTCGGCGGTCGCGTCGGGCGACGGCTCGTAAGTTAGGCCGCGCAGGCTCAGGCCGGTGGGGTTGTAGCGCAGGAGGTTGACGTGCATCCGGCGCGGGCCGAGCAAATCGGCGAGCTGGCGGGCGTGCTCCGCTGTGTCGTTCACCCCGGCCAGGAGACAATACTGAATCGTCACCGGCCGGCCGCGGCGCGCCTGAAACCGATCCGCCGCCGCCAGGATGTCCGCGATGGGGAAGCGCTTGCCCATCGGCAAGAGCCTCGCACGGGTGGCGTCATCGGGGGCGTGAAGGGAAACGGCGAGATGGAGGTTGAGGCCCGTGGCCGTGAGCGCGTCCATGCCCGGCACGATGCCGACGGTGGAGACGGTGATCTGCCGCCAGCCGAGTGCGCCGAGGGTGTTGTCCGCGAGCCGGCGCACGGCGGTGAGCACGGCGTCGAGGTTGAGCAACGGCTCGCCCATGCCCATGAAGACGACTGTCTGGAGCTTTCGGCCAACGGCCTGAGCCTCACGCCTCAGGGCGAGGAACTGCTCGACGATTTCCCCGGCGGTAAGATTCCGCTCAAAGCCGGTCTTGGTCGTGGCACAAAAATCGCAGCCCATCGCGCAGCCGACCTGCGACGACAGGCAGCCGGCGGCGCGATCCGCCCGGAAATCCGGCATGAGCACCGACTCCACGGTGCGCCCGTCGCCGAGGCGGAGGAGCAGCTTCGCCGTGCCGTCTCCGGCCACCTGCCGCGCGGCCAGCGTGGCCGCGCCCGAGACAAACTCCGCGCGCAATTTCTCGAGCAGTCCCTGCGGCAGCCCGCGCCCGGAGGCGGTTGCGAGGTCATCACCCGAATAAAACGCCCGCAGCACCCGCGCCGCATGGCTGGGCTTGAAGCCCCAATGCGCGAATTGTTGCGCCAGGGCGGCGGGGTCAAGATCGGCCAGCGCGAAAGAACCGGAGGCCAAGGGTTGCCGGCCAGACGCTGATAGTTGCATACCTGTCAGCAAAAGCAGGCAGGGAAGATGGAGCAAGAACACCCAGCGGGCTATCGCCCTGGCGGGGCCTTGACGCACCGCCCTTCCTTCGCACCCTGAAGGCGGGAACCCAACTCACACCCGACGTGCAACTGACCAAAGCCATCCAGCTCATTTTCAGCCGGGGCGGCCGCAGTCGCCGGGCCGGAACGGCGGACGAGCCATGAACGAACCGCCGCCGCCCTTCCGCTCGCCGCCCGACCCGTCGTTCACGTTGCGCATGGAGCCGGCCCGCAAAACCTGGGGCCAGCGCTGCAAACGGCTGCTCGGGCCGTTTGCCGCGGTGTTCGTGGTGATCGGGAAATTTTTCGCGCAGCTCAAATACTTCCTGCTACCGATCCTGAAATTCGGCCTGCCCGTCCTGAAGACCGGCGGGACGATGGTGCTGTCCATCTGGTTCTATGCGATGAACTGGGGCTGGCCGTTTGCAGTGGGCTTTGTGCTGCTGATCTTCGTGCATGAGTGCGGACATCTCGTGGTGGCGCGGATGTTCGGGCTGAAGGTGGGCGCGCCGGTGTTCATCCCGTTCATGGGCGCGTTTATCGCGCTGAAAGAGGCGCCACGCAACGCGTGGATCGAGGCGTGCGTGGGCATTGGCGGGCCGGTGGCCGGGTCGCTGGGTGCGGGCCTCTGCCATCTGGTCTATCTGGCGACGGGCAACCCGTTCTGGCGGGCGCTGGCCTACACGGGGTATTTCCTGAACCTGTTCAACCTGACTCCGATCGGATTTCTCGACGGCGGGCGCATTGTCACCGCCCTCTCACCGTGGCTGTGGGTCGCCGGGCTGGTCATCATGGGCGCGATGGCGTTTGCGCACCCGAGCCTGCTGCTGATCCTGATCCTGGTGCTGTCGCTGCCGCGCCTGTGGTCGTTGTTCCGGGCGAAGACCGAGGAGGAAAAACGGTATTTTGAGATCACACCGTCGCAGCGGTGGACGATGGCGGCGCTGTATTTCGGATTGGTGGCGGCGCTGGTGTTCGCGATGCACGTCGCGCATATTGCCCCGCCGAGAGGGTAGCGCGGGAGCAGGCCGCAATGCGGCCTCGCAGGAACAAGCCAGGCGGCCGGACGCAAACGCCAGCAATCCGCCGGCTTAGGCGGACGTCTGTTTTTGGGCAAAACACAGCGGACAACTCACGTCGGGGAGGTAGTGGGGATGGGCCTGCTCGGCCTCAGTCAGCGGCATCTGGCAGTTGAAACAGAGCACCGAATTGGTCTCGCGCAGGGTCGCATCCACGCCGACGCGGCGGTCAAACACAAAGCACTCACCGTCGTAGTGCGCGCCGCCGCATTCCTCGAAATATTTTAGGATGCCGCCGTCGAGCTGGTAAACGTCCTTGAAGCCCGCTTGTTCCAGAAAAGGGCCGGCCTTCTCGCAACGGATGCCACCGGTGCAGAACATCACGACGGGCGAGGTTTTCAGTTCCTCCGGCAGACGGGCCACGGCGGCGGGAAACTCGCGGAAGTGACCAATACCCGCCACCCGCGCGCCGCGAAACGTGCCGAGCCGCACCTCATAGTCGTTGCGGGTGTCGAGGAGGGTGACGGGCCGGCCCTCGTCGAGCCATTGCTTGAGCGCGCGCGGGGGGAGCTTGGCCGTGGGGTGGCGCGCGGGGTCAATGCCCTCCACGCCGAAGGCGATGATCTCCTTTTTGATCTTCACGAGCATCCGGTTGAAGGGCTGCGCGTCGCTCGGACTTTCCTTGGGCGTGAGATCGGCGAGGCCGGGGATTGCGCGCAGCTCGACGAGCAACGTGTCGAGGTTGGCACGCGTGCCGGCGGCGAAAAAGTTGATCCCCTCGGGGCTCAGGAGAATCGTGCCGCGCAGCTCCCCGTCGCGGCACACCTGCCGCAGCCGGTCGCGCCATGCCGGCAGGTCGGTCAGTGGCGTGAATTTATAGGCGGCGAGATTGATGATGTCGGGCATGGCGACGTGGAGTCAGCAGACGCGGAATCCCCCGCCGGTTCAAGCGTGCGTGTCGCGGATGGGTGCGTTCAGCAGCGCGGTGTGCAGCGGACAGCGAGGGAAATCAATGGGGTGGCCGACGCGGTAGAGTGCGAGGAGCTGCTTCGAGCGCGCGGCGAGCTGGCGGCGAACCTCGCGTCGGCGGCCGCGCTCGCGCGGGATCGTCATGTGGTCGTAGCCGGTGGTCTGGTGGCGCATCCAGGCAATGGTCGCCGCCTCGGCGCGTTGCTCGATCGGCATGCGTTTCGTGCGGGCCACCGTCCCGCTGCCGACTGGCGTGGCGTGGGCCGCGATGCGTGTGGCCATGGCGGCGGCGTGATCGTGGTAGTCGGGATGAAACGCGAGGAAGGCCAGCACCGCGCCTCGAAAATCCTCGGCGTAAACTTCCTCGGCGGCGGCACGTCGGGCCCGCGCGGAGTCGAGCTTGCGCTGGTAGGACGGGGCGTCGCGCTCGGCGGCGAGCTCGGCCCGGAGCGCGGCAATGCGCTCGGCGGGCGCCCAGATGCCGCGGGAGAAACGTTTGTGACCCTTGAGTTCAATCACAGTCCACGTCGGGCCGTCGGCCTTAATGCGGCGGCTGAGCGCGGCATCGCCGGGCGGGAGCAAGTCCCAGCCGGGCGGCACCGTGAGGACCACACCGTCGGCGAGGACCTTGCGCGGCAGGTCGAATGGACGAACCTCGCGGGTTGTTGTGGGCACGCGGAAAATCAGGCGGCGGCCGGCACGCCGGCGCGGGCGACCAAATCTTGCAGTTGGCTGATTTCGTTGAGCGAAGTTTTGGCCACGAAGCCGCGCGCGTGCGCGAAGTGGACACCGGGGCGGTCGGCGATGCGGGTGAAGTCGAGGCGGGCGTTGTCCCGATAGCGGGAAAGGCCGTAGCCGGCGCTGCGGCGGTCGGGGCTCACGGTGCCCACCACTTCGCCCGCAAGGCCGCGTTGCTCAATGTAGCGCTCAATGCCCATCGAGGGGTCGTCCGGCAACGGCTCGGTGCGGGGGAGAAACAAGATTTTCGCCGGCGCACCGGCGAGATCGAGGGACCAGATTTGGGCGTGTTGCCCGATGAAATCGAGTCGCGCGCGCAGGGTTCGCACGTAGTCGAGCAGGTCTTCGCCGACCATGCGCATCACTTCCCACAGCGGCTGGCCAGGCTCAAGCCGGGTCACGAGGGCGAAGCGGCGCAAGAGAGTGATGTCCACCGGCGAGGTGAGCCGGGCGAGCGTGGTCGGCGAGGCGCCGAGCCATTTGGCGGTGGTGATCAGGCCGCGGCAATCGAACCATTCGGCGGCTTCGAGCCACTCGCAAAACTGCCGGGCATCGCCGTAGAGGCCGAGGTGTTGGAGCACGAGCGAGAGCGAGCAAGTGGGCGGGTGATCCTTGGGGAGCTGGTGATGGTCGAAGTTGTTGAGCGCGGGCTCGTGTTGGCCGCCCACGTCCACGACCGCGATGGCGGGATTGGCGAGGTCGGCGGGTGTCGGCTCGCGGCGGACGATGGGCACCGAGTGCAACGCGAGGAGGACGCTGCACGCGAGCAACTCGTCCTTGTGGGCGCTGCCCGGATGGGTGAGAATGGTGGCGAGCTGGGTCATGCAGGGGTCTCACCGTGAGGCCTGCGCGCTCTTCGGCAATGGCGGATCGCAGCGGTTGCGTCCGCAATCGCTTGAGAGGCGGGTGGCCGTCGGGACGATGCCGGAAACATGAGGCCTGCCCAGGAAAATGAAAAGCCCCGCGCCGGTTGAGGCGCGGGGCTGGGAGAACGAGTAAGAGAACGAGGACGATTTCTCGGATTATTTTTTCGCGGCTTTGGCGTCGGCGACCGCCGCTTGGGCGGCGGCGAGGCGGGCGACGGGGACGCGATACGGACTGCATGAAACGTAGCTCAGGCCGAGTTTGTGGCAGA
>CAIQBC010000278.1 GCA_903869955.1 uncultured Opitutia bacterium
ATCGTCCTCTCGGACGGCAGCGCCAACTGAGGACTTCACCATGGGCCAAAAAACCAATCCCACCGGCTTCCGTCTCGCCGTCCGTCGCAACTGGCAGTCCCGCTGGTTTGCGAACAAGAAGGACTTTCCGAAGCTCCTTGCCGAGGATCAGCTGATCCGCTCGAAGCTGATGGAGAAACTCAAGCAGGCCAGCGTGCCGCGCATCTTCATCGAGCGGGCCTCGAACCGCGTTCGCGTCAAAATTTACACCGCCCGTCCCGGCGTCGTCATCGGCCGCAAGGGGCAGGAAATTGACAACATCAAGGCCCAGCTCGCCAAGCTTACCGGCAAGGAAATCCTGCTCGACATCCAGGAGGTCAAGAAGCCCGAGATCGAGGCCATGCTCGTGGCGGAGAACGTCGCACTCCAGCTCGAGCGCCGGGTCGCCTTCCGTCGCGCCATCAAGAAGGCCATCGAAATGGCCATGGCGCTCGGCGCCGAGGGCATCCGGATCCAATGTTCCGGCCGTCTCGGCGGTGCGGACATCGCCCGCCGCGAGTGGCAGCGCAAGGGCCGCGTGCCCCTGCACACGCTCCGCGAGAACATTGATTACGGCTTCTTCGAGGCCCACACGCTGTTCGGCAAGATCGGCGTCAAGGTCTGGATTTGCAAAAAAGAGGCTGACGCCACCTGAACCATCCCAGGATGAATGAGGCCGCGAGGTGTGAGTGATTGCCCTCCTCCGATTTCATCCCCCTTCCTTTTCTCTTCCAACTTTTCCCACCATGGCCCTCGCCCCCGCCCGCACCAAATACCGCAAGTCGCAGAAAGGCTCGACCGCTGGCAACGCCAAGCGCGGCAACGTGCTTTCCTTTGGCGAATTCGGCCTCCAGTCCCTCACCCGCGGGCCGATGACCGGCCAGCAGATTGAGGCTGCACGCGTCACCATCTCGCGCCACCTCAAGCGCAAGGGCAAGCTCTGGATCCGCGTCTATCCGCACAAGCCTGTGACCAAGAAGCCCGCCGAGACCCGCATGGGCTCCGGCAAGGGTCCGGTCGAATACTACGTGGCCATCATCAAGCCCGGCGCGATCCTCTTCGAGCTCGCCGGTGTGCCGCTCACCATTGCCAAGGAGGCCTTCCGCCTGGCCGACGCCAAGCTCCCGTTCCACTGCCGCTTCATCACCCGCGAAGGCGCCGCCGCCTGAGCCCCACTGCCATGACCGCCAAAGAAATTCGTGAACTCTCCGTTGTGGAGATCGAGACCAAGCTCCGCGACACCCGGGCCGAGCTGCTCCAGCTCCGTCTGAGAAAAAACACCGGCCAGGTCGAGAAGCCGCACCTGCTGCGTACCCTGCGCAAGGACATCGCCCGCCTTCTCACCATTCAGGCCGCCAAGCTCAAGGCTCCCGCGGCCGCAACTCGCTAACTGCCCATGTCCACGCCCACGCCCAACGCCCGCAATCCGCGCAAGATTCTTTCCGGCTTTGTCTCCAGCCGCTCTGGTGACAAGTCGGTCAAGGTCACCATCGCGTACAAGACGCCGCACCCGCTGTACCACAAGGTCGTCAACCGTCAGACCGTCCTTCACGTTCACGACGAGAAAAACGAGACCAAGCTGGGCGACAAGGTCGAGGTCATGGCCACCCGTCCGCTGAGCCGCCTGAAGCGCTGGCGCGTCACATCCATTCTCCAAAAAGCTGTCACGACCGACGCCGTTGCCATCACTGAGGCCGACGTTGCCGCCCAGGTTCCCACCAAGACCACCAAGCCCGACTCCGCCAAGGCTGCCGTCTCCGGCACCTGATTTCCCGCCTTTCGTCACCGTTCACCATGATCCAACTGCGCTCCATCCTCGACGTCGCCGACAATACCGGCGCCCGCCGGGCTGCCATGATTTCCAAAAAAGGCCAGAACACGGATACCGCCGCGGTCGGCGATGTCATCACTGTGCACATCAAGGACAGCACGCCCGACGCCACCGTGAAGAAGGGCGAGGTCGCCAAGGCGGTCGTCATTCGCACCCGCCATCCCGTCCGCCGCGCCGACGGCAGCTACCTGCGCTTTGACAGCAACGCCATCGTCATCATTGACGCCACCAACAATCCGAAAGGCACCCGCATCTTCGGCCCGGTCGCCCGCGAGCTGCGCGCGAAAAATTTCATGAAGATCATCTCGCTCGCCCCGGAGGTTCTCTAACATGGCCAAAAAATTTCACGTCAAACGCGGCGACCAGGTCGTCGTCATCGCCGGCTCCCACCAAGGCAAGTCCGGCAAAATCCTCGAGGTGCTCGCGGCCAAGGATCGGGCCCGGATCGAGGGCGTTGCCATGGTCAAGCGGCACCTCAAAAAGTCCCAAGAAAATCCGCAGGGCAAGATCACCGAGCGTGAGGGAACGGTCCACGTTTCCAACCTCATGCTCCGCGCCACTTACGACTCCAGCAAGCGGAAGAAGCTCGTCGCCGCCCCCGCCGCCTGAGCGCCACTGCGTGCTTGCCAAACCCGCCCGCCATCTGCGTTACTGAACCTTTTCCCTCTCCCGCACCTCCATGAGCAGCTATACTCCCGTCCTCAAAAAACTCTACCATGAGCAGGTCGTCCCTGCGCTGGTGCAGAGCCGTGGCCACAAGAACAAGCATCAGGTGCCGAGGCTCACCAAGATCAACCTCAATACCGGCATTGACGCCGAGGCGGACAAAAACCAGATCGCGGATGCCGCCCGCGACATGGCCACCATTGCCGGCCAGAAGCCCGTGCTGGCGCGCACCAAGAAGGCCATTTCCAACTTCAAGCTGAAACCCAACCAAGTCACCGGCTGCCATGTGACGTTGCGGGGCGACGCGATGTGGGAATTTCTTTACCGCCTGCTCGCCGTCGCGCTCCCGACCATCCGCGACTTCCGTGGCGTCGGTTCCAAGCTCGACGGGCAGGGCAATTACAACCTCGGCATCACCGATTTCACCATCTTCCCCGAGATCACGGTCGAGAGCGTCAAAAAGACCATGGGGCTCGACATCACCATTGTCACCACGGCGGACAATGACGACGAGGGCCGCGAGCTGCTCAAGCTTCTTGGCATGCCCTTCCGCCGGATCGAACCGCAGCCCGCGCCCCAGCCGAAACCGGCCGCAGCCTGAGAATTTTCCGACCACCATGCCCAAGACCTCCGCCATTGAGCGCAACGAGAAGCGCAAGAAACTCTCCGTCAAGTTCGCGCCCCTGCGCGCCGAGCTGAAGGCCGTTCTCGCCAATCCCGCCACCACCGACGAACAGTTCTTCGCCGCGCAGAAAAAGCTCCAGCGTCTGCCCAAGAATTCCTCGCCCGTCCGCATCCGCAACCGTTGCGCCCTCAGCGGCCGCCCGCGCGCCTACATTGGCAAGTTCGGCGTGTCCCGCATCACATTCCGTGAGCTCGCGCTCGCCGGCAAAATCCCCGGCGTCACCAAGTCCTCCTGGTAACAATTTCAATAGGCGTGCGGGAGTCGGATATGACCCGTGCGTAACTCCAACCAACATCCGCCATGACCGATCCCGTCAGCGACTTCCTCACCCGCCTCCGCAACGCGTCGAAGGCCGGCCTCGCCGAGTGCGTTTCCCCGCACTCCAAGCTCAAGCAAAACCTCGCCGCCATCCTCAAGGCCGAGGGCTACATCTCCGACCACACCGACGGCACCGACGCGCAGGGGCACAAGACCCTCGTCGTGAAAATGAAATATGTCGCCAGCACACCCGCGCTCACTGTGCTCAACCGCGTCTCGACCCCCGGCCGCCGCCTTTATTTTCGCTATACCGAGATCCCGCGCGTCCTCAACGGCCTCGGCATCGCCATCCTTTCCACCTCGAAAGGGCTGCTCAAGGATCAGGACTGCCGTCGCCAGAAAATTGGCGGCGAGCTGATCTGCAACGTCTGGTAACCTCCACCCACCATGAGCCGCATCGGCAAACAACCCGTTCCCATCCCCGACAAGGTCAAAGTGGACATCCAAGGCCACACTGTCCGCGTCGAGGGCCCCAAAGGCAAGGTCGCCAAGACCTTCGCGCCGGTCGTGAGCATCACGCAGGCCGGCAAGGTCATCACCGTGGCCCCGACCGCCGACACCAGCCGCTTCGCCAAGGCGATGTATGGCACCGCCCGCTCGGTCATCGCCGGCATGGTCAAGGGCGTGTCCGTCGGCTACAAAAAGGAGCTTGAGATTCAAGGCGTCGGCTTCAAGGCCGTGCTCAAGGGCAAGCAGCTCGACCTCTCGCTCGGCTACTCACACCCGATTCTCTTCGACATCCCCGAGGGCATCGTGATTACCGTGGTCGAAGGCACCAAGCTGGCCATCGAGGGCGCGGACAAACAGCTCGTCGGCCAGGTTACCGCCGAGATCCGCGCCTACTATCCGCCCGAGCCTTACAAGGGCAAAGGCGTCCGCATCGTGGGCGAGCACGCCGAGCGCGTCCGCCGCAAGGAAGGCAAGACCGTCGCCTAAGCGCCGCCCGCCACTGTCTGGTTTTTCCGTCCCGCTCAAATTTTCCCTCTCAACTCTCAGCTTTTCCGATGAACACCGTCCACAAAGCCGTGCTGCGCCAGAAGCGCCGCTGGCGCATCCGCAAAAAGGTCGCCGGCACCGCCGCGCGCCCACGCCTTTGCGTCACCTTTACCGGCCAGCACATCTACGCGCAGGCCATCAACGACGACGCCGGCACCACGCTCGTTTTCCTGGGCACCCTCGATCCCGAGTTGCGCCGCCAGCAGCTCGCCGCCAACCTCGCCGGGGCCAAGGCCCTGGGCACCGCCTTCGCCGCCAAGGCCAAGGCCGCCGGCCTCGCCCTCGTGGTCTTCGACCGCGCCGGCGCCCTTTATCATGGCAAAGTCAAAACCTTTGCCGACGCCGCACGCGAAGGCGGGCTCCAATTCTAAAACCGCATGAGCACCGAAACCACTTCCGCCTCCGAGACCGCCGCGCCTGTTGCCGAGGCAACCGCCCCCGTTTCCATTCCTCCCGCCCCGTCCTCTGACCGTCCCACGGACCGTCCGCAGCGCGGGCAGCGCCGCGACGGTGGCAACCGTGGCCCGCGCCGCGACGACCGCAACAAACCTTCCACCACCAATCCCGACGGCAGCCCCGCGATGTTGGAGAAGATCGTTTTCATCAACCGCTGCGCCAAGGTCGTGAAAGGCGGACGCCGTTTCAGCTTCGCCGCACTCGCGGTGGTCGGCGACCAGAAGGGGAACATCGGCGTCGGCATCGGCAAGGCCAATGAAGTTCCCGAGGCGATCAAGAAAGGCACGGCCAACGCCCACAAGCGCATGATCCACGTCAAACTCAAGGGCGACACCATCCCGCACGATGTCTTCGGCGAGTTCGACGGCGGCAAAGTTTTGCTCAAACCCGCCTCGACCGGCACCGGCCTCATCGCCGGCGGCGCCGTCCGCGCGGTGCTTGAGGCCGCCGGCGTGAAAAACGTCCTCACCAAATCCATGGGCTCCAGCAACCACATCGCCGTGGTCCACGCCACCATTGCCGCCCTCCAGCAGCTCCGCCTCGCGGCCGACATCACCGCGCTCCGCAAAGCCTGAAATTTTTAATCCGAGTCCGCCCGCCTCGCGCGGGGCCGGGCGCATCCAGGAACCACCATGAAACTTCACGAACTCAAAAACGTCCCCGGTGCCGTCCACCGCAAGAAGCGCGTTGGCTGCGGCGAAG
>CAIQBC010000279.1 GCA_903869955.1 uncultured Opitutia bacterium
AGCGCCAGCGCGACCGGCGCGAGCGCCCGCAGGCCGGCGAAGACCGCCGGGCGGCCGAGAAACGTGAGGTCCATCAGCCGTGCCAGCCCGCTGGGAAACGGCTGCGTGTCGAATGGCACGGTATCGGGCAGCATCCGCCATATCAGCCACGCCAGCAGCCCGCGCATGAAAAACAGCTCCCACGGCGCGTGGTCCACCATCACCTCGCGGAGATTTTGCCCCCAGCGCTTCATCTTATTTTTCCGCGAGCAGCTCCTCGGTCTGCGCGAATCCCCCCGTCGCTCCTCGCCGCACCTCCACGCGCAGCAGCCGCACTGGGCCTGCCGGCACCGCCGCGCCGCGCCGCGTGCCGGTGTCGCGCAAATAGGTAATCAGCTCCTCCCCTGTGCGGCGGCGTTCGTCGGGCGTGGCCGATTTCTCGTCCGCGCCACGCGGGGCGGTGAGGGTGGCGAGACGGGTGCGGAACATTTTTTTCACGTTGGCCGTCGAGGTGCCAAAGGTTTTCTCGCACGCCAGCGGCTGCCCGGTCGCGTCGGCGACATAGTAATAGTCCGCCTGCGGGTCGAACGTCGCATACATCGGCAGCCGGGTGAGCGGAAACTGCTCGCCCGCCACGAGCAGCAGCCCGACGACCGCCGTCAGGCGGACGAACGGGAGGCGTTTCCAGGGGACGGCGGGCATCACGCCCGAATCAACCGGCGCGGCCCCGCGCTGGCAACGCCCGTTTGGGGTGGGTCGCGGCAGGCGGAGATTATTCGGACATCATGCCCCGCTATAGCAGATGGATGCCCGAACCGATGCGCGATCAGGCCAATTTTTCCATCTCGGGAAATTTCCGTTGTTCCTGGCAAATCGGTCGACCGCACGCCCGGCAGATCATCCAGAACCAGTAGACCGGGGCAAACGGCCCATATTGGGCGACCGAGAATACCACGAGAAAAACTTGGACGCCAACGCGTCGCTCCGGCGGCCCCATCACACCTTGCCGAAAAATATCCGCCATTGGGAAAATCTGGAGGTAGGGCAAGAACATCACCCCGTCTCCCGTCGCATGGTCGCACTGCGCGCAAAACCAACGATGGCCCTGCTGCGGCGAGAGGCAGTTGATGCACAAGGGGACCGCCGCTGGATCCCTGACAGCTTGGTCGAACTCAGCAGGCCACGGGTCGGGCTGACCACCAGAGAGCCCTGCACGCAACAGGTGAGCCAGTGGACCGTTGAAATAGGGTTCATCCATTTTCCACAAGAGGCGCAAAACAACTTCTCACGCCCACTTCAGGTCCGTCTCGGCGAAAGGCAACGTGCGGATGCGTTTCCCGGTGGCCGCGAAGATGGCGTTGCACACGGCCGGCGCGGCGGGTGGCAGGCCCGGCTCGCCGAGGCCGGTGGGCGCGGCAACGGACTTGATGAAATGCACGTCCACGACCGGCGGCGCGTTTTCCAGCCGGATGAGCGGGTATTGGTCAAAATTCGTCTGCGCAAGCGCACCTTTCTCGACGGTAGCCTTGAGGAACCAGGCCGCACCGATCCCATCAATCATCGCGCCCTGCACCTGGCTTTCCGCCGAACTGAGGTTGACGATGACCCCGGCATCCACCGCCGCGGTAAGCTTTTGGACTTTCAGGACCCCCTGCGGGCTGACGGTGACATCGGCCACGATGGCGACGTAGGAGTTATTGGTGAAGGTGATGGCCAGACCCTGCCCCTGACCACGCGGGAGCTTTTTGCCCCAGCCGGATTTTTCGGCGGCGAGTTTCACGACGGTGGTCATCCGTGAGGCGGTGAATCCGCCGCCGCCCCGTCCGCCACCCCCTGGTCCGCCCCGACCACCCCCGCCCCGTGCCCCCGCCCCGGCGGGGCCGCCGGGGAAAGCGCCCGGAGCTGCCGGCGGAGCGGGCAGCGTCGCGAGCAAATCGAGCGTGAAGTCGAGCGGATCGCGGCCAGCGGCGTGCGCCAGCTCGTCCACAAAAGACTGCGTGGCCCAGATGTTACCGTTGTCGCCGGGCGCGCGCCAGTAGCCGGTACGGATCGTGCCGGGAATTTTGCCGGATTGCACGGCCGCGCCCCGCACGATGTTAAAGGGAAACGTGCCTGCGGTCATATCACCCGGCCCGCCCTGCATTTTGACGAAATAATCGTTCAGGGCGACGATCTTGCCCGCGGCGTCCACGCCACCCTTGAAGAAATGCCAGCCGTTCGAGCGGTAGTTGTTGTCATGGGCCAGATCCTGCTCGCGCGTCCAGGTGAGCTTGACGGGTGTGCCCTCGAGCCGGTGTGCGATGGCGGCGACTTCGAGCGAGTATTCGTTGCTGCCGCGCCGGCCGAAGCCGCCGCCCAGCCGCGTGACGTGGACGACCACATTGGCCGCCGCGACTCCGAGGCCGGTGGTGACGAGGCCTTGCCCCGCCGAGGGAATCTGCGTGGGCACCCACATCTCCATGATGCCACCTTTGAACACCGCCGTGCAGTTCTGCGGCTCGAGCGTGGCGTGGGGGAGGAACGGATAATGGTAGGTCGCCTCGACCCCCTTCGCGCCGTCGGGCAGCGCCACTGCCGCCGCGCCTTGGGCGAGCGCCTCGGCCTGCTTCGCCATGTCGGCGCTGCTCTCGCCGACGGCCGCGCCCTCGTCCCACTTCACCTTGAGTTTGTCGGCCGCACTGAACGCGTTCCACGTCGAGTCGGCGATGATGGCGACCCCGGGCATGAGGCCGGTGACGCCGTCGAGGATGAAAGCATCGCGCACGCCCGGGAGTTTTTTGACCTCGTCAAGATTGGCGCTGACGGGCTTGCCGCCAAAGACGCGGCATTTCACGTAGGCCGCGTAGACCATGCCGGGCAAGACCTGATCAAGGCCGAACAGCGCCTGACCGGTGACGATTTTCTCGTTGTCCACGCCGGGGACGCGCGTGCCCAGCAGCCGGAAGGCGCTGGCATCTTTCGGCGCGACGCCCGGCGGCACGGGCAAGGCCGCGGCCTTGGCGGTCAGGGCGCCGTAACCCAGACGGCGGTTGGAAGCGGCGTGGATGACGGTGCCGTTTTCGGTCGTGCATTCGCTGGCCGGCACGCCCCACGTCTGCGCGGCGGCCTCGACGAGCATCGCGCGTGCGGTCGCGCCGGCCTGGCGGAGCGGACTGTAATTTCCCGGCGTGGACATGCTGCCAACGGCAAGCTGCTGGCCGTAGGCGCGGTTGAGGTCCCCCTGCGTGACTGTCACCTTGTCCCAGGCCACGTCGAGTTCCTCGGCGATGATCATCGGGAGCGCAGTCTTCGCCCCCTGGCCCATCTCAGAGTTGGGCGCGATGAGCGACACGGCCCCGCCCGGGGTGATGCGGATGAAGGCATTGGGAGCGAAATCCACCGCGGACCCCGGAGCCGTCTGCGCGAGAGCGGTTGCGCCGCCGAAATTCAAATAGGTGCCGACGAGCAGGCCGCCGCCGGCGAGCGCGCCGACGCGGAGGAAGGCGCGGCGGTCGAGTAACGACGGGGTGGAGGCAGGGGAGGGGAGGGCGGCGCTCATGGCGAAATCAAATGCTTGCGGGAGCTTCAGGCCCCGGCGGCGGCGTGGATGGCGGCGCGGATGCGGGTGTAGGTCGCGCAACGGCAGATGTTGCCCATGGCATTATCAATGTCGGCCTCGGTCGGCTTCGGCTTCGCGGCCAGCAACGCGGTGGCGCACATGATCTGCCCGCCCTGGCAGTAGCCGCACTGCGGCACATCGAGCCTGATCCACGCCTGCTGGAGGGCCGTGAGCCGGCCGCCCGTCGCGAGCCCCTCAATGGTCGTGATTTTCATGGCGGCGACATCCTTGACGGTGACGCTGCACGACTTCGCGGTCACACCGTCGAGGTGGACGGTGCAGGCGCCGCACTCGCCGATGCCGCAGCCGAACTTGGTGCCAATGAGGCCGAGCGTGTCGCGCAAGGCCCAAAGCAGCGGGGTGTCGTCGGCCACGTCCACCGGGCGGGCCGAGCCGTTGACGTTGAGGGTAAATTTGCTCATGGGACAGTAAAGTGAGGCGCGAGCACAGGCGAGCCTCTGGGCCGGGGAGAAATCTGTCAACCTCCGTCAAAACACCGGCCGCAGCCCGCGCAGGCGCGCCGGGCCGAGCTTCTCCACGACCTCGGGCGCGAGCGCGGCCCGGATGCGAGCCTGCCCGGCCGCGTCGTAAATGAACACCTCCCACCCCCCCTCCTGCACGATCTCGGCCGGCGGCCCGTAGCGCGCGAGGACCGCGGCGCGGTCCAGTTCCGCCGTCAAAATAAAATCGTACACGGGCCAGCGCAAGGTTCCGTCCGGCCCGGGCGCGTCAAAATACCAATAGGCGTTGTTACACCAAAAATAGGGCTGCGCGTCCGCCTTGAGCGCATTGACGCGCAAGGAGCCGCCGAGCACGTCGAGCAGATTGGCCTGCCAGTAGCCCGCCAGCCCGTGATGCAGGCCGTGCCGCTCGACGACGGCCGCAAAATCACGGGAAGCAGGCGTCGGCTGAAACCGCCAGCCCGCCGGATCCAGCGTCGCCGCCACCCCCCCTGCCGTGCATGCGAGCAGCAGCGCCAGCACCTGTGCCCGCCGGCCGTGCCCCAGCCGCTCCGCCGCCGAACTGCGCGCCACGGCAATGGCCACAACCACGGGCGGCAGCAGCAGCACGTTGAGCAGATAGCGCACGTTGACCCAGCTTTTCCAAAAGCCCACGACGAGCAGCACATTCACCATGCCGACGATGCTCAGCGCCACGAACAGGTGCAGCGCCAGCCCGCGCGGGTCCGCTTTCGCGCGATTCCGCCGCCGCACTTCCACGATGAGCAGCGCGAGCCAGGCCGTAAGGCCAACGCCCCAGCCCCACGCCCTTGGTCCCAGTTCGCCCGCCACCTCGTGGAGAAATTTCCCCGCCGCGTGCCAGAGCACCGTCGGCGTCGGCGTCTGCCGAAAACCCAGCCGGTAGTAATAACCCCAGCCGCCGAACGCGAGGCCAAGCCGCACGAGCAGCGTGCCCGCCAGCGCCGCCGCGCAAAATACCGCAAATTGCCTTGCGACTCCTGCCCGTGCGCCACCGCGCCGTTCGAGCCACCAGACCGCGACCGCGAGGGGCCCGACAAATTGCACGAGCAGCAACGAGTCCGAGCAGAGGCCCGCCACCAACCCCCCGCCCGCCGCGAACCAAAGCCACCGGTCCGGCGTCGGCCCGCGCAGCAGCCGCCCGGCAAACGCGACCAGCGCGAGGCCATTGAGCAAGGTGCCCCCGTGGTAGCCGGGCAGCGGTAGCAGCCACAGGACCGGGACGTGCTGGGGAAAAAATTGCAGGGCAAACACGCTGTTGGCCGCGAGCACCCCCGCGAGCCACGCGACGGCCGGCCGGCAACCGGCCCACCAACGTGCGACCGCCGCGACGGCCCCGGCCAGCGCCAGGCCATAAACCACCGCAAACACCGCAAAGCTCGCCCCGCCCGGCCCCGTCGCGGCGAGCGCCGGCAACTGGATGAGGAAATCGGGGAAAAAGAACGGCGCCCCGCCAAAGCTCCAGCCCGAGAGCGGAAACTTTCCCCCCAATACGTCGGCGGACAGCAAATAGGAATAAATCACGTCACTCGACAGCGAGTCGTTCAACGCCACCGCCGTCAGTCGCAGCGCGAGCACCACGACCAGAGCCAGCCCGGCAAAGATTACCCACCCGCCGGCACCAGCGGCCGGGCGGAGGGTAGTGGGTGCGGCCGTGACGTGGTCGGCGGTGATCATGCTCGTCTGTCCGGTTGGTGGGCTGGGTTGGAATCGGGAGGGAACGACTCAGGGATGCCATAGCCCGGCCGTCTGCAGCCAGCGCGCGAGCACCTCCCAGCATTGGCTGCCGCTCGTGAGCATCTCCCACCAGGTCACCGGCGGGTCACGCGGGATGGCGGTCGTGTAAAACAGCGCCATGATGTAGAAATTCCACGCCGCACCCGCCAAAAATACGGCCCACAACCCCGGCCGCCACGCGGGCCGCGCCCGCCAGACCCACGCCAGGCCGCCCATAAAAAAAAGGCAGGCCGCCTCAAAGGCCCGCGAGCCGAACGAACTCGCAAACCACCAGCACCACCACGACGCATTCACATACAGTGTTGCCACGACGGCGACCACCCCCGCCGCCAGCAGCCCACGCCCGCGTTGCCGCCACGCCAGCCAGCCCAGCCCCGCCGCTCCGGCCAGCAGCAGCGGGTGCCAGTAGAACAGGCCGTGCCGCGCCGAGAAAAGCACGTTCAGGATTTGCGGATCGAGCCAGTAAAATTTTTCGCCGGCCGCCTCGTAGGGAGACAGCAGCCATGAACCATAGACCACATGCCAGGCAAAAAGCTGGAGCCCCACCAACGGCAGCGCGCCGAGCGCAAACGCGCCGGCCGCCCGTGCTCCCGCCACCCGCCACCCGCGCAGCCAGACCCACGCCGGCACCACGCCAAACACCGCGAGCTGAAACCGCAAGATGACCGCCAGCCCAAAGCCGGTGCCCGCCACCCACCAAAAGCCTGCCGGCCACCGCCCGCGCCCCTCCGCCGCGTGAACCAGGCCCCAGCACATCAGCACCACCGCCGAAAATCCCGCGCTATGGCTCAGGCTCAATTTGATCGTCTGGTAATACGGCAGCGGGCTCGCCGCCCACAGCAGCACGACGCCCAGCAGCGCCGCCTCACGGTCACCACACCATCGGCTGACCACGCGCCAAGCCAGCACCAGCCCGCCCAGTGCGAGCAGGAAATGCCAGGAGTAGATGAAAATCTGGTAGATTGGGTTGTAACCGTCGCGCGCCAGGGTCCACACCCCCAGCCCTCGTCCGGCTGCGACCACCCCGTCGGCCGCGAGATAAGCCGGCACCGTCAGCACCGCCCAGCCAATACCATATTTGTTGGGCTGCCGGCCGGCCGGGGTGAGCGGCTGCTGGAGCATTTCCTCCCGGAAAGCCTCGGTCGGCAGCGTGTCACATTCCTTGATGTCGTTTCGGAAATCCCAGTCGCCATCCACCATCAGCGAACGCAGCCAGAAATAATAAAAGCTGCTGTCCGACCCGCGCAGCGCGCTGCGCCAGGGCATCTCGGCAAACTGCGAGCCAAACGCCACCAAGGTCGCGCCCCAGATCGCCAGCAGCCCGCGCCGGCGGGCGGACGTGAGCCCGCGCCAGGTCGCCACCAGCTCCGGCCACCACCGGCCGGGCGGGACCGTTTGCTCACCGGATAAATTGTCCATCGCGCATGGGCCGCGTCACGTCGCAACGCGCGGCCAGCTCGGGATTGTGCGTGACCATCACGACGGCCTGGCCGTTGGTCCGCGCGAGGCCGGTGAGCAGGTCGAAAACCAGGGCGGAATTCTTTGCATCGAGGTTCCCAGTCGGCTCATCGGCCAGGATGACGGCCGGCTCGTTGGCGAGCGCGCGGGCGACGGCCACGCGCTGCTGTTCGCCCCCGGAGAGTTGCGCCGTGACGCGCTGAATCTTGTCCCCCAGCCCGACGGCGGCGAGCAGCTCGCGCGCTCGCGCCGCCATCGCGTCGGGGGCGAGGCGGGCGAGCTTCCGCATCGGCAGCATGACGTTCTCCAGCGCGGTGAACTC
>CAIQBC010000280.1 GCA_903869955.1 uncultured Opitutia bacterium
CGCGGCGCGGCGAAGATAGTCGGCAGCCTTGGCACGAAACCGGTGTCGGTGTTGGCTTCGCCCCATGAAACACCGGCCCACCCTGATCCACGGAAAGATTAAGCTGAAGGATTTCGATCCCGCGGACGACGGCGGCCTGGACAAGGAGAAGGCCAAGCAGCAGACCGAGCGGCTCTGCCAGCGGATCGGGGAACTGCAGCCGCTGTTGTACGCGAATTCCCACCACGCGGTCCTCCTGCTGTTTCAGGGCATGGATGCGAGCGGGAAAGACGGGTCGGTGCGCAGCGTACTGCGCGGAGTGAACCCCGCCGGGGTGGAGGTGGCCAACTTCAAGGTGCCGTCCGGCGACGAGGCTGCGCACGACTATCTCTGGCGCGTGCACAAAGTCGTGCCGCGGTACGGGAACATCGGCGTGTTTAACCGCTCGCACTACGAGGCCGTGCTGGCCGAGCGCGTGCTGGGGATCGTGCCGAGAAAAATCTGGTCCCGTCGCTACACCCAAATCACGGACTTCGAGCGCATGCTGGTGGAGAATCAGGTGCTGGTGCTCAAGTTTTACCTGCACATCAGCCGCGACGAGCAGGCCGCGCGCATCAAGGAGCGGCTCGCCAACCCGGAGAAGAACTGGAAGTTCTCGCACGCCGACCTCGCCACCCGGCAGCATTGGGACGACTACATTGACGCCTATGAGGATATGCTCAACGCCACCAGCCACCCCGCCGCACGCTGGCACCTCGTCCCCGCCGACCACAATTGGTATCGCGACCACGTGATCGCCCAGACGGTGTTGCGCGCGGTCGGAAAATTGCGGCTGACGTGGCCCAAGGCGGCCGAGGATTTGTCGAAGGTCCGGTTCCACTGAGCCGCAGGCGGCAACACGGTTGTGGAGCGCGATGCACTGGGCCCGCGTTCCGGTTGGGTGCCGACGCATTTCGTGGGGGGCATGGACGCTACTCCGTAGCCTCCGCGGACGGCACGGAGAGCCGTCCCTACCGTTGGGGCATCGCTTCACAATGCAGCACTCCCCGGTCACTGGAGGCCGAAGAAGGGTTCTTTGCCCAACTCATCCTCTCTTCCGCCCTTTCGCGCTTACGCGATTATTTTCCTCGTTGCCGTCCTCACGCGTCCAGCGCGTTGATCGGGAGACCGGTGGGCAGCGCGGCGGGTCGCGCGCAGGTGCTCACAATGCGGACGTGCCTGCCCTCAGCCGAGGCACGGTCGAACGCCTCCATCACCTCGACAAGGTGGTTCGCCAGCTCGCCGGTGGCGCGGTGCGGGCGGCCGGGACGCAGGATCGAATAGGCCATGTCGGCGATGCCGGTGCCACGGCCGCGGTCGGTCAGATGGGTGTGCGGGACGACCTCCGGCTCCTTGGCACCGGGCCGGAAGAGCCGCACCTCGCCGTCAAAGCGGTTCGGATCGGGGATTTCCATGGTGCCCGCAGTGCCATAAATCACGATGCGCGGTAGTGTCGGACCCGGCCACACGTCGAAGCTCAGCACCAGCGAGGCGATCGTGCCGTTGGCAAACTCGGCCGTGCTCGCATAGTGGGTCGGCACCGTGACGTGGATTTTCTTTCCGGCCAGCGGCTGGCTCGTGATGGTGCGCTCCTTGATGGCGGTGCGGGCCAGGCCGGTCACGGCCGCGACCGGCCCGAGCAGGCTGATGAGTGCGGTGAAATAATACGGGCCCATGTCAAACATGGGGCCGCCACCCGGCGCGTAATAAAATTCCGGCGAGGGATGCCAGTGCTCGTGCCCGTGGCAGAGCATGAACGCAAACGCCGCCACCGGCCGGCCAATCGCGCCATCGTCGAGCAGCTTGAGCGCGGTCTGGATGCCGCCGCCCAAGAAAGTGTCCGGTGCGCAGCCCACGAGCAGCCCCTGCTCCTTCGCCAGCGCCAGCGCGCGCGCGCCGTCACGGGAATTGAGCGCAAAGGGCTTCTCGGCATAGACGTGCTTGCCCGCGCGCAGTGCAGCCTCGTTGATGGCGGCGTGGGCGGCCGGGATGGTCAGGTTGACGACAATGTCCACGTCCGGCATCGCCAGCAGCTCGACCACGGAGCAGGCGCGCGGGATCCCGTGCTCGGCGGCCTTGGCGCGCGCGCTCGCACCGTTGAGGCTGGCGCAAGCGGCAACCTCCAGCACGTCGTAGCGGCGGCAGCCGTGGACGTATTGGTTGAGGATATTGCCGCAGCCGACGAAACCGACCTTGATTTTACGGGGCATAGTCAGGCCAGCTTGGCGCGGAGTGACGCCACGCATCAAGCGGTTTTCTGCGGGGTGGGACGGGGCACGTCGTCCCGTCCGCGCGCAGCCAGTGAAATCTTCCGCGAGGCAGGTCGAGCAAGATGCTCGGCCCGGCATGAGGAATACGCACCAACCCGAGCCCGCTGAACAGCGCCCCGAAGAATGGCGTTTGGATTATGGGGCGGCCCCGCCGCCAGCGCCACCAAGCCCGCCCCGGCCACGATTGCCACGCGGGGCAGGCGAGAGGATGTCGAATTCCGTTTGCTGTTCGGGGCTGAGCAGCGCACGGATTTTGACCGGGGCGGCGGCGGTGGCTGCCGTTGCCTTCGCCCGCGCATCAGCCACTGCGGCCTGCATCGTCGCGTCCTCGACGAAAAAGGAATTGATGGCGGCGTGCTGGGCCTCGGTCAGCGCGGGAATTGCAGTCTTGACGCTGTCGAAGACACCCGTGCGCGGTTCACTGGAGGGCAGCGCGTCGGCGTTGAGCGCGAGGCTGACGCGGCCGGGGAATGCCTGGTCTTTCACGCGCACGTTCCAGCCGTCCACCATCACGACGGGATCCCCGCCGCCGAGATTTTTTGCTTCGGCCTCGATGGTGATCATCCGTGACTCGCCCGGGAGCAGGGAGACAAAATTTTCGCTGTAATAAACCGGGAGCACACGATGGAGAATTTTAAGCGCGCTGCGCAACTGGAGGTGCGCCATCACGGCGATGACCTTGGTGGGGTTGGTCAGGGTCACGTCGAGCAGCAGCTTGCCGTTGGCGTCGCGGCGTACGACTTTGGTGTCGAGCTGGGCGGTGGCGATTCTGTCGAGCGATGTGTAATCGGCTTGGTTGGCCGGGAGCGCGCGCCAGTAAAAATTGTCCGAGACCAGTTTTCCCGCCGTGTCCTTCAGTTCAAGTTTCACGAAATGCACGGGCGATAGGCCGGCGGGGAATTCAATCGCGCCAACGTCGGTCGTGCCACTGGCCTTGACGGCCACGGTGACATTGCGGTCAGATTTCATCGCGCCATCGAGGTTGAACACGCGCACGCGGGCCGTCAGCCCGTCACGCGCGACAGGGGTGTGGTTGACGACCATGAGGTTGAACGTGGCTTGGTTCATCATCACATGGACCGGCTCGTTGGCCTTTTGCGTGCCGTAGAGCGACGCGAGCGGCTCGAGGTCCCAGCTGTAATACTGCCAGACGAAGCTCGGCTGCGAAGGGTTGCTCATCCAAGTAAGCACGCCGGTGACGGGCGCAAACATCTTCGCAGCGCGGCCCTCATACATCGCACGGTAGGACTCGTAGCAGGCCAGCTGTGACTTGCGCGTGAACTCGGCGAGGTTGGCCGACACGCCGTAGCGTTGCGCGAGCATATCCTGATACAGCCGGCCTTGGGCTGACTGCGCGCCGCGCAGCAGATCGTGGATGGCCCAGTCGTCGTTGATTGTGTGCCAATCCTTTTCCGGCATCATGGCCTTGATCGCCTCGAGCGTGGGGATGGATACGCTGCCCAGCTCGGTCTTGAACGCCTCGGTCGCCGGGAAGGTGTAGTAGTCCGACGGCACGCGCCACGCATAGGGTCCGCCGGAGCGGACGCCCGCGCCGTCGTTCGAATTGGGGTGGTAGATCCGCACTGGCTCCAGCTCCTGCATGATCGCAAGAAGTCCGGCGGCAACGGCGGCGGGGCCGGGGTTGCCCTCGTTGCGCCCGCACCAGAGGACAATGCTCGGGTGGTTGCGGAAGCGCAGCACTTTCTCGCGCACGTTGGCGAGATACATCGGCACGTCGCGCACGTCGAGACTGTCGTCATTCACACCCGCCTCGCGGCGGCCGCTGTCGCTGGGATTGGGCTCGAAAAACTCGTCCCAAATCATGATACCATAGCGGTCGCACAGGTCGTAGAAATCCTCGCCCGTGCTCTGGCCGACCCAGTTGCGGATCAGGTTCACGTTGGCGAGCTGGTGGTAGCGCACCTGCGCCTCGAGACGCTCGCGCGGGATGCGCTTCATCGCCTCGTCCATGCCCCAGTCGCCGCCCTTCGCCATGACAGGAACGCCGTTGACCGAAAGCGCGAGGTTGTCGGAGCCCGGTAGCGCGTAGGAAATCTCGCGGATGCCGAAACTCACGTCACGAGTGTCGGAAATCGCGCGCCCGCCAGACTCCTCGGGGCCGGCAAGGGCTTGAAATTGCATCGAATAAAGCTCGGGCTTGCCGTAGCCGTTGGGCCACCAGAGGCGCGGCCCGGTAATATGAAGTGGCGGAGCGTCGGCAGAGGTTAGCTTCACCAGTTTCGACTCGTTGGGCTGCAACGCAAAGCGGGCTGAAAACTCGCGGCGTTCCATCGTGCCCGTGAGCCGGCCATATTGCGCAACGTCAGTGACGTTGTGCAATGTGACCTCGACCGTGAGCTCAGCAATGTCCGTACGTGGCAACGGCAGGTGCGAGGTGACCAAGGGGTTTTCAATCACCACCGGGCCAGTCGAGGAGAGCGTGACCTTCTGCCAGATGCCCATGTCGCGGTCGCGGATGACCGGGATCCAATCCCAGCTTTGGGTGTCAATAAACGTCGGGCCGTCCTGCGAGAGGATGCCGCCATTGGTGATGGTGCCGGAGGCCTGGGTGTGGTCGCGCGGCGTGCCGGGATGCGGCGGCGGCTGGATAAGCACGGCGAGCGCCGCAGTCTGGCCGGGCGACACGAGCGCAGTCACGTCAAAGGTGCCGCGCGTAAATGCGCCGCGGATGTCGTCGCCGGCCTTCTGGCCGTTGACCCACACCTGAGCGGTGTAATTGATGCCCTCGAAGTTGAGCCAAACGCGCTTGCCCGCGAAATTCACCGGCACGGTGAACTCCGTGCGATACCAATACGACGTGCGGCAAAGACTGTCGGGAATATTGCGGTTGTTCTCACCGTAAAGCGGCTCGGGATAGACCTTCTCGTTGACGAGCGTGGTGAGCACCGTGCCGGGGACGGTGGCCTTGAACCAGCTCGCGGGCTGGTAGCCGGCCTTCGAGACGACGTCGCCGGCCTCGGGCACTTTGACGATGTCCTGCAAATGCCAGCCGGTGGACAAGGTGATCGCGGCCGGCGCGGCGGCCCGGGCGGCACCGACAAAACCGGTGAGCGCAACCGCGAGCGCGATGGCGGCACGGAAACCGGCGAGGGGCAGGCTTACTGCGCCCGCAGCACAAACCTCGCCGGACGGCGTCCCAAGGTCCGAAACAGTGGAAAACCTGCCCGTAGCAGGACGGACGCAACGTGAGAGCCGGGGGAGGTTCATGGGGCCGAATGCGGTTGAAACGCAGCCAACGCTTGCGTGGCGGCGTGCGCCGGGCAACTCTATCTTGTTCTCCTCGCCCCATGACCATGCACCTCCCCCGCCCTGCCGCGCTCCTCCTCGCCCTCGCCACCATGTCCGCCCCGCTCCACGCCGCCGAAATTTCCGCCACAAAAATCGTGCCGCCCGTCAGCCCGGCCCACGATTTCTTTGCCTACTTCGGCACCGGCCGCAGCGGCGCAAACCTCGGCTTCTCCGTGGCGCGTTTCGACTCCGAGACCGGCACGCTCACCGTGCCGACCCTCGCACCCACCCCCGCCGCGCCGAACATCTTCATTTTTTCCACCGACGGCAGCCACCTCTACACCTGCCATGCAGGCCGCACGTTTCAGGATCAGCCCGGCGGCGGCGTGAGCGCGTTTGCCGTGGATCGCGCGACCGGCGCGCTGACGTTGCTCAACTCCGTGTCTTCCGGCGGCGCCGATCCCGGCTTCGTCAGCCTCGACCGCACGGGGCGTTTTCTCTTCATCGCGAATTACAACGGCGGCAGCATCGCCGTATTCGCGCTCCGGCCCGACGGCGGGCTCGGCGAGCGCACCTTCTTCGACCAGCACACGGGCAAAAGCGTCAACCCCTCCCGCCAGGGCCACGCCTACTGCGAGGCGATCTTCACCGACGCCACCAACCGCTTCGTCATCTCCACCGACCTCGGCCTCGACAAAATTTTTATCTACCGCTTCGACAATAAAACCGGCGCGCTCACGCCCGCCGAGACTCCCTTCGCCCCCATCACCCCCGGCTCCGGCCCACGCCACGCGAGCTTCGGCCGTGGCGAGAAATTTCTCTACGTTGTCGGCGAGATGAGCAGCACCCTCACGGCCTACGCCTGGGACGCCGCCAAGGGCGCGCTCACCGAAGTGCAGACGGTCTCGACCCTGCCCGACGATTTCAAAGCCAGCAACAACCCCGCCGAGGTGCTCGTCCACGCCAACGGGAAATTTCTTTACGCCTCCAACCGCGGCCACAACAGCCTCGCCGTCTTCGCCATTGATGAAAAAACCGGCCGGCTAAACCTCGTGCAGCACATCTCCACCGGCGGCAAGACCCCCCGCTGCTTCAGCTTCGACCCCACCGGCCGCTGGATCATCGCCTCCAATCAAGACAGCAACAACGCCGTCGTCTTCCGCGTGGACGCCGCCACCGGCCGGCTCACCCAGCAGGGCGACCCCGTCGCCGTGCCGAATCCCCTGCAAGCCCAGTTTCTCGCCGCGCCAGCAAACCAGTAGCATCCATCGCGAATCGGATCGCAGGGCCGGCGCTCGTCGCCGGGCCGCTCTGCACCAAGCGGTCGCCTCTCAGGTCAAACAAGTCTATATTTCCACGCTTGCCGGCCACACGCCGGCCAGCACCCTCGCGCGCAGTGCCCATCCCCTCTTCCGCCCCCGCCGCCCCGCGCGAGGCCACCTCGCTCAGCGAAATCACCCCTCACCAGTGGAAGTCCGGCATCGCTGCCTGGCTCGGCTGGATGTTCGACGGCCTTGAGCTGCATCTCTACACGCTGGTCGCCGGGCCGCTGGTTTTCCACCTGCTCTACCCCACGATCGCCAGCAGTGACCTGCTCGACCTCGCCCAAAACCAGATTCTCAATCGGGACAAATCCCTCATCCAAGCCGCGTTTCTCATCGGATGGGCGCTCGGCGGAGCGTTTTTCGGCCGGCTCGGCGACCGGCTCGGCCGCAGTCGCACTCTCGCGCTCACCGTCCTCACCTACGCGATCTGCACCGGGCTGTGCGCCTTCGCCCAGACTTGGTGGCAGCTCATGATCTTTCGTTTCATCTCGGCGCTCGGCATCGGTGGCGAGTGGGCCGTCGGCTCGTCGCTGCTCTCGGAAACTTGGCCCCGAGCGTGGCGCCCGTGGCTCGCCGCCGTCCTGCAGACCGGGGTGAATATCGGCATTCTGTTCGCCGCCACGGTGGTCGGCCTGCTCATGCCATCGCTCCAGCAAATTTTCAAGGACGGCCATCCCGGGGGTCTGCACGGTCTCGTGGTTGGAGCCCAAAGCCTGTTGCCCCGCCTGTCGCCCGAGCACCTCGTATTCCTTATCGGCGTGCTGCCCGCACTGTTCGTATTTTGGATCCGCCGCAAGGTGCCGGAAACCGCCGCGTGGCAGCGCGCCAAGTCCGCTGCGACGGTCAAGCCCGGCGTGCGCGAGCTTTTCAAGGGCGACATTGCCGGCACAACTTGGATCACAACCATTGTCTGCGCGCTCGGCCTGACGGTTTGGTGGATATTCCAATTCTGGTATCCGCAGCACCTTCGCAAGCTCCTCGATGAGGATGGCCACACGTCCAAAGACCAGATCACGTCATTGGTCACCGCCGCGTTTTTCACCGTCATCGCGGTGTCGGTGGCGGGCAACTTCGTCGCCAGCTGGCTGGCCAAGCGCTTCGGCAACCCACGAGCCATCCTCATCTGCTTCGCGGGACTCGGCGGGGGCATGGTCGGCGCGTTTGTGGTGCCGCGCGGCTTCGACGAGCTCGCGTGGTTCTGGTGCCCGTTGGTGGGTTTTTTTTCCGGCGTGTTTGGGCTGTTCACCATGTATCTGCCGCCGCTCTTTCCCACGCTGCTGCGGACAACCGGCGCGGGTTTTTGCTACAACATCGGCCGCCTCTGTGCCGCCGCCGGCACGGTAATTTTTGGCGTGTTTGCCAGTGTGAACGATTTTCGCCTCGCGTTGCTCTGGTCCAGTCTGATCGCCTTCGCCGCCGCCGCCAGCGCCCTCTGGCTGCCTAGCGGTGAGAAGGACAATGTTTCGTGAACGTCCGAACCGCAGACATTGAACCACGTTTATTAACTATGGATACTGGATTCAGCCTCATGCTCCGTCTGCCATCAGCGGTAACCAGTATAAATCAGCGTTTGAATAATCCGGTCCGTATTTGTTCGATCGTCTGCTCACCTATTACCGGGATTCACCGCATTAGGGACTACTCTGGCTGAGCAATCTTCGTGGTGATAAAGACCAGCAGACAACGCGTGGGGTCGGGTCCAAGGTTTAGCGTAACCCGATACGGAGATTGGCTCAGTTTCCAATTAGCAAGATTTGTCGGGTCAATATTTCTTTGCACCGGGTATTGCAAGATCAGGGTCATGCCATCTTGCATTTTATGTTCTGAAGAATGAAACTCCTTATAGGTTAAACTCGGTGTAATAGGTATATAAATATCCCTAATGGGCTTATTGAATTGAGATTCTGTGCAACCATCACATATCCGAATCTCAGAAGCTACCAGTAAGTTGATCGGTTGATTATTAATATTAGTCAATGGCCTGATTATCAAGTTCACACCAATTTCTTCGGAATGAATAATGGGCCGCGCTGTACTCGTGTCAATTTCTGTATATATGGTTGGAACACTAGGATTATTAGGGTCATATTTAAACCAGGGAAAAGAAATATTTTCAATCGCTTCGAAAAAAACGCGTCTGCCGTCTAACACTTGGTGAAAGACTTTGGAACTTCTGGTTTTCGTGCCGATTTCTCTCTGAAATGCTTGCAGTGTCGCCTCTTTGTCCATCACGCCAATAAAAACCGGTTTAAAGCCCGGCGTGCCAGCGGCTGTATAATCACTCTTGAAATTGAAGCCGAACTTCTCACCGATCTCAACCAAACTAGCTGTTAAGACTTCCAGACATTCGACCTCTATGGACAATCGTTTGAGTTGATTTGTAAGCTGGTCAAAAATTGATCGTATTTTGACCATGTTCTCGATGGTTTCAGTGAAATAAATATTATCGTTTCCATAAAGAATCAAAGGCCCATTGAGCACGACTTTTTCTTGCTTCAGATAGTTCTCTATCGCCCTACTATCTTCTGCGATACTCGCGAAATTATCGGGCGACAAATCAGCCCTGGCAGTTGGGATCGAGTTCGAAGTCGCCTTGAGCCGATTGAAGCCTGTCCGGCTGAAAGCAACGCTCTCTCGCACCAAGAGCAACCCACCCCCATCACCGGTCGCACGAATAAGTTCCACCGCGCCATCCGGCCCTACGGCATAATTACAATGAATCTTCGCTGTGAAAATTTCCAATAGTTTTCGCAAGGTGACCGGCTCGGTCACGTTTAGATCGACTACTGGCCTTGGCTTTGGCACAGAAGATATCCCCATCGTCCGGATCTCTTTTTGCCCTGCCCCACTGGAGCCATATTTGTAAGCCAGTTCGCGGATGTCATTCAAAGCCTCCTCTGCAGAGATGCTCTTTCTCACCAACCTAGGAATAATAGTATTTTCCAGAGTCTTGATGTAAGGCGCGGTATCGGCAGCTTTCTCTTCCCCTGCCCAGTCAGACTTCATCGGCCAGTCCTCTGCCCGAATAGCACTAGGAAATTGCAAAGCCACCGTCAGGGCTACGAACCGATAAAGTCGTGAGATCGTTTTCATCCTAGTGGAGCGTTGGTCAAAGCCTGCTGCAAGTTGTGTCCTGTGCAACCACGAAAACAGCGGGTACCGGCACGCGTTCGTCTCATATTGCCCGGAAATTTTAATTCCGATATTTGAACACCAGACCGCTTTTGGTTTGAATCTCCTCGCGGGCCGCACCTCAATGCGGGGTTGTAACCCGCCGCTGTCATGAAAAACGCCCTCTTCGCCCTGCTGCTTGCCTTCACCAGCAGCTGCGCGGCGTATTTCGGTTTCCAGTTTTACGCGGAAAAATCTGCATCCAAGCTGGCCTTGCACCAGACCGAGGCCGAAAAGTCCGAGACCGCCCGTCGCCAGCACGAAGCCGAGCAACGCGCCGCCGCCGACACCGAAACCGCCGTCCTCGCCGCCCAGCAGGCCAAGGCCGCCGCCGCTGCCACGCTGCAGCAGCTCAATCTGTTGCGCGCCGACCTCGCTGCCACCAAGTTAGCTCTGGCCTCGGCTCAGGCCGGGGCGGAGCAGTCCGCCACCGAATCGGCCCGCGCCCTCGCCGAACAAAAAAAACTCGCCGCCGATTCGCTCGCCCTCGTGGTGCAGCACGCGCAGGAATCCGACGACCGCGCCAATTCCCAGCTCTCCACCGTGCGCCAGCTCCTCGCCCAAGAGCAGTTGCAGGCGGTCGCCGACGCCCAGGCCGCTCGTGCCGCCGCCGTGGCCGACGCACGCACCATCGCCCTGCTCCGCCAACAGGCCGACGCAGCGCTGCAAACCGTCGCCCAAGTGGCCCGCGCCAACGCGGCCGACGACGCGCGCACCATTGTCCAGCTTCGTCGGCAGGCCGAAGACGACCGTCAGGCCGCCCGCACGCGGGAGGCAGAGGCGGCGCGGCTCATTGCGCAGCTCCGGCGGCAGCTGGAGGAGGCGACCAAGCCGCCGCCCAAGCCACCGGCCAGCCCGCCCGCCGGGCCTGATCCCGGGCCCAGCCCCACCCCTCGGCGCTAATGCGGCGGCGGGTGCAACCCGGGCGGGAACCCGGCCCGGCGCAATTTTCAAAATATGTCCTTGCCTCGCGCCGGCAGAAACCCTTTTGCTGACCCTTCCATTTATGAAAGCGACCATCAAAACCCAAGGCCGGCAGTTCGCCGTCACCGAGGGCGACATCCTGACCGTCAACCTCTATCCCGGCACGGAGAAAGGGGCCACCGTCGAAATCACCGAGGTGCTCTCCGCCGGCGAGGGCGCGGACTTCAAGGTCGGCACCCCCCGGCTTGCTGGCGCCAAGGTCACGGCCAAAATCCTTGAGAACAAGCGCGGTGACAAGGTCATCGTCTTCAAGAAAAAGAAACGCAAGGGCCACGAAAAGAAACGCGGCCACCGGCAGGAGCTGTCGGTCATCAAGATCGAGTCCATCACGGTCTGAGCCTTTTGAACCCAACCACTCCCGGAGACTTTTACCATGGCGCATAAAAAAGGTGCAGCAACAACCCAGAACGGACGCGAGAGCCAGTCAAAGCGGCTCGGGGTCAAAAAATTTGGCGGTCAGGCCGTCCTCGCCGGCAACATCATCATGCGTCAGTGCGGCTCCAAGTTGCGCCCTGGCGACAATGTCGGCTGCGGCCGCGACTGGACACTCTTCGCGCTGAAGGCCGGCACTGTGCAGTTCGACAAGGCGCACCGCCGCGTCTCGGTCGTCGCCTGAGCACCGATCGAGAGCCGGACGGGCGCTGGGCTCCGCCTGTGCTGCCGGACTTTGCTCGCCCGTCCAGCTTTTGCCGACCGGACTTCCGCCACGGCACCACACCGGGGGCCGATAATTTGTTCAGCGTTTGTTCAAGCGCGGTAGAATCTCGTGCGGGCACTCAAGTCCTCTCATCGGGCCGAATGCCAATAATTACACGCGGCGCTGTGTTGAGCCATAGTGGGAGCGCTCACGCAGACATTGACGGCTCTCGCTCTGATTGAATACTGACCCCATTCTCCTATGAACAATACGCTCTGCTGGACAGATATCCCGGTTCGCGACTTGGACCGGGCAATTGGGTTTTACTCGGCGGTGCTCGGCGCAAAAGTGCTCAAGCAGTCCGCCGGGCCCGGCATGGAATTTGGCCTGCTGCCCGGCTACGACAAGGGTGTGTCGGGCTGCCTCTGTGCCGGCCCAAGCCATGTGCCGTCGCAACAGGGGCCGCTGATCTATCTCAGCGCGGACGGCCGGTTGGACGCCGCTCTCTCCGCCGCCGTTGCAGCGCACGGCAAGGTGCTCCAGCCCAAACACCCCATTGGCGCCCACGGTTTCCGAGGCATCATTGAAGATTCAGAGGGTAACCGCATCGCGCTGCACTCCCAGACGTCGTAGTAAGGACAATTGCGGTAAGGTGGGCCCGTTCTTAGCGGCATGGGGGAGCGGGGCATTGCCCGCTGGTCGCGCTGGCCATGAATGGAGCTTGGCAAGGCCCGCGTCTTTTTTTATCATCGCCGCATTGATGTCAGTCGCGGACGCCGTCACCCTCCCCCCTTTCAACCCCGCCGGGGCCAAAATCCTCGTCGTGGACGATGACCGCGTGAACGTCCGCATTTTGCGTGGTATCCTCCAAACCGCCGGCTACGTCATCGCCGAGGCCGCCACGGGCGAAGAGGCGCTCGCACAGTGCGCGGACTTTCAGCCGGAGCTGGTGCTGCTCGATGTGGTGCTGCCGGGCATTGATGGCTTCGCCACCTGCCGGGAGCTGTTCAAACGCCATGGCAAGGCGACGCCGCCAGTAATTTTCATCACCGCTAAAAATGCCACCGACGACATTGTCGAGGGGCTCGACGCCGGCGGGGTGGACTATGTCCCAAAACCTTTCCGCCAAAATGAAGTGCTAGCCCGCATCCGCACCCACCTGCAGATGCGCCGGCTCGTGGCCGGGCAGCGCGCGCTGGTCGAGCAGCTCAGCCGCGCCAACGAGGCGAAAAACAAGTTCCTGGGCATGGAGGCGCACGACCTCCGCAACCCGCTCGCGTCCATCCGCGGCCTTGCGGAGTTCATGCGCGACGGGGTCGTCGGCGAGCTCACTCCCGACCAGCTCGACCTCGTCAACACGATGTATCAGGCCAGCCAGTCCATGCTCGACCTCGTCAACGACCTGCTCGACGTGGCGACGATCGAGTCCGGCGAGCTCCGCCTCACGCTTGCGCCCACGGCGCTCGTGGAACTGATCGAGAAAGCCGTCGCGCTCAGCGCCATGGAATCAAACCGGAAACAGACCAGCGTGCTTTTCGCCGCGCCCGCCGCCCGCGTTGGCATGACCCTCCCGCTCGACGCGGCCAAAATGCGCCAGGTGCTCGACAATCTGCTCAGCAACGCCGTCAAATACTCGCCGCCCGGCTCGACTGTCACGGTCGAGCTGCGGGCCGGCGGCGGGCAATGTGAGTTTTCGGTGAAGGATCAGGGCCCCGGCATCCCCGACAGCGAACGCGACAAACTCTTCAAAGATTTTGGCCGCCTCTCCGCCAAGCCCACCGGGGGGGAGAAGAGCACTGGTCTCGGTCTCGCCATCTGTCGCAAGATCGTCGAGGCCCACGGCGGCACCATCGTCGCCGAAAACCTGCCCGACGGGGGCTGCGAGTTTCGGGTCACCCTCCCCTGTTCCCCTGCCCTATGAGCATCCCCGCCAAAGTTCTTATCGTGGATGACGAGGCCCACATCCGCAAATACACGGGCCTGCTGCTGCGCTCGCTGGGCGTGCCGGTCATCCTCGAGGCCGTCAACGGGCAGGAGGGCTTTGAAATGTTCCAACGCGAGCAGCCCGACCTTGTCCTCATGGACGTGAACATGCCCGTGCTCGACGGCCTGGAGGCGCTCAAGCTCATCCGCGCGCTCGACCCCGACGCCGTCGTGGTCATGCTCACGTCGCTCGCCACCCGCCAGATCATTGACGATGCGGCGGGCCACGGGGCGACCTACTACCTCCGCAAGGACACGCCCCGGGACGAAATCCTCGCGCAGTTGAAACAAATTTTTGCCGACACCTTTGAGTCGGACGACGAGCCCCATGCCGCCCCCTGACCACGAACCCACCGCCGCCGCCCGGCCCGCACCCCTCGTCACCGGGCTGGCGGAGATCCGCTACTCCCTGCCTGCGCTGTTGGAGGAGCTGAAGGACGAGCGCGCCGCCGGCTCGTTCGCCATGGAAAAATTGCACCAGACCGAGATCGGAAAACTTTTCCAGACCCGCAAAAAACGCCGTGTCAAAAAACCCTAAAACCGCCCTCGGCGACCGCATCCGCGCGATGCGGAACTTCGACTACGGCACCGAGCTCGACGCCTTGGAGGCGTCGCACAAGGACGGCGGTCTCCCCCTGCTCCTCGCCGTCATCGAGGCGCGCATCGTGCCCAAGGACGAGGCCTGCCGGTTTTACGCCGACACCCTCGGCGCGGCCTACGTTGACCCGTTCGCCTCCGTGATCACCGATGAGGCGGTCGCGGTCATCCCCGTCGAGATCGCGCGCAAGGCCAAGGTGCTTGGCCTCTACATCATCGAAGGCGTGCTCACCGCCGCGTTTGCCTCGCCCAACGATGCCGATCTCGTCAAGCGTGTCAGCCAGATTGCGCAGATGCCGGTCAGCCCGGTCTTCGCCTTGCCGCGCGACATCGAGGACGCCACCCTCATCCAGTATTCCAGCGAGAAGAATCTGGAGGAAAGCCTCAACGAGCTGGAGCGCTCCAGCCTCTTCGACCAGCCTGACACCGCCGCCGACCGCCTCGCCGCGCTGGCCGACAGCGAGTCCCTCGTCTCGATCCTCGACGAGATTATTTACTACGCCATCCGCGAACGCGCGACCGATGTCCACATTGAGCCGCAGGAGCTGCAGTCGCGCATCCGCTTCCGCATTGATGGCATGCTGCGCGAGGTGCTCACCTACTCGCGCAAGCTCCACCGCGCCTTCGTCTCGCGGCTGAAAATTCTCTGCTCGCTCAACATTGCCGAGAGCCGTTTCCCCCAGGACGGCCGTTTTTCCATGCCCGTTGGCACCTCGAAGGCCAGCTTCCGTTTTTCCTCCATCCCGAGTCAGTATGGTGAGAAGGTCGTCATCCGCATCCTGGCCTCCACCAGCAAGAAATCCATGCTCACGCTGGATAAGATGATGATCTCGCAGACGATGCTGCGTCCGTTCAAGCGCCTCATCCAAAACCCCAGCGGGATCATCTTCGTCACCGGCCCCACCGGTTCCGGCAAGACCACCACCCTTTACGCCGCGCTGCACGAGATCAACCAGCCTGGGATCAACATCTCCACCATTGAGGATCCCATCGAGATGCAGCTCGAAGGTATCACCCAAAGCCAGGTCAACCTCCACATTGACCTCAAGTTCTCCACCCTGCTGCGCTCGCTTCTGCGGCAGGATCCGGAGGTCATCCTCATCGGCGAAATCCGCGATCTCGAGACCGCCAAGATCGCCACCGAGGCCGCACTCACCGGCCACATTGTCTTCGCCACCCTGCACACCAACAGTGCGGTGCAGGCCATCACGCGGCTGCTGGAGATTGGCGTCATGCCCTACATGGTTGCGCCCGCGGTCATCGGGGTGCTGGCGCAGCGCCTGGCCGCCCGCATCTGTGAAAACTGCAAGGAGCCCTACTACCCCTCGCGCGAGGTGCTCCGCAAATACTTCCTCGACGAAGGCCTCGCCGACGTACCGTTTTTCCGTGGCCGCGGCTGCGCCGTCTGCCGCGGCACGGGCTACAAGGGCCGCGTGGCGTTTCACGAGCTCGTGCTCATCACGGAGGAAATCCGCACGCTCATCAGCACCGGTGCCAGCGTGCAGGAAATCAGTCACGCCGCCGCCAAGGTCGGGTTCAAGCCCCTCCGCTACGACGGCCTGAAGAAAGTCCTGCTCGGTTTCACCACCATTGATGAAATCGAGGCCAACAGTTCCTTCGAGTGGGCGAGCTGAGCCCATTGGCGCGAGCCGGGGCGGGCTGTTTGTGGGATGGGCCTGGGAAAAACCAGTCTGGCCGATGGCAAAAAATCGAAGCCGACCGCCCTTATTTAACCCACATTCGTAATTTCATCCACGCTCCTTAAGAAGGAATCCGCATCAGTGAAATTGGGAAAGACGGAAACAGCTCCCTCAGTGGACAGCAGGGCCGCCCGACTGTCCGTACCGATCCCGATGAATGGAATGTCCAAGTTGCGACAGGCACGAGCATCCCAAACTCCATCTCCAACATACACGGTGCTGGCAAATGGTGCTCCATATCGCTCGGTTGCCCTCTGCCGGGAAATTCTCATGATGGATTCCCGGTCAAAGGCATCATCGGCCGATGCTGCCGGGTGGTCATCAAAGCGCATCCCGGCCCGGGCCATCTTGAGGCGGGCAGAATCGCTCCAGCCTCCAGTGGCCAGGGAAACCCGATACGTGTGGCCTTGCGCGAGCCTCGACAGCAATTTGCCGGCACCTGCAACCGGCGCAAACGAAGACGGGGAAGAAATGGCGGCAAGCAATCGGATGTAGTGCTGGCGAAAGCGGGAAACGTCTTCCGCCGTAGGTGACTTGCCAATGCGTGACGTGAAAACGTCGTCAAAAATGCCGGAATCAGTCGTACGTGGATAACGTGACCAATCGGTGTCGATATCGGCGAAACCAAACACGTCCATGAGTGAGCGGACGTAGCACTCCTCATCGATCCTCATGGTTTCGGTGAGGGTGCCATCAATGTCGAACATGACAAGGTGCATGGAACCTTTCTGAGGGGGCATGGCCTAGAAACGGGCCAAATCCTAAAAGGATAAAATTGAGGCCACAATTAACAAAGCCGGCCTCCCGCACAACCAGAACGTAGGGGGCCGCGGAAGCGGCTTCAACGTCCCGGACCGGTGGGTGCCAGCACGGGCGAGAGAGCTACGTCCTTTAATTTGATGCCGGCGAGTTTCTTCACGATAAACTCCGCCTCTTTCGCCGCAACGTCGGCCAGGGTGTGATCCTCGTGAATGTCAATCGCCCCCACGACGCCGGCGGGCAGCCGGGTAACCCCCGCGATTTTGCCCACGATGTCGGCGGGTGTGACGAGCTGCGCGCGACCGACGTTGAGCCGCACCACGGTCATGCCCGGTTCGCGGCCGGTGCGCGGTTTGCGTTCATATTTTGCCTTGCGCGGCGGCCCGGCGAGATTTTCCGCGGGAATGACGGCAGGCGGGCGGGCTTCCGGCGCGGGGTTGGCCGCCTGGCTGGCGGGCGGCACCAGTGCGGCGGCGGGGGCCCGCATTTTTTTTGCCACCCAGGCGGGCGCGCCGGGGGGGATTGCAACCTGGCCGGCCCCGGACTTGGCCGCCGCCTTGACTGCAACCGCGTGCGGTGGCGGGCCGCCGTAACGCGGTTTCGGCCGCGCGTCGGGCGCGGTGGGCAGGGGCGCGGTGCGGGCCAGCGGCAGGGCCGGGGCCGGAGACTGGCCGGCCGCCGGCGGGGTTTTGCCCGGAACCGGGGCGGACGCTTTGCCCGGCACGGAGGCGGGCGCGCCGGTGCCGCCCTGCAGCAGATGAATGAGCGCGGAACAGATGTCGGTGCTCGCGTAGCCCTGGTCGAGCAGGCGGTCAATCATGCGGTCATGCGGCTTGAACTGCTTCGCCTCGAGGGTAGCGCGGATTTTTTCGAAAAAGACATTGGCGCGCGCCTCGTCCACCTCGTCCAACGACGGGATGCGCTCTCGGCGGATGTCGAGCCGCGCCCAGCGCACCATGCTCTGCAGCTTGTAGATCTCCTGCCCGGAAACGAAGGTGAACGCCCGGCCCGACTTGCCTGCGCGGCCGGTGCGGCCGATGCGGTGCGTGTAATCCTCCGCATCGTTGGGCAGGTCGAAATTAAACACTACCTCGAGATCGTCCACGTCCAGCCCGCGCGCCGCCACGTCGGTCGCGACGAGAAACTCGAATTTCCGCTCCCGGAATTTTTGCATCACGCGGTCGCGCTGCGTCTGCGTGATGTCGCCGTGCAGCCGGTCGGTCATGTAGCCGCGCGCGTGCAGGTGCTCGTCCAGCTCGTCCACCATGATCTTGGTGCTGCAAAAGATGATGCCGTAGCGGAAGTCATGCACGTCAATCAGCCGCGTGAGCGCCTCGATCTTCGAGCGGCGGTCCACCTCGAAATAAACCTGCTCCACCTGCGGCGCGTTTTGCGCGACCGACTCGATCTTGATCCACGCCGGGTCCTTGGAGTAGCGGCTGATCAGATCCTGGATCGCGCGGGGAATCGTCGCCGAGAAAAACAGCAGCTGCCGCGTCGCCGGCACCGCCTTGAGGATTTTCTCGATGTCGTCGCGGAAGCCCATGTCGAGCATCCGGTCAGTCTCGTCGAGCACGACCAGCCGGAGTTGGTCGAGGCGCAGCGTGCCCCGCTCCATGTGGTCCATCACGCGGCCGGGCGTGCCGATGACGACCTGGGCGCCCGCCGCCAGCGCGCGAAACTGCCGCTCATAACTCTGGCCGCCATAAATCGGCACCGCCGACAGGCCGCGCTTGAAAAACGACAGCTTGCCGACCTCCTCGGCCACCTGCACCGCCAGCTCGCGCGTCGGGCAGAGGATGAGCACCTGCGCCGCGCGCAGCTTCACGTCCACCCGCTCGACGGCCGGGAGCGCGAACGCGGCGGTCTTGCCCGAGCCGGTCGAAGACTGGCCCACGACATCGCGGCCCGCGAGGATGGCGGGAATGACGGCGGTCTGGATTGGCGAGGCCTCCTCAAAGCCCATCTTGGCGACGGCCTTGAGGGCGTCCGACGAGAGACCGAGCGCGGCAAACGGAAGTTTTTCCATGGGGCACGGTGCGCGCGTCCCCGGTGCGTGGCGAGCTTCATTCCTGCCAACCTTGGACCCGGCCTAAAGCGCACGAGAAAACAGCTTCACCTCGGCTTCATTCTTACCCTACTCGGAGATCATGAGCCTCGGGTGCAGTTGCCCCGTTCGACTCCGAGTCAGGCAAATTGAACTTTGCTTTTGAGGGCGTTCGAGGGTTTTGTTGCGGAAATTTTCCCGTATGAACCGCGACCGCACCCTCTCCCGCGACGTCACCGCTACGCAGATTCCTTCCGGCGACAAGACTCCGCTGCCGTCTGGCACGAAGGTCATGATCCACCAGACGCTCGGCGGCAGCTTTACCGTGCAGACCGATTTTGGTCTTTTTCGCCTCGACGCGACCGACGCCGATGCCATCGGCGAGCAGGCCGCCGATCACTCCGTCAAGTCTGCGACCCTCGCCGACGGCGCGCCCGACCCCGAGGCGGTCTGGGCGCAGCTCCGGCTGGTCTTCGATCCAGAAATCCCCGTCAACATCGTGGACCTCGGCCTCGTCTATTCGATGGACATTGCGAAGCAGCCCGACACCGCGCCCACCGCCTACTTGGTCAACGTCGCCATGACGCTCACGGCCCCGGGCTGCGGTATGGGCCCCGCCATTGCCGAGGACGCCAAGACCAAAATCCTTCTCGTCCCCGGCGTAAGTGCCGCCGATGTCCGCATCACTTGGGATCCGCCGTGGAACCAGTCCATGATTTCCGAAGAGGGGAAGATGAAGCTGGGGCTGATCTGAAATCGCCGAGGCTTAGAATCCGGTAAGCTCAAATCTGGCTGCCCTCACCGGTTGTTTTATACTGGCAATGAACGGCACCAGCCTCATCCGATGGAATTCGCTCTGGGCGGCGCTGGGCGCCCATGGCGATCCCATGCCCGTTCGTGCACGGCTGATTGCAGCTTACTCCGAGCCGCACCGCCACTACCATACATTGGGTCATCTGGCTGAATGCCTCACCGAGTTCGACGCCGTCCGCACTCTGACTGAGAACCCCAATGCCATTGAGGCCGCACTGTGGTTTCACGATGTCATATATGATCCGCGCTCATCTGATAATGAGCATCGTAGCGCCGACTTCGCCGCCAACTACCTGAACGACGCTGCCGTTTCCGCCACGCTCATTGCGACCGTACGCCAGCTTATTCTTGCGACGCAGCACCACCCCGGCGAGCGAACAGGCGACACCGCGCTGCTCACCGACGTGGATCTCGCCATCCTCGGTCAGCCAGTCTTACGATTCCAACAATACGAGGAGGATATCCAGCATGAATACGCTTGGGTACCGCCAGCGCCTTATGCCGAAAAACGCGGTGCGCTGCTCGCCGCCTTCCTTGCCCGCCCATCGCTCTATGCTACAAAATATTTTCGCGAAAAATACGAGGCCCAAGCTCGTATCAATCTCGCAGAGTCGCTGCGCCGCCTGCAACCTCCGGCCACATCACTATGACTCCGACGCTATCGGTATCGCCTCCCGCCTCCACCCCATTACCGGTCGGCACCCAAGTGGTCGTTCTGACCGAAGCCCTCGGCACCAACCAAACCGCCGTCCACCCGCGTGGAGCAGTTGGCATCGTCACCCGCAACCCCGCCGGCATTGAGGAGCTTTATCTCGTGCGTTTTCCCGATGGCTTCGAAGCTTCGTTCACTCGCAACCAGCTCGATGTGTTAAAAGCCTTCAAGGATCGGCTCGGGGGTAGTGCGGGCGGCTCGCCCGCCTTCGACCTCGAATCGGTCATCATCTACCGCTGCGTCACCGGCTCGCGCGCCTACGGTCTCGATACCGACGACTCCGACACCGACCGGCGCGGCGTCTATCTCGCGCCCGCCGAACTGCAATGGTCACTCTATGGCGCACCCGAGCAATTCGAGGACAACTCGGCCCAAGCGTGCTACTGGGAATTGCAGAAGTTCATCGTCATGGCGCTCAAGGCCAACCCCAACATCCTCGAATGTCTCTACTCGCCGCTCGTCGAGAAAATTACCACGTCCGGCGACGAACTGCTTGCGCTGCGCGGGAGCTTCCTTTCGCAGATGGTTTTTCAGACCTTCAACGGCTACGCGTTGAGCCAGTTCAAGAAAATCGAGCAGGATATCCGCAACCAAGGCGAAGTCCGCTGGAAGCACGCGATGCACTTGCTGCGCCTGCTTCTCACTGGCGCGGCCACGCTCCGCGAGGCCCGCGTGCCCGTGCGAGTCGAGCAGCACCGCGACCGGCTGCTGGCCGTGAAACGCGGTGAACTCCCGTGGTCCGAAGTGAATAGGTGGCGGCAGGAACTCCATTGCGATTTCGAGCGCGCCCTCGCCACCACCAAGCTGTCCGAACGCCCCGACTACGAGCGGCCAACCGTTTTCTCATCAAAACGCGTCTTGAAATGGCCAATTCCATGAAGCCATGACGATTGACCCCCTCCTCCACCGTATCGTTGCCGCGCAGCCTCATCCGCTGCTTTTCGCCACCATCAGCGGCGCGCATCTCTACGGGTTTCCCTCACCCGACTCGGATTTTGACCTGCGCGGTGCACACATTCTGCCCTTGGAGAAGATCGCCGGGTTGGAGGTAAGCGACGAAACGGTCGAGGACTCCCGCATCATCGAAGGGCTGGAAATGGACATCGTCAGCCACGATGTGCGAAAATTTTTCGGCCTCATGCTCAAGAAAAACGGCTATGTGCTGGAACAGCTTTTCTCGCCACTCGTTGTGCAAACGACACCAGCGCACGCCGAACTAAAAGCCATCGCACAGTACGGTCCTGCCGGCAGCGGGGTCATCACGCGCCATCACTCGCACCATTACTTTGGCTTCGCCGAGACGCAGTGGAAACTTTTCCTCAAGGAGTCTCCCCGTCGGGTGAAGCCACTGCTCTACGTCTACCGCGTTTTATTGACCGGCATCCACCTCATGCGCACCGGCGAAGTTCAGGCCAATTTGGTTATGTTGAACGATGCCGCCCGGCTCCCCTATCTGTCCGATCTCATCGCCCGCAAACTTGCCGGCCCGGAACAATCCCTCCTGACCGACGCCGACATTGCATTCCACGAAATCGAATACCTGCGGTTGCGCGTCGAACTTCAAACCAGACACGATGCCAGCCGCCTGTCCGAATCTCCCAGCGAAGCCACCCGAGCTGCGCTGAACGATCTGCTCGTGCGAATTCGACTCGGCTCCTTCTCCCGATGAGCAAAATTAAGCCCCGGGACCATTTAAACAATTTCAGCCCATTTCCGCACGCTCGCTCGACTGCGCGAGCTGGCCGCTGGTGGCGGCGAGCTCGGCGACGAGGCTCCCGGCCATCTCGTCGCCCCAGTTTTCCCGGCGGGCCCGGGCCAGCCGCTCCTCCAGCCACGTCACCCGATGCTGCAGCCGCCGAAGTTCGACAGCCGCATCCCGCTGCACGGGCGATTCCGCCAGCCGCCGCGCACCGACATAGGCGGCAGCAAGGATCACGAAAATAGCAAGGATGGAGATGGCTTCAGGCATGGACGCGTGCGATTGAACCCCACCACCTTGGCGCTGCCACGCCTACCTGCCAGTTTTTGCGCGGATACGCGCGCGACTATTCCGTGAGATTATTGCTTTCATCAGCGGGCTTCGGCGTGTCCGCTGGCCGTTGTGCAAACCAAGCTTCTCTTTGTGTGCTCGCGCAACCGCTGGCGCAGTCCGACCGCCGAGGCGCTGTTCCGGCACCACCCGCGCTATGCCGCGCGCAGTGCCGGCACGGAGCAGGGCGCGCGGATCAAGGTCACCGCCGGCCACCTCGGCTGGGCCGACCTGATCTTTTGCATGGAGCGCAAGCACGCCAACCGCCTGCGCGAGCGTTTCCCGGAGGAGCTCGCCGGCAAACCACTCATCATTCTTCGTATCCCTGACGAGTTTCAGCGCGATGACCCAGCACTGGTGGCATTGCTGCAAGCTGAGCTGGCTTCGCATCTGGAGCCTTGAAGCCCGCAGTTCAGCTTGCGACCGCGCAGCCAGCAGCCGCAGCTAATAGGCTAACCGGTCGGATTTTCACCACGGATTGCACGGAAATGCAGGGATGGGGCCGAATTCAAAATGCGTCACTTCCCCAACTTGGCGGCTGGACAAACCGGCCGGTTGCACGTTTGCATCTCCGTTGCTCAATCGCTCACCTCCACCGCTCCAGCTTTCACCTTTCTCCCATGATCCACGTCTATACCGATCCCTCCGGCCTCCTGCTCGCGCAGAACGGCGTTTTCAAACGGCCCTCCACGCCGCTCTCCGTTGATGACCTCTTTATGGCCGACGATCCGCTCGCGCTCGCCCGCAGCGCGTGGGCCGCCGGCAAGCCAGCGTCTGCCCCCGCCACCCCGGGTGCGCCGATCGGTCGCCAGGAAGTCTGGGCCGCGGGCGTCACCTACCTGCGCAGTCGCACGGCCCGCATGGAGGAGTCGAAAGACTCCGGTGGCGGCACATTCTACGACCTCGTGTACAACGCCGTGCGCCCCGAGCTGTTTTTCAAAGCCAACCCGCATCGCGTCGCCGCGCCCGGCACGACCGTCCGCATCCGCTCCGACTCGAAGTGGAATGTCCCCGAGCCCGAGCTCACCCTCGCGATCAACAAAAATGGCCGCATCTTCGGCTACACCATCGGCAACGACATGAGTTCCCGCGACATCGAGGGCGAAAACCCCCTCTACCTGCCGCAGGCCAAAGTCTATGACCGTTCCGCCGCGCTCGGGCCGTGCATCCTCATCACCGGCGACGCGCTGCCACCCGAAACCACCATCTCCATCGAGATCCGGCGCGCTGGCGCGGGCGTCTTTACCGGCTCCATCGAGATCCGGCAGATCAAGCGCACCTTCCCCGAACTGGCGGAGTTTCTCTTCCGCGACAACACCTTCGTCCACGGCGCGTTTCTGATGACCGGCACGGGCATCGTGCCGGGTGACGATTTCACCCTGCGTTCCGGCGACGAGATCCGCATCACCATCGCCGCCATTGGCACGCTGGTGAACACCGTCGCGTGACTGCGGCCGGATACAGGAGCCTGGATTGAAGGAGCCGGCC
>CAIQBC010000281.1 GCA_903869955.1 uncultured Opitutia bacterium
ACCAGCAGCACCGCGACCGGCGCGAAGAGCACGCAGGAAAATTTCGCCACCGCCAGCAGCCCGAGCGTGCCGCCCGCCGCGAGCACGCGGCCTGCGGTCACGCGGTGCAGCAGCCGCCACCACGCCAGCAGCGCGGCGGTGAAGCCGAGCGCCGCCGCCATGTCCGACGTGGCGAGGCCTGCGTGCGCGAGCATCACCGGGCAGAACACGGCGAGCAGCAGCGACCCGAAGCCACCCGCGTTACCGAACAGCGAGCGCGACCAGAAAAATACCAGCGCCGCCGTTGCAACGCCGAGCAGGGCGATCATGGCGCGGCCGCTGGCCAGTAGCGCGTCCGGCGCATTGCCCAGCGTGTAGAAGAAATCGAAGCCTACGCGCCAGACATCGCCCTGCTGCGCCCCCTCGTCGGAGGGCGGCGGAAAACTCGGTGCCTGCGCGAGCAGCGGTAGCGCGGCCCAGCGTTGGGGAAAGTTGCCGTTCTCCGGCTGGAGGTTGTAGGCGGCGTTGGCCCAGTAGTCGTAGCCGGCGGTCAGGTGGGCGATCTCGTCCGCCGTCGTGCAGAAATTATCCGAGACGCTTGCGGCCATCCAGCCGAACAGCGCGAGCAGGAGGACGATGGCGACGCGGCGCAGGGCGGGCATGGCGGCGGGTTCAGTCGCAGCCGGTCTTGCGGCGGATAATGTAGTTGGGCCGGCGTTTCACCTCGTCATAGACGCGCCCGAGGTATTCGCCGAGCACGCCGATGCCGATGAGCTGCACACCGCCGAGGAACAGCACGAGGATCGCCAGAGTGGTGAAGCCCGTCGGCGCCGTCTCGACGTTGATCAGCCGCTTGATGAGGTAGTAGAGCCCGAGGATGAAACCCGCGAGGCCGACCAGCACACCGCTGTAGGTCAGCAGCCGCAGCGGCAGGTAGGAAAAGCTGAACACGCCGTCGAGTGCGTAGCGCACGAGCCGGCGCAAGGTCTGCGCCGGCTGGCCGGCGGCGCGCTCCTGCCGGTCGTAAAAAATTTCGGCGGGCCTGAAGCCGATCCACGCGCGCAGGCCGGGGAAGAAGCGATGCTTTTCTGGGAGGCTGTTGAACGCCTCGACCGCCGCGCGCCCGAGCAGGCCGAAGGTGCCGGTGTTGCGCTCGATGGGCAGGTCCGCCAGCCGGCCGAAGAGCGCGTGAAACGCCTCGAAGCCCGCGCGCCGCAACCCGCCCTCCTGCCGTGAGCGGCGCACGGCCAGCACAATTTCCGCGCCGCCACGCCATGCGTCCACGAGCTGCGGGATGAGCTCGGGCGGGTCCTGCAGGTCGGCGTCGAGCGCGACGGCCGCGTCGGCGTCGGCCGCATGCGCGAAGCCGGCGGCGAGCGCGCTTTGGTGGCCGAAATTGCGCGAGAGCTCCAGCACGCGGGTGCCGGTCACAGCGGCGGCACGGGCGGCGAGCAATGTGGCGCTGCCGTCGCGGCAGCCGTCGTTGACCAGCACCGTGACCCACTCCTCGCCCGGCCGTGCGGCAAACACGGCATCGAGCCGGCGGAACAGCTCCGGCAGCACGGCCTCCTCGTTGAACACGGGGATGACGACGGCAATGCGGGGACGGGAGGCGGGCATGGGCGGAAGCGCGGCCAAGTGTTGCGCGAAACCGCCCGGCGGCAAGCCGGGGTTTTGGGGAAACCACCGCGAGTAGCCTGGCTTGGAAGGGCAGGGGATCAGCCCGCCCGCAGCGCCAGCCACGCATAGGCGAAGGGCAGTGCACCGAAGGCAAGGTTGGTTGCGTGGTAGCCTGCGCGCCACCAGCCGTTTGTCAGGTAGGGCCGCACGTCGAACACCGCGACCGATGCGGCCAGGGGGATGAGCCAGAACACAGCGAAACCCGCATACAGCCCTCGCCCCACGCCACCACTAACAGCCCCGCTTCCATCAGCCATCGGTCAAAGGTTGTGGTGGTTGGACGTGAATGGAGGGCGGTGGCGGTTGGCTTCATTTGATGGTCGGGAAGCCGAGTTTGTCACCCCTTGCGCCAACGCCCTGTCAGCTCGGCGGCGGCGGCAGGCCAGTCGGGGTAGCGGAAGACAAAGCCGTTCTTGAGAAGGCGGGTCGGCACGACGCGGCGGCTTTTCAGGATGAGCTCGGTCTCGGTGCGGATGAGAAACGCGCCCACCTCCAAGGCCCACGCCGGTACCGGCATGCTCAACCATGTGCCGAGCGCGGCGTGAAAGCCGGCGATGAAGTCGCGGTTCGGCAGAGGATTTGGCGCGGCAAGGTTGAACGGACCGGAGTGGTCGTCTCGCGCGATAAGGAACTGCGCAGCTGCGACGAAATCGTGTTCGTGAATCCACGAGACGTATTGGCGGCCGTCACCCTGCCGCCCAAGGCCGAAACGGCAGAGATTAGCCAGCACATGGAAGACCCCGCCACGGGCCGGGCTCATGACGAGCGATGTGCGCAGGATGACCTTTCGCGTGTGCGGGGTGCGGGCCGCGTGGATTTCTGCTTCCCAAGCCTTGCCGATGTCCACACTCCTGCCCCAGAGCGCGGGCACGCCGGGCGGGTCCCCGATGATCCCAGTCTCCTCATCGTTGGAGGCGTCGTAGCGGTGGCCATAGATGGTCGCGGTGGCGGCCTGGAGCCAGACGCGTGGTGGATGCTTTGCGGCGGCGATGGCCTGCCCGATGACGCGCGTTGAATCCACCCGTGAGGCCATCATCTCGGCAAGATGTTTTTCGTCGTAACGGCAGTTCACTGTGCGGCCAGCGAGATTGATGACGGCATCGGCCCCCTCCAGCTCGTCAGCCCACGGACCGAGGGTGCGGCCATCCCACGCGACCTCGCGCAGGCCGGGTGTGGCGGCGGTCGTGTTCGTGCCGGGCCGGCGCGTGAGGACGGCGCACTCGTGGCCCTCCGATAGGAAGGCGCGAGTGAGCACGCGGCCGACCTGGCCGGTGCCGCCGGGAAGGATGATTTTCATGGGATACCTGGACTTGGCGACGAAGATAAAGAAGGCATGGGATAAAATACCGAGCGACCGTTTAGAGCGCGAAGCGAAGGAAAAAGAAGAATAAATTAGTGATCATGTTTGGGAGTTGACGGAGGTAATTGGGTTGCTGGACTCGGCGGCGGCTAAAGCCGCTTGAAATGCCAGACCCAGCAACCATCACCGCGACAGTCGCCGCCGGAATTAAGCTGCTGGACAGCCTGATTGAAAGACATGAGGCGGAAACCAAATTAAAGGCCGAGCTTAGTGACCTTAGAACGAAGTTCGCTCTCGTATCTAGTCAGTTGGCTGAGCTGCAAGCGAAGTTTTCGAATCTGCCAACGATGCCAGAAATGGCCGCAGAGGGCGTTAAAATACTTCAGCGGCTTGCCCAAAATAACGAGCGGCTTCCAGAGAAAGTCTTTTGCGAGGAATTTGAATGGGATACAGTCAAGGCTAAACACCACCTTGGGAAGCTGGCCGATGCGGGGCTGATTTTACCCACGACCGACTTTATCACCGAGGGAGATTGGCCCGTTGGCTGGGAGTTGACCCAAGACGGGATTGGGTTCATCATGAAGCTTAGGTTTTAATCTCGTAGATCATCGCGCCCTGTGTGCCACGCGGCCCGCGAATTGAGTAACGCAACCCTCAGGCGGGATTTCAAATTGCGTCAGTGCCAACCGGCGCATGGACATGCGCATGGTCAGGTTCTGGCGTTCAATAAAGCTGGTCGAAACGTGCGCTGTTTCCGGCGTGCCGGAGACATGGCCCGCGCAGGCCATGGCTTGGTATACATGTACGGTTGCGCCCGTCATGCTGCCGCCAGCAGCCTGCCGGCCGCCACGAAGGGGCTGGTGCTGCCGTCGGGGGAAAGTGGCCCGTGGCCCGGGCTGGCTTCGCACGGTGCGGGCGGGCTATCCCGGCCGACGAAAGCCCCCAGCTCGCGGCCCAGCAGCCGCAAACCCAGCGAGGCAGGCGGCGCCTCGACCGCGTACGCCCAGTCCGCGCCGTATTCCTGCCGCAGTTCGCGCAGGCGGACGAGCAGGCGGCCGTGGGCATTTTGCCCGCGCAGCCAGTCATCGCCCACGGGCGCGGCGCCCCATTAGAGATCGTCGCAGCGCAGCTTGACGATGGGCCGCGTGCCGGTGGCGGCGAGCAGCCCGCCCAGCGCGGGGTATGTGGCCAGCCGGACGCGGAGCACCCACCACATGACGGCAACCCGCAGCCGGTGAAAATCGGCCGGCACCAGCACCCGGTTGTCCCGTGCCAGCTGGTCGGCCGCCTGCGGGCTGGCTTGGGCGAGGATTTTTTCCTGCAGGCCGGGATGCCGCGAAAATTTCAGCGCCTGATAAAGCGCCTCGGCCGTGCGGATCCGTCCGCCATTTAGTTCCAGCGGATGGTTGGGCGCTTGATTGCACAACGCGCCCCATTCCTCGTCCGGGCGGAAACACAGCGCCACCTCGGTACGGCGGTAGTTCAGCAGGGCAGGGGCGGCAATCTCGTGCAGAATCTCGGTCGGCATGGCGGGGGGGGAATGAGGTGGGTGGTCGGGCCGCAGTTCGCACCGGCGCGAAGGCGGTGTTGGACGGCCATCTTGCTCGCCGTTTGTGACAACACGGCGACAGTTCGGCAAAGGTTGCGAAAACACTGCCACCCACCAGCAGGTCAATGGCCTGCCATCAGGGTATCCGTCACAACGCCTCCGGCGGCAGCAGACTGTTCAGGGATCGCAGGATGTGGACGTTGCTGCTCTTCCGGATTCTTGCCAAAGCATTCGCGTTAGTTCATGCCCCCACCGCTCCGCAGCTATCCAACCTACTGGCTACGGTGTTAACAGGCCCTAGAGCAGCGTGCCGTGCAGGATCAGCCCGGCGACGGAGAAGTAGATGATCAGCCCGGTGACGTCCACCAATGTGGCAATGAATGGCGCGCTGGAGGTCGCGGGGTCGAAGCCGGCCCTTTTGATGATCAAAGGCAGCATCGAGCCCATCAGCGAGCCCCACATCACAATGCCCACCAGCGCGACGCTGACCGTGGTGGCGA
>CAIQBC010000282.1 GCA_903869955.1 uncultured Opitutia bacterium
GCAGAGCGCCCCGTCACCCACCTCTCGGGCGGCGAGCGCCAGCGCGTGCTGCTCGCGCGCGCCCTCGCGACCGGCGCGCCGCTGCAGCTCTGGGACGAGCCGCTTGCCCCGCTCGACGTGCGCCACGCACTCGCCGCGCTCCGGCTCGCGCGCGAGCTCACGCGCGGCGGCCAGACGCTGCTCTTTTCCCTGCACGACCTGCGCCTCGCGCACTGCCTCGACCTCGTCGTCGTGCTGCACGAGGGCCGCCTGCGCGCCATCGGCCCGCCGGCCACCGTGCTCACGCCCGCGCTGCTGCTGGAGGTTTTTGGCGTGCGCGCCAGCATGGCCCCCGACCTGATGCTGCAACTGCCATGAGCGCCCCGCCCTCCCCTGCCACCGAAACTGCGCACCGCGCCGCCATGCAGGCCTTGCAGGCCGAGATGGAGGCCAAGATCCGCGCCGCCCAGGAAAAGCGCGGCCTCGTGATCGTCCATACCGGCGACGGCAAGGGCAAGAGCACAGCGGCCTTCGGGATGCTCGCCCGGATGCTCGCGCACGGCCGCCGCTGCGCCGTCATCCAGTTCATCAAGAGCGGCCACGATGCGGCCGAGCGCGTGCTGCGCGGACCGTTGCTCGAGTGGCACAGCGTCGGCGGCGGCTTCACTTGGGACACGCAGGACCGCGCGGCCGACATCGCACGCTGTCGTGAGGGCTGGGCGCTCGCCTGCGGCTATTTTCAAAACCCGGAGATTGGTTTCGTCCTGCTCGACGAACTCAACATCGTCCTGGCCCACGATTACCTACGCAAGGACGAGGTGCTCGCCGCGCTCCGCGCGAAGCATCCCAGCCAGCACGTCGTCATCACCGGCCGCGGCGCGCTGCCCGAGCTGCTCGCGCTCGCCGACCTCGCGACCGAGATGCGCGAGCTGAAGCACCCGTTCAAGACCGGCGTGAAGGCGCAGGCGGGGATTGAATTTTGAGCGATTGAAACGCAAGGCGGACTCGACGCTGGCTCAGATATGCTGACCGCCGCCGCAGATGGAAAACAGGAGCAACATCATGCCGAGCAGAAGGAGGATGAGAACCGCACAGCCGCCGTGGCCTCGTTTGACGAGGCCCCAGACGGCAAGCAAGCCGAGGCAGAGCATAACAACCCCACCGCCGACATTGCCAGTCGCCGAGACTCCAAACCCGATCCAGAGGATGCTAAGTACGACCGGGACAAAAACAACCGGGCCGATCAACTTGAGCAGCAAAAGGCCCACGCCTTTCGGTGAGGAGCGGCGAGTCTGGAGCGATTCTGGTGCGGGGTCACGAGGCTGGTCAGGTTTTGGCCGAAAAAATGAAACTAAAACCAAGCCTAGTGCGACAGCGAGGGTCAGCCATGCAGAAGCCAGCGGTGCTTGCATCACCAGCATGATGCCGCCGGCAACAAGCGCCCCGACGCCACAGGCCAGCAACAGGCCGAGGCCATGGCGGCGCGTTTTCGCCTGGATCGCCAGTGCAGCAGCAACAGCCAGCAGCAGGGCGGCGACCAGAACTCCGCCCGGCCCCAGCCGCACGATGGTCGCGCCGGCGACGCCGCCGAGAATGGCCCACGTGGATGTTTTGATCTCTGGCGGAGGGAGCCGGGGTTCATTCATGGCGAGATTTTGATTTGAGAACTGCGACTCACTTTCTCGGATGGACGGCGACGCCACCGCAGATGGTCACATAGGCGAGCAAAACGAGGCCGCTGGTAAGCAACAGGCCGAGGCCAAAGCTGCGCGTGCGCCGACGGCCCACGAGCAACAAAGATATAAACGGCAAGAGACCAAACAACGCTATGCCAAGGTCGGCCACCCTAGAGTTTGCAAAGACGACGATGAACACCGCCAGCACGACCACCGCGCAAAAGCCTGCGGCCGCCTGGCCGGGATGAAACTTGGATACGGGCGGTGGGGCCGACTCAGGCGGTTTGGGATTCGCGTGAGCAGGAATATTTGGTGGTTGGGCCTCCATGGGCTTTGTTGGGCGGTGGCGGTTCCAATAAACTTTCAGCTAAAGGCGGCGGCTCCGCCGCAGATGGCCAGCTCGACGAGCCAGCAGACACCGACGGCGAGCAGCAGGCCGAGGCCAAAGGAGCGCGTGCGCTTCGGAAACGTGAGGGCAAGCGCCACCAAAGGCGTGACCAAAAGCGCCGCAAGATTGGCTATCGCGCTGAGAATACCGAGCCCCTCGTTTGCCGGCTCGCCATAATGACGCAGGAGCAAAATAAGAGTTGAGGAGATCGCACCGACAATTGCGCCCCATAGCGCCCAAGCGGATTTCTTGGTTTCAGGCGGAGATGGTGGCGGGAGATTGGGCGGTTGGGTTTCCATGGGATTTATTGGGCGGAGTTTGGGCGTTGCGCCACACGGCCTCTTTGCCGTCGCGATAGAAGAGGTTGTAGGTGTCGAAGGGGATGATGCGGCCGTCGGGATGCGCGATGTGGATGCAGCTTTTTTTCACGCTGCGGACGTCGAAATTGTGCGCGTCGAGAAACTGGATGATGAGCACGCGGAAAATGTTTTCGTAGCCGATGGCGGCGGGCGTTTGCACGAGCGGGAGGCAGCAGAGGAGCTGGCGAAGGGCGTCGGCCCCGCTCATCGGCGAGTGGTGCGTGGAGAAGAGGTTGAAGACCGCGGCGCGCAGCTCGGGATCGCGCTCATAGACGATGGTGCTGCCTTCGCCACGCAGGAGCGTGTCGCGCGGGATGAGGCTGGTGAGCGGCGTGACCTTGCCGCCGAGCTTGAGCGCGTAGCCCATCGCGAGGCAGTCGGGGTGGCAGGGAACGGGAATGATATCGTCGGGGCGGAAGACACTGGACTGCGCAAGGAGGCTGGTGCGGACCTCGGAAAGCGTGAGGCGGTCGCGGGCGGGGTCGAAATTCTCCGAGCGACCGGCGTGCTGGATGGGTTGGAGCGTGACGCCGCGCACGCAGCGTTGCGTGAGGGCGAAGTCCACGATCGCGCCGAGTTCGTCGTCGTTGAGACCCTTTTTCAACGTGCAGACGAGAGTGGTGGAAAGATTGAGCTCGTTGAGGCGGTCGAGGGCGCGGCGCCGAATGTCGAGGAGGTCGGCCCCGCGGAGGGCCCGGATGGGGTCGGCGCGGAGCGAGTCAAACTGGAGGTAGATTTCGAAACCGGGCGCGTAGTCGGCGAGGCGTTTGGCGAAGTCGGCGTCCTGCGCGATGCGGACGCCATTCGTGTTCAGCATGAGGTGCTTGATCGGGCGGCGTTTTGCGGCGTCGAGGATTTCGAAAAATTGCGGGTGGATGGTGGGCTCACCGCCGGAGATCTGGACAATGTCGGGCTCGCCCTCGTTGCGGACGATGGCGTCGAGCATGAACTCGATCTGCGCGAGCGAGCGGTGGGTGGTGCGCTTGGGCGAGGACTCGGCGTAGCAGATGGGGCAGGCAAGGTTGCAGGCGTCGGTGACCTCGACGAGCGTGAGGCAGCTGTGCTGCTCATGGTCGGCACAGAGGCCGCAGTCGTAGGGGCAGCCGTGGAGGATGGGCGTGTTGAACTTGCGCGGCATCTGGCCGGGCTTGAGGAAGCGGCGCGTCTGGTGCCAGTAGGCGACGTCGGTCGAGATGAGCACGCGCTCGGGGCCGTGCTCGGGGCAGCGTTTTTGGAGGTAGACGCGGTCGTCCTGAATGATGACCTTGGCCTCGATTTTGCGGAGGCAGTGCGAGCAGAGGGAGTTGGTCAGCTCGGCGTAGAGGTAGGGGCGGTCCATGGTTAAATTTTGAATTTGGATTGGGGATTTTGGATTGACGGCGCGGGCCGGCGGAGAGTGACGAGGGAGAGCGTCGCGCCGGCGAGACTGGCGAGTTGAATCGCGCTGAACGGGCCGAGGAGCAGTTCCCGGGGCTTGATGAACTCGACGAGGAAGCGAAACGCGAGATAGCCCGCGAGGTAGAGGCGGAAGAGCGCGCCGGGCGGGAAGCCCCGACCCCGGTGGGCGGCGAGCCGGAGCACCAGCGCCCAAGCGAGGACAAAGAGGCTCTCGTAGAGCTGCGTCGGGTGGCGCGCCACGTGGTCGCCAAAGTCCACGCCCCAAGGCAACGTCGTGGCGACGCCATAGGTGCGGTCGGCCAACCCGGTGAGAAAACAGCCGACGCGCCCGACGGCGGTGCCGAGGGCGAGCGGATAAACGAAGAGGTCGCCGGTCGAGCGGACGACGCGGCAGGCGCGTTTCGCCAGCGCGACGCCGGCCCAGCCGCCGAGCAGGCCGCCGACGATGGTCTTACCCCCGAGCAACCCGCGGGGATCGGCGCGAAAGACGGCGAGGTAGTGCGCGGGCGACTCGGCCCACGCGAGGAGCTTGGAGCCGGCCCACGCGCCGAATACACAGCCGACGAGAATCCAGAGGTTGGTCTCGAGCGGGAGCGGGGTTGCGCGGGCGCGGCGGCGGAGCGAGAAATAAAGCCGGGCCCCCAGGAAGTAGCCCAGCCCCTCGAAGACGAGATGCGGGTGCAACTGCCATCCGAAAAAATCGAGGTAGAAGGGAAACGTCATGGCGCCGCCGCAGGGCGGCGCGTTTGTCAGGGCGGGCGCAGGGCGAAGCAAGCGCGGTTATCGCGCCGTGCCATTGGTTGTGATGGCAACGGATGGCCGCCCCAGCGGACGTGGGGCCCAAGCAGCGGGGAGGTTGACGCCCGGCGGCGGGCAGGCAGAGTGCGGGCATGGGGCCGCATAAGCGCACATTTTCGGTCGGGCGGTGGGTCGCGCTGAGCGCAGCCCTGCTGCTGGCTTGGTGGTTGCAGGCGGGCAACCAAGCCTCGGCTCCGGCCACCGGACCGGAAAAGGGAGCAGCGGCCGCAACGGCGGCTTCCCCGAACCCGGCGAACGTGACCAGCCCCTTGCAATCGGCGACGCTGTGGCGGGTGGCGGCGCTGGCCGACCCGGCGCGGCTGCCGCTGGCGCCCAAATTCGCCGTGCCGGCGACGGCGGAACACGTCGAGCGGGCGGCGCGCGTCGAGCTTGGCGGTCTGGCGCGGCCGGACGCGTTGCACGCGGGCGACGGGGTGCGGCTCGGGCTGCTCGACGGGCGCGTGGCCGAGGGGCGTGTCAACGTCGTGCGGCATGAGACGGACGGACGCGTGCTCATCGGTGGCGCGCTCGCGGACGGAGGGAGCTTCACCTTTGGCATCGGGGCGGGCGCCCGCACGACGGCCGGGACGATTTTGCCCGCGCAAAGCGCCGTCGCCTATCTGGTGCGAACGGGGACAGACGGCGCGGCCTACCTGCTGGAAAAGCCGCGCAGCTTCGTCCTCTGCGAGTTGCCGCCGCCCCCGGCCAACCCCGGTCCCGCGTCAGCAGACGCCACCGCGCCCGCCGGCAGCGGCGCGGGGGGCGGAGCGGACGCGATCACGATGCCCGAACCCGACCTCGGTTTTGCGGCGGTCATCTATCTCGACTGCGACGGTGAAACCGTTGACGACCCGGCCTGGAACTTCGGCAGCCCCATCGTCGCCGCCCCCAGCGGGCTGGATGCGGCGCAGATCGAGCAGGTGCGCCGGCGCGTGGCCGAGGACTACCGGCCGTTCCGGATCAGTGTGACGACGAGCCGCGCCCGTTACGATGCGGCGCTGCCAAACCAGCGGATGCGGTGCATCCTCACGGCAAAGCTCACGGCGGACAACCAGCCCGAGAGCGACAACAGCGACTGGTTTTTCCCCAGGGCCGCCGGGGTGGCCTTCCTGTTTTCGTGGGCCGAGGCCGGGGTGGGCGACGCGACGGCGGACGTTCCCTGCTGGATCATGTCGGGGCGGTATTCCGCAACCAACCGCGTGATGAACATCGCGTTTGCCGTCTCGCACGAGGTGGGCCACACGCTCGGGCTGTCGCATGACGGGCTGTCGGACGACGGGCTGAAGCATTTCGACGGAAGCCATGCGTATCAGGAATACTATTTTGGGCGCGGCTCCGGGACGACGGGCTGGGGGCCGATCATGGGCGCACCCTACGACCGGGCCGTCACCCAATGGAACGATGGCGATTACACCGACGGCGCCTTGCTGGCCAACAATCCCGAGGATGACCTCGCCATCATCGCCGACATCACCAACCACACCGGCTACCGCGCCGCCAGCAACGCCGGCACAACCGCCGAGGCGCTCGCGCTCGCCGCGCCAGGTGCGACCACCGTCAGCCTCGCGGGTGTCATCGGACGCACCGGCGGGACGGACATGTTTGTCTTCGCCGCGGGCGGCACCGTGTCTCTGGCCGTCGCCGACGACTACACCGGCACGACCGACGAAAACCTGCCCAACCTCGACGCGAAGCTCACGCTGTTCGACAGCGCGGGCGCGACGGTGACGTTCTCCCACCCGGCGGCGTCGCTCTTCCCCGCGCTCACCACCAGCCTCGCGCCAGGAATTTATTACCTCGGCGTCACCAGTGTCGGCCAGGGTTCGAGCGCGACCGGCTGGTCGGATTACGGGAGCGTCGGCCAGTATCGCGTGACCGGGACGATCTCGCCGGCGGCCACGCTCGCGCCGGTCGTGCGCGGCGCGGCCACGGCGACGGCCACGGCGGGCGCGGCGTTCAGCTACCAAATCCAGTCGGCCGGCGGCAGCGGCAGCGCGACCTTCTCCGCCACCGGCCTGCCGCCGGGGCTGGCGTGCGCCGGCGCGACCGGCGCGATCACCGGCACGCCAAGCGTCGCGGGCAGCTACGCCATCGCTCTCACCGCCGCCAATGCCGCCGGTTCCGGCGCGCGCGCGGTGCAGCTCACCGTGCTGCCCGCCACGCTGGCCGAGGCACTCGACGCGCCGGCCGCGCTCGCGTTCACCAGCGGCGGCGACGCGCCGTGGGTGGTGGACGGCGTGACCGTGCATGACGGCATCGCTTCGGCCCGCAGCGGCGTCATCATGAACGATCACAAGGAAAGCTGGCTGCAGACCACCGTGACCGGGCCCGGCCGGCTGACCTTCTGGTGGAACGTCTCTTCCGAGGCCGACGCGACGGCGAACTACGATATCCTGCATTTCACCGTGGACGAGGTGGAGCAGGCGCAGATCGCCGGCACGCCTGGCTGGGCCCAACTCACCCAAACTCTCGCCGAGGGCACGCACACGGTCAAATGGTCCTACATCAAGGACGAGTATGCGAGCCAGGGAGAGGATGCCGGCTGGGTGGACGGCGTGGCGTTCACTCCGACGGGCTTCGCGGCGTGGGCACCGCTGCTCGGGCTGGCCGGCGCGGACGCCGACCCGGCCGCCGACCCCGACGGCGACGGCCTGAGCAACCTGCTTGAATACGGGCTCGGCCTCGACCCCCAGGCGCCCGGCGTGCCTCCCGCCGGCGCAACCGGCGGCGGCACGAGCGCCGGCGTGCCCGTCATCACGACCGTGGACGACGCCGGCACGACCCGCCTCGAGCTCACCTTCATCCGACCGCCCGACCGCGCCGACCTCGTTTACACCGTCGAGGTCTCCGCCGACCTCGCGACCTGGACGCCCGGCCACGCCTACGGCCCGGGCCTCGTCAACGGCGCCGGCCTGCCCACGCAGGAGATGGAGCGCACGACGCTCGGCGACGGCAGCGAGCGCATCCGGGTGCGCGACATGGCGGGCGGCGGCGCGGCCAGCCGCTTCATGCGCGTGCGGATCACCCAGCCGTAGGCGCCCGCCCGCCGCTCACTTCGTCACCGGTTGGTAGCCCTGCCAAACCCATTCGAGGGCCTGCGGGTAGGTTTGGGCGATGACCTTGCCGTCCGTGTGGCCCGCGTTTTTGGCATAGACCAGCTCGTAATGGTAGCCCTTCGCCTTCAGCACGTCGGCCATGTGGATGTTGGCGATGACCCAGTTGTGAAAACCGGAAGAGGGCGCGGTCGAGCTGTTGTCGTTCTGCGAGACGTGCAGCCAGACGCGGAGCGGTTTGGCGGGGGAGCTTGGGATCATCGTCTCATGGACATTCCACGCGCCGTGCGGGGTGTCCGGGCCGGCCTGCTGGTTCACAAAGGTGCCCGAGTAGATGAGCGCGCGATGATACAGCTCGGGGTGAAACCACGCCATGTTGAACGCCGCCGAGCCGCCCGAGCTGCCGCCCAACGTCATGCGGCCGTCGGGATCCTTCGTGATCATCACGCCGTAGTCTTTCTCGACCTTGGGCAAAATCTCCGCCTCGACGAACTCGGCGTATTTGCCCCACACCGTGTCGTATTCGAGGCCGCGCTCGCTGCCCGGGCCGTCGCCGCCACCGTTGGCGATCATCACCGCGATCATCGCGGGCAGGCGTTTGTCGGCGATCATGTTGTCGAGGATCCGGGGCAATTGCTGCTCATTCAACGGCACCCGGGTGTTGCTCACACCGTAGGCGTCGCACGAGACGATGACGGGCGCGGGCTTGCCGGCGACGTATTGGCTGGGAATGTAGACCGTCACTTCACGGGTGGGTTTGGCGCCGCTTTTGCCGGTGTTGGGGAAAAATTTGCTGTCGGCGGCGTTGATCGTGAAGCGCTCCACGCGGCCCTTCGGCACGCCGTCGCGCGGGGTCGCCTCGGGAGCGGGGGCATAATCCGGCCCGATGGAAAAATTACCGTCGCCGCTGCCGGCTTTCCAAGCCGGGAAACCGTCGAGACGGGCGATCTCGGCCTTGTCGGCGTCCGACATGGGGGCGGCGTTGCCACCGCGGCCGCCACCGCGCCCGCCACGCGCGCCGCCGAGGGCGGCAAACTGGGGTTTCTGGGCGTCGTTGAGCAGGGCGGTGATCTTGGCTTTGGTCTCGTTCATCGCCGTGCCGGCGGCGGCGAAGTCGGCGGCGGCCTTGGCCTGCGCGTCGAGCACGGGGGAGATTTGCGCGGCCTGCGCGTCGGTGAGGGTAAGCGCGATCTTGAGCGTGGCGAGGTCGGGCAGCGGAGCGCCGGGCGCGGGGGCGAAAGGGGCCGCGGCGGCGGCATGGAGGACGGTGGCGGCGGGCAACAGGCAGAGCGCGGCGGCGAAAGCCAATGAGGGGATAGTTTTGGGATGCATGGGGCCAAACGGGGTTGAGGGTGAACTTGAGATGCGGGCCAGACTGTGAATCACGGTGGGTGCGTGGCGATGAAAAAATGGCCGGGCCGGGCTTGGCCTGGCTACCCCGCCGGCGGCGGCAAGGGGGCAAAGCGGCGGAACATCTCATTGAGCTCGGCCAGCCGCACTGGTTTGGTGAGAAATTCGTTCATGCCGGCCTCAAGGCAGTGCCGGCGCTCATCGCCCAACGCGGCGGCAGTCAGCGCGATCACGGGGAGCATGGCCGCGCGCCGGCGCGTCGGATCCGGGTCGGCGGACCACGCGCGCAGGCGGCGGGTGGTTTCCCAGCCGTCGAGCCTCGGCATATGGCAGTCCATCAGGATGAGGTCGGGGAGCGGCGCGGTGGCCAGCGCGACCAGCGCCTCCTCGCCGTCGTGGGCCATCGTGGCCGTGCAGCCGAGCTGGGTGAGCTGGGCGGCGAGGATGCTGCGGTTGATCGCATTGTCCTCCACCACGAGGATGCGCAGGCCGAATTTCGCGTGCAGCCGGGCCGCGACATGGGCGGCGGCGGCGGGGGCGTCCACGGCGGAGAGCGGCAGGCTGAAGAAAAACACCGAGCCGCGCCCCGGCACGCTCTCCACTTCAAGCCGGCCCCCCATCAGGCGGACCAGGTGCGAACTGATGGCGAGGCCGAGGCCGCTGCCGCCGTAGCGGCGGGTCGTGGAGGTGTCCGCCTGCGTAAAACGCTCGAAGACCCGCGCCGCCGTTGCGGCGTCCATGCCGATGCCGGTGTCGCGCACCTCGAAACGCACGGCCCCGGAGACGTTCCCGTCCGGGCCGAAGGTCAGTTGCACGCGCCCGCCGGCTGGGGTGAACTTGATGGCGTTGGACGCGAGATTGAGCAGCACCTGGCGGAGGCGGTAGCTGTCGCCCGCGACGTGCGACGGCAACCCGGGCGCAACGGTGAACTGGAATTGCACCCCGGCGGCCTGGGCCGTGCCGGCGAGAAGCGCGACGGTGCCCCCCGCGAGGGAGGTGAGCTCAAAGGGATGCTGTTCCAGCGCGAGCTGGCCCGCCTCGATCTTGGAGAAATCCAGGATGTCGCCCAGCAGCCGCAGCAGGAGGTCGCCCGACTCGGCGATGAGGCGGGCGTGCTCGGCGGCCTCGGGCGGCAGGTCGCGCCGCTGGCGGAGCAGCTCGGACGAGCCGATGATGCCGTTGAGCGGCGTGCGGATCTCATGGCTCATGTTGGCGAGAAACTCGCCCTTGGTGCGCGCGGACTCCTGCGCCTGCCGCGTCGCGACGGCGAGGGCGGCGGTGCGCTCCGCGACGAGCTTTTCCAGGGTTTCGTTCGTCGCCCGGGTGGCCCGCAACGCCTCCTCGCTGCGCCGGTTGGCGGCCTCGATCATCCGGACCAGCGTGAGGCCGAGGCAAAACATGAAGGCGAGGGCCGCCAGCCCGTCGAACAGCAGCGTGTCGGCGACAACGCCGAGCGAGCCCGGAACAGGCTGCGGGCGCAGGGCGGTCCCATAAAACCACCCCAGGCTCCCCAGGATAAACGCCAGGCTGGCGACGGCGGCGGCGCGGGAGGCAAAGACCAGCGCAAGCAGCAGGAACACCAGGTCGAACGCGAGCAACTGCACCGCCACGCTCACCGGCTCGACGTAGGCCGGGGAAAAAAACACCAGGGAGTGGATCGGGACGATCAGCGCGAGCACCAGCCCGTTGCCCGCCGGCTCAAGCCGGCCCCGAAACAGCCGCCGCAGCGACCAGCAGGCGGCGAAGGCGAAAACCGCATTCATGCCGAGCCGGAGGCCCGCGTAGGGCAGATGGCGCCAGAAAATTTTGGCGACGTTGACCGGCAGCCACCCGAGGAGCAGCAGGTTGAAAAACGCGAGCAGCCGGGCCTTCAGCCGGGTGAAATAAGACTGGTCCGCATAAACGGAATCGAGGCGGGTGGCGAAGGCGGCGAAACAACGGATCATCGGGACCGGATTTGGAGGCAACGGTAACAGCCGTGCCCTCCCGAACCGAGCATAAAACGAGCCGGGTGGCAGCGCCTTGCCGGTCAGGCCTGAGTCCGGCCGGTCAGCGTCTGCCCGATGAAGGCCAGCAGCTCCGTCCGCCCGGCCTTGGTCTTGGCCGAAGTAATGAAAATCTGCGGCCGCTTCCCGCCTCGCAGGGCAAATTGCTTTTGGAACAGCCCGATGCTGGTCTGGGTCGCGCTCGCCGACTGCTTGTCAGCTTTGGTGAAGACCAGCGCAAACGGCACGGGGTAGCCTGCCAGCCACTCCAGAAACTCCAGGTCAATGGCCTGGGGCGGAAGCCGGGAGTCAATCAGCACAAACACGCCGGCCAAGGTGGTCCGTTCCGTGAGGTAGTCCATGATGGCGCGCTGGAATCCCGCGCGGTCGGCCTTGGACACATGGGCGTAGCCGTAGCCGGGCAAATCCACGAGGCTCCAGACATTGTTGATGAGAAAAAAATTCATCAGCTTGGTCTTGCCGGGGGTGTCGGAAACCTTGGCAAGCTGCTTCTGCTCCGTGAGCAGGTTGATCAGGGAGGACTTGCCCACGTTGGACCGGCCGATGAACGCGAACTCCGGCCGGAAGGCCGGCGGACACGACGGGAAGTCGGGGGCGCTGACCGTAAAGACAGCCGATTTGATTTTCATGCGATGGGTGGCGGGCGCGCAGCATTTCGATGCCGCGCGGCGCTGGCATGACGAATAATCGGGCGATGGCCGGGAGTCGAGCGGGGAGTTCGCCCGGGAGTGACGCATTTTGGCCGGGCAGTCACTCCATGGCGTCCGCGGACGGCTCGGAGAGCCGTCCCTGCCTTTGAGGATTCATGGATATCCGTACAATCCGCGGGGAGAAATCAGCCTAATACCAGTTGGCGGCCTTGGAGCGGGTCACATTTTTGCTCGCCGCCGGCCCGCCGGCCCCGCAACTTGCCCGGCCCCTCTCCCCTGTCCAAACCCGTGCTTACTGTGACCTTGCCCAACATCCGGCCAAAGCTGCTGGCGGCCCTCGCCCTGCCCGTGCTGGCACCCTCCCTCGCGCATGCCAGCGAGGTGGACATTCGCATCCCCGACCTCACGTCGGTCAGCTTCTTTGGCGGCGCGCTCAGCGGCGCGACGCTGCTGACCATCGGGCTGGTGGTCTGCGTCTTCGCGATGGCCTACGGCTGGTGGCAATACCTCCAGACGAAACGACTGCCGGTGCATCCCCTGATGACCGACGTGGCCCAGATCATCTGGGAAACGTGCAAGACCTACCTGTTCCAGCAGGGCAAGTTCCTCGCCATCCTCTGGGTGCTCGTGGCGGTCTGCATGGGCTCGTATTTTGGCGTGCTGCTGGGCGAGCCGCCCAGGCACGTGGCCATGATCCTGGGCGCCTCCGTGGTCGGCATGCTGGGCAGCTACGGCGTGGCGTGGTTCGGCATCCGCATCAACACCGTGGCCAACGCCCGCACCGCGTTCTCCGCGCTGCAGGGCCGGCCGCTCGCCACGCTCTCCATCCCGCTCAAGTCCGGCATGAGCATCGGCCTGCTGCTCATCGCCACCGAGCTGTTCTGCATGATCGGCATCCTGCGGTTCCTGCCGCGCGAGCTGGCGGGGCCGTGCTTCCTCGGCTTCGCCATCGGCGAGTCGCTCGGCGCATCGTGCCTGCGCATCGGCGGCGGCATCTTCACCAAGATCGCCGACATCGGCGCGGACCTGATGAAGATCGTCTTCAACCTGCCGGAGGACGACCCGCGCAACCCCGGCGTGATCGCCGACTGCACCGGCGACAACGCCGGCGACTCCGTCGGCCCGACGGCCGACGGCTTCGAGACCTACGGCGTCACCGGCGTCGCGCTCATCGCGTTCCTGGCGCTCACGTTTGGCGCCCCGGAGTCCCAGCCGCTCTGCGCGGTGCTCATCCTCTGGCTCTTCGCCATGAGCATCCTGATGGTGCTCACCTCCCTCGTCAGCTACCTCGCCAACGAGGCCATCAGCAAGGTCCTCTTCGGCGGCTCGCGCGACTTCAACTTTGAGCAGCCGCTCACCAACCTCGTGTGGCTCACCTCCGTCGTCTCCATCGTCGTGACCTACGCGGCGAGCTGGCTGCTGCTCGCGCACCACCCGCTGTGCGGCCCCGACCTGTGGTGGACGCTGGCGACCGTCATTTCGCTCGGCACCGCCGCCGGCGCGCTCATCCCCGAGATGACGAAGGTTTTCACCAGCACGGAGTCGCGCCATGTCAAGGAGGTCGTGACCTCCTCGCGGCAGGGCGGCGCGTCGCTCAACATCCTCAGCGGCCTGGTGGCGGGCAATTTCTCCGCGTTCTGGACGGGGCTGGTCATCCTCGCGCTGATGCTTGGCGCGGGTTATTTTGCCGCCCAGGATCCCTTCCAGGCGATGATGCCGGAGGCCTTCCGTTTCGCCGCGCCCATCTTCGCCTTCGGCCTCGTGGCGTTTGGCTTTCTCAGCATGGGCCCGGTGATCATCGCCGTGGACTCGTTCGGCCCCGTGACCGACAACGCCCAGTCCATCTACGAGCTCTCCCAGATTGAAAAACGCCCCGGCATCGCCGCCGAGATCGGGCGCGACTTCGGCTTCGCGCCCGACTTCGCGCATGCCAAGCACCAGCTCGAGAAGGCCGACGGCGCGGGCAACACCTTCAAGGCCACCGCCAAGCCCGTGCTCATCGGCACGGCGGTCGTCGGCGCGACCACCATGATCTTTGGCATCATCATCATGCTGAAGTCCCGGCCTGAGTTCGCCAATACCATCGAGCGCCTCTCCCTCGTCCGCCCCGAGGCGGTCATGGGCCTGCTCATGGGCGGCGCCGTCATCTACTGGTTCACCGGCGCGAGCATGCAGGCCGTCGTCACGGGCGCGTACCGCGCCGTCGTCTACATCAAGGAGCACATGCGGCTCGACGCCGCCACCGCCTCGATTGAGGCCTCCAAGGAGGTCGTCCACATCTGCACGCAGTATGCGCAGA
>CAIQBC010000283.1 GCA_903869955.1 uncultured Opitutia bacterium
CGTGGATGAATTATCTTATCACGGGCGGCCCGCAGCCCGACGGCACCCGCGCGCCACACCTCGGTCTGATGTGCGGGAACATGACACCGCCCGTTTCCTCGGCCCATTTGGCCGGCTCCACGCAGCCCGGTGGGCAGCCGGCGCTGCTCACCCATCGCGAGGTCGAGACGGTCTTTCACGAATTCGGCCACCTGTTGCACCATCTGCTGGGGGAGGTGGCGGTCAAGTCGCTCAATGGGGTCAACGTGGTGTGCGATTTTGTCGAGCTGCCGTCACAGATCATGGAGAACTGGACCTGGGAGCGCGCCTGCCTCGACCTGTTTGCGCGGCACCACGCGACGGGTGCGCCGGTTCCGGACCGGCTGTTTGAGCGGATGGTCGCGGCCAGAAATTTCCGCGCGGCGTGCGCGATGATGCGGCAGTTGCAATTCGGGCAGATGGACCTCGCGCTGCATGCGCGCACGGCGGAGTTTCTCGATGGCGACCTGGAGGCAAAGGCGCGGGCGACCGTGGCCGGCTGCATGATCCCAACCGAGCCACCGGGGCGCACGCTGGTGCGGCGCTTCGGCCACCTGTTCTCCGACCCGGTGGGCTACGCGGCGGGCTACTACTCCTACAAGTGGGCGGAGGTCCTCGACGCCGATGCCTTCACGCGGTTCCAGCGCGAAGGGGTCTTCAACCCGGCAACGGGCCAGGCGTTCGTCGAGAAAATTCTGCGCAAGGGAAATTCCGAGGACGCCGCGGCGCTGTTTCGCGATTTCATGGGCCGCGACCCCGATCCCGGGGCGTTGTTGCGCCGCTGCGGCCTCGCCGGATGAGCGGCCCCCGGGCGGCACCGGCGTAGGGGTGGGCCACAGGTAAAATTTCGCCCGATCCACGGGCCCGATGAGCGAGTCGTTTCCCTGCCACGACGGGCTTAACGGCGGGTGATCGTTGCGGCTTGCTTCTGCGTGTGGGTGTCCGGTAGCGAAAGCGGATGATCCGGCACCTCCGTTTCCTCCTCCTGCTGCTCGTCGTCAGCCTCATTGGCACCACGTGGGTGTTTTGGGTTCATGAGCACGGGGTCAACCCGCACATCAGGTCCTATCAGGACGTGTTGTGGTGGTGGTTTGTCAGCTCCACCACGGTCGGCTACGGCGACATCGCGCCGGTCACGCCGCAGGGACGCCTCGCGGCGGTGGTGACGATCATCGTCGGAATTTACTGCTACACCAATTTCATCACCATCACCGCCGATTCGCTGCATGGCCTCACCAACCGCCGTCACCTCGGCACCGCGCCGGTGCATGCCACCGGCCATGTCGTCATCTGCGAATATACGGCATTTGCCGACGAGCTGATCCAGGCGCTGCCGCTCTATCCCGGGTTGGCGCGGCGCGAGGTCGTCATTGTCACCGATCTGGTGCAGGTGAGACCCTACCCGCAGCATCATTTTGTGCGGGGCGTGCCGATCAGCCCGGCGGCGCTCCGGCAGGCGAACATCGGGGCCGCGGAGGTGGTATTTCTCTATGCCAATATTCGCTATCTCGACCCCGACCTCAAGACGCTGCACACCTGCGCGCGCATCCTGAAACTTGCACCCCACGCGACAATTTTTGTCGAGCTGAACAACCCGCAGCATGAACTGACGCGGCATCTCGGGGAACGGGTGACAATTTTTTCGAGCCGCGACCTCCTGGAGGCCGTGATGAAAGGTCGCACGCCCGACCTCGGCCCACGTTTCGCGCAGAATACATCCCGCTCCGACCTAAACTGCCCTGCTTGAGGATGGGCCGCTTCAGGTTCGCTTGGTGAGATCGCGCGGGGTGGTTTCCACCGGCCCCGGCTCGGGCAATTCCTTTGCGCCCTTGGCTCCAAGCTCCACGAACCTGCGGGCGCCGGGCAGAAGGGCCTGCTCGAACGAGCCGACGGCGGAGTTGTAGGCCTTGTTGGCGGTTTCGAGTCCGCGGCCGACCTTGTCGAGATTGTCGGCAAAATTGGCGATACGGTCATAAAGCGCGCGACCGACTTCGGCGATGACCGTGGCATTGCGCGCGACATCCTCCTGCCGCCAGCCGTAGTGCGCCGCCTTGAGCAAAGCGATCAGCGACGCGGGGGTGGCGAGCAGCACTTTTTTCGCGATGGCGCGGTCAATGAGCGACGGGTCGCCTTGCAGCGCGCCAGAGAGAAATTGGTCGCCGGGCAGGAACAGCACGACGAATTCGGGCGAGGGCAGAAACTGCTCCCAGTAATTTCTCGCGCCGAGTGCGTCAATGTGGCCGCGGACCTTGGCGGCGTGCTCGGCGAGCTTGGCGACGCGCACCGGTTCGTCGGTGGCGTTGGCCGCTTCGCGGTAGGCCTCGTTGGGCGCCTTGGCGTCCACGACGATCTGTTGGCCGCCGGGCAGACGTACGACGAGGTCGGGCCGTTCGCGCGCGCCGCCGCCTTGCGTGGTCTGCTCAACGAAATCGCAGTAGGACGTCATGCCGGCGAGCTCGACGACGCGGCGGAGCTGGAGTTCGCCCCAGGTTCCGGCGGTCTTGCTCGCGCTCAGCGCGGTCGAGAGATTGCCGGTGACGGACTGCAATTGCGCCTGCGCGGTACCGAGCGACTTGAGCTGCTCCGAGAGGCGACCATAGGCGTCGGCCCGCGTCCGGTCCATTTCAACGACACTCGCGCCGACTTTGTCGAGTGACTCACGCAGCGGTCGGACCAGCGCGTCAATGGCCTGCTGGCGTTTTTCGAGCTCGCCGGCGGACTGCTGGTGGAGCTGGCCAAAGGTTTCGCGGGCGAGCTTGAGAAATTCGTCGGTATTTTTGCTGAGCGCTTCGGCCGAAAGTGATCTGAACTCGGTTTTCAGCCGCTCCTGCGCATCCGTGAGAGCGGCAATTTTCTCGGCGGCGGACGCCCGCTCGGCGGCGAGCGCGGCCTCGGCCGAGGATTTCAGCCGGGACAATTCCGTGAGCTGCAAGTGCAAGCCAGCGAGGTCGGCGGCAAGGCGGATAGTTTCCTCCTCCCGCGCACGCAGGCGCTCCGCCAGCACGGCGGCCCGCTGGCGGAGCGCCAGCCACGCCACGAGGGCGGAGAACGCGGCGGCTCCGAGGGCGATGAAAAACGTGGTCAAGCCAGCGAGCGTGCGAGTTGGCGGCGAGGCGTCAAAGGCGGAATGGGGCACGGGCAAGTTTTGCTGGTGCCGGGCTAAAAAACGCTTGACAGACACCCAGTCCGCCGCAGCATGTTGGGAACCTGAGGTGACGAGGGCCGTCGTGCTGCTGCGATGGCGTTGGCCGCTCCGGGCCAGTTATTCCAGATGAAACCCGCACCCCTCATTGGCGCCGCTCTCGCCAGCACCGCACTGCTGCTGCTCCTGCTCGCATCCTGCACGAGCGAGGCGGTCCGCCCCGCCGCGCGCGCCCCGGCGGTACCGGTCAAACCGGCCGCCACATGGGCAGAGTTTCAGGCCGCGGTGAAGCCGTTCCTGGCGACAAATTGCTACAAGTGCCACGGGGAGAAAACGCATGAGAACGATCTGCGGCTCGACCTCCTGACCGATGCCGCCACCCTCGCCCAGAACCACACCGCGCTCGAAAACGCGCTGGACCGGCTCACCCACCAGGAGATGCCCCCCAGCACCGAGGCCCGCCCCCCGGCGGCGCAGCAGGCCAAGGTCGTGGCCTGGCTCGAGGGGTACCTGGCCTCGGGTCAAGCCGGTCCCCGCGATCCGGGCCGGGTCACGTTGCGCCGACTGAACCGCGCCGAATACAACAACACCCTCCGCGACCTGCTCGGCATTGATATCCGCCTTGCCGACGCGTTTCCTGTGGATCTGGCGGGCTACGGCTTCGACAACAACGGCGACGTCCTTTCCGTCGCGCCGGTTCTGATGGAGAAATACCTTGCCGCCGCACGCATCGCCCTCGACACGGTGGTGCATTCCGACCCGATCAAGCCGCCCCCGATGAAGGTATACGACGGCACCCTCACCGCCGTCATGGAGGGCACGGTGCCGAAGAACGATCCGAACCGGCTGGCACCCTTGGACGTCAACACCGGCGGGGGCACGGGCACGCCGCTGCTCGGCCGCTGGTTAATGACGGCGGGTGAAATTTACACCGACCACGAATTTCCGGTGGATGGCACCTACCAGATTCACGTCCGGGCCTATGGCACCCGCGGCGCGCCGCCACCGGCCCCTGCGGCGGTGGCCGGGGGTGCAGCCGTCCGCCGCGGCGGCGGGCGGGGTGGCCCGGCTCCGCAGATCGCCTTTCTGTTGGACGGAGAGCGGGTGGA